>CAZNMS010000218.1:0-13635 GCA_964573505.1 uncultured Planctomycetaceae bacterium | reverse complement strand
TTGCAGTCCGTCGCTTCTCACGACGTTCGACGGACTACAAGTCCGTCGTACCAGTTTTCCTCATCCATTGTGCCGGCCCGCCCGGTGAGAAACTCCTCTCCGAATGGAACAGGCTACATCCATGACGCTCGCTCATCCGATCCCGATGTCCGAAGCAGAGTTCGATCGGCAAGTCGCCGCTGCCACCAAACGCGGACGAGATGCAGTGAGAACCGAGCCGCAAGCTGCCGCGGTGAAATACGACGCTCGCCGCAAAGCCGCCGTCATCTCGCTCACGAACGGTTGCTTGCTCACGATCCCAGTCCGTCTGCTCGAAGGACTCGCCGGAGCGACTACGAAGCAGTTAGCGAACGTCGTCACTCTCGGTGAAGGCATCGCGATTGAGTGGCCGGCACTCGATCAACAATTTGCAGTCGCGGCATTGCTCAACGGAGTGTTTGGCTTCCCGCAGTGGATGAAGCAGCTTGCCAGTGAAAGCCGAAGGAGCGTTGCGGCATCGAAGCAGGCCCGTCGCGGAAGTGCAGCCGTTTCTGACGCCAAATCCAATGCCGCGCGATCGAATGGAGCCAAAGGCGGTCGTGCGAAAAAGCCCGCCAAAGCTGCGCCTTAACGCGGCTATGCCTCAGCCAAAACGAATCTCAAGACCGCACGGCATCGAGTGGGACAAGAATTCGAAGCGCAGATTTTGGGCGGACGCGTTGAAGCTATGAAGGACGAAATCAATGACTCTGCGTTTGCTGTTGCTCGCGGCGATTGGCGTGCTGACTTCTGCGGTGCATGCGGAAGACGCGGACTCGGCTGCTGAGCTTGCTCGGTTTCGAAAGAGCGTTGCTCCGGTGCTCGCGGCGAAATGTGTGTCGTGCCACTGCGCTGACAATGCGAAAGGCGGGCTCGATCTGACGACTCGCGCAAGCATGCTCAAGGGCGGCGACTCTGGAGCAGCACTCGTCATGAAGGTGCCCGAGCAAAGTCCGATCTACCTGCGTTCGATCTCGCAGGACGGTCAGCCGCCCGAGATGCCGGCAAAGGGTGATGCACTGACGCCGGTCGAAGCAAAGGCGTTGCGTGACTGGATCGCGGCCGGTGCTCATTGGCCCGAGAAGCTGCAACTGCGCGAGAAGCCGAAGGGCGATGCAACGTTTTGGTCGTTGCTGCCAGTTGCGAGCGTGCCGGTGCCGACTGTCACCGCCGCTCCGGCCAATTGGCGAACGAATCCAGTCGACGCATTTGTTTGGCAGAAGCTGCAAGCACGAGGACTCAGCCCGAGCGTTGAAGCTGATCCGCGAACGCTCATTCGCCGAGCGACCTTTGATTTGCTCGGCCTGCCGCCGACAGCAGAGGAAGTCGCAGCCTTTGAAGCGGACTATCGCGCGGGAGCCGACGCGGCGGTCGAACGCTTGATCGACGACTTGCTCAAGCGGCCTCAGTACGGCGAGCGCTGGGCGCGGCATTGGCTCGACATCGCGCACTACGCCGACACGCACGGCTTCGAACGCGATCAGATTCGCCCCAATGCCTGGCGCTATCGCGACTATGTCATTGAAGCTCTCAATGCCGATCGGCCTTATGACCAGTTTCTGCGCGAGCAAATCGCCGGAGATGTCATCGCGCCGCATGATCCGCAGGCGGTGATCGCAACGGGCTTCCTCGCAGCCGGGCCATGGGATTTTGTCGGACAGATCGAGACGCGCAGCGATGTCTTGAAACGAGCGGCTCGCGCGGGCGATCTCGATGACATCGTGACTCAAGTCATGACGGCGACGATGGGCCTGACGGTCAATTGTGCTCGCTGTCACGATCACAAACTCGATCCGATTACGCAGGACGAGTACTACCGCTTGACCGCTGTCTTTGCCGGAGTGAAACGCGGCGAACGCGACGTCGTGCAGAGCGACGTGCAGCGCGTCACCGACGAGAAGGCGCGACTCACCGCAGCGATCACGAAATCGCGAGCGGAGATCGCGGCTCTCAGTGGAGAGGGATTGAGTCTTGCAGACATTGTCGGCGGCGGAGACGGACGCGGCACGGGAACAGCCGGACGCGGAATCGATCTGAGGAACGGAAATTACATCTCAGAGAAGCTGACCTATCACCGCGACATCGCAACGAACCGGTTGCAGAAGCTTGAGTTGCCCGGCAATCCGCTCGACGCGCGGCGCTTCGTCAAATGGGTCTTTGTGCCCGACGGCCAAAAGCCGGTCTTCGCGGACTTTCAGCGCGAGATAAAAGGCGTACCCGCAACGAGCGGTCATTTTTGGGATGCGATTCGCAACGGACCGCTCAATGCGCAAGTTTCGACGAAGCTTGCCGGAGTCGATTACGCGCAGCCGGGGCATTCGATTCTCGGCCTGCATGCGAATGGCGGAGTGACGTTCGATCTCGCCGAGCTGCGATCGCAGGTGATGGGAGTTCGCGCCGCATCAGCTCCCGCCACCGGCGGACTGCGACTCACGGGAGTTGTCGGCTTCGGCGCGGGCTCAGGCGGTGCCGGTTCGGTCGCGGACTTCAGTGTCTATGTCGATCAAGAACTCAAGCTGCAGAAGCTGAAGATGAAGAAGGACGAGACGACGCAACTCGATATCGCAATCTCGGCAGATGCAAAGACGCTGACGCTCATCGCAACTGACGGCGGCGACGGCATCGGTCACGACTTGCTGTTTCTCGGCGACGCTCAACTGCGGCCGGATGTGCAAGCCTCGCAACTCAGCGCGGCCGAGCAGCAGCAACTCGCTGATCGGCGACGCGAGATCGAGCAACTTGAGCAACAACTGCGAGCGTTACCGGCTCCGGAAAAGGTCTATGCGATCGTGAGCGAGAAGCCGCCCGTCGTGACCGTGCTGCGGCGCGGTAATCCCGAAGACCCGACGCACGTCGTGCTGCCCGGCGGCCCGTCGTGCGTGAGTCATGCCGTTCCCGAGTTCGGCGATGACTCAACGCCGGAAGGAGAGCGACGTCGCTTGCTGGCCGATTGGATTACGCATCCGAGCAACCCGCTCACGCGGCGCGTGCTCGTCAATCGGCTATGGCATCATCACTTCGGTCAAGGACTCGTGAATACGCCGAGCGACTTCGGTTACGGCGGCGATCGGCCTTCGCATCCCGAGTTACTCGATTGGCTCGCTGACGAAGCTCTGCGTTCAAAGTGGTCGATCAAGAAACTGCATCGCTTGCTGATGACGAGTGCGACATATCGGCAAGCCTCTGCGATGCGTCGTCCTGAAGCGCAGGTCGATGCGAGCAATCGGCTGCTGTGGCGCCAGAACTCGCGCCGGCTTGATGCTGAGTCGCTGCGCGATGCGGTGCTGGCCGTTACCGGAAAGCTGAATCTCGAACGAGGCGGTCCGGGCTATCGCGACTTCAAGTACACCGAAGCCTATGCCCCGATCTACGAGTACGTGACGCCCGACAAACCGGAACTTTGGCGCCGCAGCATCTATCGCTTCGTCGTCCGCACGACCCCGCATCGCTTCATGTCGACGCTCGATTGTCCCGATCCCGCGAACTTCACTCCGGCGCGTGTAACAACGACGACAGCACTGCAAGCGCTCGCGCTGAGTAATAACGAATTCATGCTGCAGCAGGCTGAGCATCTCAGTGCTCGCATCAAAGCCGAAGCCGCGAACCCGACCGAGCAAGCCCGTTTCGCATTCCTGCTCACGCTGCAACGAGCACCGACGCGCGAAGAACTCGCTGCCGCATCACAACTCGTCGAACAGCAAAGCCTCTTCGCACTCGCGCGAGCACTGCTGAATGCGAACGAGTTTGTGTATCTCGACTGACAGGTTGCCGTCGTAGCATGGACTTCCAGTCCGTGCTGTCTTCTGGATCGTCGCGTTCGTTTGACGGCTGTTATTCAGAATGCGCGAGATGCTTATCGGCGACGGTCGCAGATAGTCGTGGTTCGCTCCGCGAACCAACGTCTGAGGTTCAAAACCGTCGTCATTCATAACGCCTGAAAGCGTTGGTTCGCGGAGCGAACCACGACTATCAACGCGCCGATCACGCGCTGATTCCGAACCGCCGCGCGGTCAATCATCGTCTTCCATTGCTCGCAACCGACGGCGCTCGGCTATCTTTGCCTGCTTCTCTTGCTGCTTCTGAGCTTTGTGAGCGAGCCGCGTGCGTTCCGCTTCGGCGGCATCCGGCTTGAAGTAATGCCGCGAGTAAGCCGCTTCGATTGCCGGCGAATGGCTCTTCGAGAACCTCAACACGATCCGCGTCTTTCCGCGGCCGAACTTGCGGTACTCGGTTTGAATCGGCACCAGTCCGAGCGAACGAGAATGCTGCTCGAAGATCCGCAAGATGCGGCTCATCTTCCCGAGGCTGCCGATCAGCACGCGCTCCAAATAAGGGATCCGACCGAAGCGCCAGTCTTCAAGTAGTTGCGGGGTCAGTCGCTGCGTCTTGAGCAGCACTGCAACCGGCGAGACCGACGCCTCAGTCTTGAGGATCTCGGAGATGGCCTTTGCGATGCCGGGATAGAGCGCGTCTTTGGTGTAGTTGCTGGCGGTGATCGACTTCATGAGCGAGCGTTGTTTGAGAGTGGGGAACGTCAGAGGCTGAAGCTAAGGGAGCGTCGAGGAGTAACTTCTCGAATTGGCGTCCCAGCTACTGCGACTCGGCGCATCTTTGTACGACGGACTTGCAGTCCGTCGCCGCCGCAGATCGACGGACTACAAGTCCGTCGTACATTCTCTGAGGTGCGGACAAAGCCTGCTTGAGGCATTCGACTTTGAGTTGCGGATGACGAACCGGACGGGAAACAGGAGCTTCTCGATGCGACGTTCCCAAGCGGAGCTTGGGAACGAGTGCGCTACTTCGCGGTGAGTTGCCGGGACATCTCGATGAGTTGCGCGAGCAGCTTGTCGGAGGCCGTGCGTTCGAGACGATTCGTTCCGATCCATGTTTCGTAGCCGCCGAGATCAATGTGGCGCGGGGTCGGCAGATAGCCGAAGTAGCCGTGACCCAGTGAGACCATAAACGAGTGCTTGATTGCGCTCTCTCGTTTGAAGTCGAGGCCGATCTCGCAGAAGACCTCGCAGGGCATCGTGCCGATACCGACGTCGCCGATCTTCAAGACCTGCACGGGGACGGTCGTTGTCGGCGGGTACTCGGCGAGACGCTGCACGCGCCCGGCATAAATGAAGGAGAGGTCTTGCTTGCTCTGCGGACCTTTCGCGAGCGTCGCTTCCATCCATTTGAGTTGCTCGGCAGTCGGGCGGCGCCAGCCGAGTTCGGGCTCGCGATACGCAGCCGAAAGCGAGAGCGACGACTCATACGTCAGCGGCTTGAGGGCTGCATGCACTTTGCTGGCGACGTCTTCGGCGACATATCGCATGTGTTGATAAGGCGGCTTCGAGGGACGCGGATTGCGGAAGTTGATGTTGTTGATATCGCCGCTCGTTCCATTGGCCAGCATGGCAACGAAGGGCGGATCTTGCGGCTCGGTCTGCATGAGTTGCTTCAAGTGCTCAGAGAACATCGCGAAGTAATCGGCCGAGATGTCGGTCGCTCCGACGCCTCCGACATAGTGCAACGAGTACGCCGCATAGACCGAGATCGGCTTACCGTCGCGCGTGCGCACTGACAGAAACGAGACCGTCGGATCGATCGGTCCGGCGGGCTCGATGAGGTTCGGACTTCCGGCCGGGGGGTTCATCTTCACGAGGTCTTGTCCGCCAAACGGATTGGCCGGAACGGTCCCCGGTCGCATGTGCCAGCGGCGGTTATTGAGGTGCTCCGGGATATCGACCGTCCCGAAGGCAAGCTCAGCGGGCTTGAGCACGTTGTTCGCGCGAGCGACTCCGTCGGCGATGCGAGTGGCGACGAACTGCTGATAGTCGTCGAGTTCCGTCTGCATCTTCATGCGGTCTTTGCCGAGAGCACTCGTTGCCGAATGCGTATGAGTCGCGCTGATCAGCACGTGCTCGGCGGGGATCCCAACTTTCGATTGGATCAGCTTGCGAGCCTCGCTGCTGACGTTGCGATGAATGCCGAGCAGGTCGCAAACAACGAGCGCCAACTTCGTCTGCCCGTCATCGAGCACGAGGCACCGAGCATGTAGCTCGTCATGAATGTGAGTCGACGGATAGGGCGAGAAGCCGCCGATGATCTCGCCGCCAATCGGCGGAGTGATGTTGCTGGTCGCAGCACCGGCCTTCAGATCCCCGGCTCGCGCGGGGGAACAGCGAATACATGTCAGCGAAACTACAACCGTCAGCAACACAGTCAGGCAGCGAGTCAGCATGTTGAGTGTCTCCGTGAGATAACGAGCGATCCGGTCCGAGCGAGACCTTAGACCGAGCGTCTCAACTTGCAGAGCGAGCGACGTTTTCGTGTCAGTCGCGAGGTCGTTGCGAGAACGCCAAACTCGACTCGTTGAAGTCGTCGGTTGACGGCTTCATGAAACTCGGGCGGTGATTGGAAGACGTTGTCGGCTTCACAATTTGAAGCGCGTAGGGATCGCTTCTCGTCGCTCACGCTCCCCCGTCACATTTGAATTCAGGATGAGAGATCAATGGCTAAGCAGGAACAGTCGCAAGTCGATGACGAAGAACTCAAACCCACTGCAGTCAGTGGTGACCTGATCGCCCCAGACGACGATGAAGATGACGATGGCGTTGATGACGAGTACGACGAATTCGAACTCGATGAGTATGACTTCGACGACGACGACGAAGGGCCGTGTCGTTGCCGTCTGTCAGCCGCTGTGTTGACCGAGATGCGGCAACTCTCAGACGAGCAGATTCTGGCGAAGCTCCGAGATCTCGGTGCCGAGTGGAACATTGGTGACCTGACGCCCGAGAGTTTTCGCGAGGCGGTCACCGGCAGCGGCGGAATCCAGAGTGTCTACTCCTTCCTGAGGGAGTTTGGTGATTTCGAAGTCAGCGATGAGCCGGATGACAAAGTCGCGGCACTGGTCTTCGTCCTCTGGGAACGATGGCTCCCCGAGGAACCCTTCACCGAGCAACTTCAAGAACTTGCCGGTCGCGCCAAGAAGGCATTGGAAGACAAGAATTTCGAGGCCTCGGTTGAGTCTTGGACTCCGTTCTGGGCCAAAGTCCTCGACAGCTTCAAGCGATTCGAAATTCCGGGAATTGATGAAGTTGATATGGTCTTCGAACTCGACTGCTTGATGTATGAGAACCTCGAATGCTTCGAAGAAGCGTTGTTCGAGGCGGGCAAGATAGACGCAAAGTATTGGCAGCAACTCGTGCAATTGGCCGACGACTTAAGCCCCTATCTCACGGATGCTCTCGATCTAGAGTTGGAGTGGGGATTCAGGAAGGCGAGAGCACTCTTTGGACTCGGCAATGCCGACGCATGCGACCAACTCATTGAAGAACTCATCGACAATTGCTCCAACACTCCCACCACATGGGTGCAATGGGCGGAAATCTACGAAGGCCAAGTAACGGGATCGCCAAATTGGGAACGGGCGGAAGCAATCATCAGACGGGGCATGGAGATCGAAGGCCACGAGAAGTCACTCACATTGCTTTGCCATCTGAGGGTGATTCTTGAAGGAGCCGGTGACGCTTCACGACTGGCGGAAATCCAGCAGAGAATCTCTGCGGAAGAAGAGGCCATTGCGCGGTCTTGGAAGGAGAAGTATTCGCAATCAATGGGGCCACGAATCGTCCATCACTCACGCGCCCCAGTGAAAGCAACCGTGCCACCAAAGATCGTCGTGCCCAACAAGCCAACCGAGCAATTTCTCAGCGAAAAGCTCGGGCGCAACGACCCGTGCATTTGCGGCAGCGGCAAGAAGTTCAAGAAGTGCTGCGGTCGGTAGCGCGCTTCGCGCAGTCGAGGAAGTAGGTCGCATTTCGGTGCAACCCTTCGGTTGCTCCGCTCGGCACTGCGAACCTGTGTGAGTTGGGAACTCGGGCGCCGCTTCTTGGAGTGCGGTGATTCATCACCGCTTTCCATTTCGGCGGAGCCGTCTTCAACGCCATTCAATCCGGCGTCGAATGGCTCTTCCCATTCTTTCTGCCAAAGAAAAGGCGGCTTCGCCGCAATCCAAAAGATGCGGCTTCGGGGCGAAAGACAATAGAGCGCTTCCGTTCGAAGCCCACTTTCTTGCTGCTCTTATTGTAATGATTCTTACTTCCGCTTCGTCTTCGTTCCTCATTCGAAAGGCAGCTCATGCGGCTCTCAGCTCTCTTGCTCACATTGGCGGCGTTGATTGGTCGTGCTGCGTTCGGGCAATCGTCTGCGGATTGGCCGCAATGGCGCGGGCCGCAGCGTGATGGTCGCTCGGCAGAGACGGGATTGCTCAAGCAATGGCCGGAGAAAGGGCCGAGCGTTGTTTG
This sequence comes from uncultured Planctomycetaceae bacterium, assembly GCA_964573505.1. GTDB lineage: Bacteria > Planctomycetota > Planctomycetia > Planctomycetales > Planctomycetaceae > AM-0621. The sequence continues at coordinate 5,320 of CAZNMS010000218.1, read as the reverse complement.
GAAGGTCGCGCATCTCGGTGAGGGCTACTCGTCATTGGCCGTGAAGAGCGGGCGACTCTTCACTCAAGGCAACATCGACGGGCAGGGGTATGTGCTCTGCCTCAAAGCAGAAGATGGCTCAGTCATTTGGAAGACGCATCCGACCAATGAGGACTCGCAATACAAGCATCAGAAGGGCAACGGAGCGCGCGGAACTCCGACGGTCGACGGCGATCGCGTCTATGCACTCGGTGGCGGCGGCGATCTCACGTGCCTTAAGGCGGATTCGGGTGAGGTAATTTGGAGTACACACTTCGTCAGCGATCTCGGCGGGTCTCGCCCCGGATGGGGTTTCAGCGAGAGCCCGCTCGTTGATGGCGATCACTTGATCGTCACGCCCGGAGGCAGCGAGGGCTGCGTTGTGGCGCTCGACAAACTGACGGGCAAAGTCGTCTGGCGCAGCGGTGATGTGCCGGACAAAGCTCACTATTGCTCGGCGCTCGTCGTCGAGTCGCACGGAGTTCGGCAAGTCATTCAATTCACCGGCGGCGGAGGCAAGAAGTCGCGCAATCGCCGCAACAACAAAGACGCCGCTCAAGATGCCGCAGCCGAAGAGACCTCAGTCACCGCGCGCGTTGTCGGCCTCGACGCTCAAACGGGAAAGCTGTTGTGGTCCTACGCTCGCCCGGCCAATGGCACTGCGAACGTCGCGACTCCGATCTTTCACGAGAACCGCGTCTTCGCGTCATCGGCCTACAACACTGGCGGCGGACTGGTGCAACTCACAAAGACGAACGACGGCTTCACGGCGGACGAGATCTACTTCGAGAAGAAGATGGCGAACCATCATGGCGGCATCGTGCTCGTCGACGGCTACATGTACGGCTTCGGCAGCGGCGGTTTGATCTGTCAGAACTTCAAGACCGGCGCGATCGAGTGGCAGGCGCGAAGCGTGAGCAAAGGCTCGCTCGTCTATGCCGACGGGCATCTCTACTGCTTCGGAGAGAAGAACGAGATGGCGCTCGTCGAAGCCAATCCGAAGGAGTACGTCGAGAAGGGGCGTTTCAGCACTGACGACGGCGACTATCCCACATGGGCGCATCCCGTCGTCGCCGGAGGCCGCCTCTATCTGCGCGACATGCAGCATCTCACGAGTTACGACATCTCGGCGAAGTAGTGGGGAGTGGGGAGTGGGGAGTGGGGAGTGGCTCGAAATAACTTCCCATTAGGCGTCGTGTAGGTCGGACACCTATGTCCGACAGCGACGCCGCACGGACGTAGGCATCCATGCTACGAATGTCCGCGCAACATCCGCGTTCATCGCGTCTGCAATCAATGCGAGGCGTTCGATTGAGGGATCATCGCAAGCAGTCGTGCTCCTCGCGCCGGTTGTTCGGCGATCGCGCCCTGTAACGGCTGTAGCTCCGACTTAGGCAATTTGTGCCGGTCACGAAGCAGTGCGAAGCAATTCCGACTGGGTAGTTGGGCGATACCAGAGAGCGTGCTCTTGATACTTCGTTAGAGCCGATTGATGCGAGCTTCGCTGTTGCGGTGAGCAACTCGGCGGTTCTGATTCCGCCGCTCACGACATGTTTCCGAACCCCGCAACGGTTTCATGCCTTTCTTTTCTTCTGCATCGCAAGAGAGCTTCAAGTCGCCCACTCGTGCCGAGAGCGGACTTGAGAGCAATGCGTGCTCGCACATCGGCCTTCGCTCATCACTGATCCACATCCTGCGGAGGAACTCTTGATGTCATTGAATCGCCAGTCGTCGACGTTGTCGGTAGCGGATGCCGGACAACAAATTCGTTGGGCTTCCCTCATCATCGGACTGCTGATGGGAGTCATCGCTATGGACGTTGTTGTCCGCCGGCCGCTCATGCGAGAACTGGCAGCGAGTCGCACCAACATGACCCAACTGCAACGCGAAGTCGAAAAGCTCGTCGGCGTTCGCGATCAAGTTTGGGAAACGAACAACCTGCTGACGGGCCTCAAAGCACAGCATCGCCAATTGGAAGAAGCACGCATCAGCGTCGTCGCGGTCCAACAACTGTGCAAAGAATTGCAGGCCGAGAACGACAAGATGCAGGCTGCTTTCAACTCGCTCGATCAACTCGTGACGCTCAAGTCGAGCGTGCTTAAGAGCAGCGACGAAGCCAATCAGGCACAAGCTCAAGCGAATCATCTCGTCGCGTTGCAGCAGCAAGTTGTCTCTGCCGGTGAGCACGCTCAGCACGCGAACGCTGCGATCGCTGCTCTGATTCGAGTTCGAGATGCCGCTCGAGTTGAGGTCTCTGACATCGAGATCGCGATGAAGTCGGTGAAGCAACTCGGTGAGTTGAAGCAGCAGACAATTACCGAAGGCAAAGACGCCGAGACCGCTCGCGACAATCTGACTGACCTCGTTGCGATCAAGTCCGACCTTGTTGAGAAAGGCGAAGCCGAGCAAGCAGCCAGCAACCTTAAGTCGCTGATCGGTCTGCAAGATCAACTGAATCAGCAGACGAAGGACGTCGCGTCAGCAGTCCGCAATCTCGAAGTGCTGAGCGATCTCGGTGACGAACTCGCATCGCAAGTTGAAGTGATCAACTCGATGCGCAAGAGCCTGATGGACGTTGTCCTGATGGAAGCAACGGTGAATCGAGTCGCTCGCATCGTCGAACCGCTGACTCAACTCGGCAATCTCCGCCGACTGAGCGACGAGGATCTGCGAAGTGCGGCTCAGTCAGTGATCGACGCTCGGCAATCACGCATCGCTCGCAAGCCTGCTGATCTGCCACTCGAAACCCCGACACGCAAAGAGAAGCCGCAAAGCTCACTCAAGATTGAAGACCTCAAGTTCTTCGAAGAGTCGCAAGACATTCTGGTGCCGATGCCGCAAGGCGATGACATCGACAGCGTGTTGAAGAACCTCTCGAAATAGGTCGACAGCCCGCGTTCGCGATTGCGTAGCCGAAATCGTCAGATTTCGGACGGTTGAAATGCCCGAAATCTCACGATTTCAGCTACCCGGTGCTCTGTAGAAGTAGCTGCTCACAACGCTGCACCCGCCGAGCAGCGATCACCGATTGAGCGAGTCGCTCGACAAAGTTTCGACCGCGGTCGAGCGAATCAGACGGGTGCAGCAACTGTTACATGCTGACTTAAGTAGAGACGCACTTCCTTGATAGACCTCACTGAATCACCGCATTGATAGACCTCATTGACGACCGAGCTTGCATCCGAGATTGACCGCAACGACTGACCTCATTGATTGGCAACCTTGATTTGACTGTTGGCATGATCCGCTCAACGCGTCTCCGAGCGGATCAAAGAAAAGGCGAGACTGATGTGATCAGTCTCGCCTTTCTCTTTTGGTACGAGTGCAGAGGTCGCCGTCCTCATCATCTTTCTGGCAACTCAAACCCCGCACGCCGATTCCGACTGACCTGCGTTTGAGCACGATCGTCGCCATTGAATGACTCACGCTGCGGGTTCCAAAAGAGCGGTCGATTCAGTTCGCGTGCGAGGTTCGCCAAATGGCAAATCGTTGCCGTGCGATGCCCCGCTTCGACGGGCGCGTTGAGCGTTGCTCCGCTGCGGATCGCGTCGAGCCAGTTCTCTAAATGCGGCCGAGCGACATGACCTCCGCCTTTCCATCTTTCAGCGACAGCGGCATCGGGACCGTTCTTGATGAGGCCCGGCGGGTCGGTTTCGAAGTAGTTGCGGCGCATCTTCAAGAGGCCCTTCTCGCCGTGAAAGACGATGAAATCCGGGCCGTGCGCGAAGTGCAGTTCGACGCCGTCCGCGTACTTCATCATCACTGGCCAGAAGCGACGATCCGACGCATCACCGACCGGTTGCGGAGTCTTGTCTTTCCAGCGCGGCCCTAACTCGGCGACCGACGATGGCTCGATTGCGCGCACTTCAACCGGGCCGGTGTCATCGCGACCGAGAGCCAGTTGCACCATATCGACCGAGTGCGCTCCCCAATTCGTCATCAAGTGGCCGGAGTAGTCTCGGAACAGATCCCATCCGCGCCACAGCAAGCTGCCGACTTTGAAATCTTCCTTCATCCACAGATGCCGATGATGCGGACGCAGCGGAGCGGGACCGCAGAAGAGATCGAAGTCGACTCCGCCAAATGCCGGTTCGGCATCGAGCGACGGCATCGGCAGCGGCCCCGGATAGTTCGGCAGTTCGACCTTCGAGACGCGGCCCAATCCGCCGTTGCGAATGAACTCGCAGGCGAAGCGATTGACTTCCATCGTGCGCTGTTGGCTGCCGACTTGCAGGACTCGACCGGACTTCTTCACGGCGTCGGCCAACAAGCGGCCTTCGCGAATGCAGACCGTCAGCGGCTTTTCGACATACACATCAAGCCCGGCTTGCAGAGCGAGAATTGCGGCGAGTGTGTGATGATGGTCCGGCGTCGCGATGATGACGGCGTCGAGTTTGTCTTTGGCTTTCGCGCGATCGAGCAACTGGCGGTAGTCCTGATACGTCGCGCACTTCGCCGCATCAGCCTGACTGAATTGAGCGAGCACTTTCTCGAACGTGCCAGTCGGCTGCATGACGCTCGCGATGCGGAGCGACGCGCAATCGCAGATCGCCCCGACAGTCACCGACGGCGGCAGGTTGCCGATCAAGTACTTGCCGCGCACGCCGGTCCCGATGACTCCGACTCGCACTCGCTCATTGGGCGAATCAGCCCGAACCGACAAAGCACTCAGCGACAACGAAGCCGTAGCGGTCTGCAAGAAGTTGCGGCGTGTAAAAGTCATGACATGCTCCGAGTGACACATCTCTTTTGGCTAACGCCGACATACCGGCTCGGTCTCCGGCGGGATTGCCCCATCGGACTCAACGACTGGCAGCTACAAGAACGAGCTGACTTGATCACACTCCGTCCGGCTTGCCGGACGGAAAGCGAAAAAGGCTTTGTTTTAGAGTCATGTAGCCGACCAGTCGTTCGTCCCGTCCGCCCGGGTCGGACGGAGACGACTCAAATTCAGCGTCGGAGTACCGGTCACACCCAAATGGGATCAACCCGCGATGCGTCGTTGACGGAACTGATCGACGCAGACGGCGGCGATGATGATGACTCCGAGAATCATGTCCTGAATCGGATTCTTCATGTCGATTAAATTACATCCCGTCGCAATCACCGACATGATGGCTGCTCCGCTCAACGTACCGAGCACCGAGCCGCGCCCGCCGTTGAGGCTTGCTCCGCCGATGACGACGGCTGCGATGATCTTCAGTTCGAGCCCCGAACCCGATGTCGGGTTGCCGACGGTCAGACGCGAGAACTGATAGATGCCCGCGACTCCGACAAAGAAACCGGCAAAGGTGTAGATCGC
>CAZNMS010000217.1:0-13652 GCA_964573505.1 uncultured Planctomycetaceae bacterium | reverse complement strand
CCGTGCTCAACGTCAACGGTCAATCGAGCGTGAACGCGGCAAAGGCAGCACGGACTGGAAGTCCATGCTACGACGTCAAACTCCGGGCGAGAGACATCGCTCACTCAGCGGCCGCGTCCGGCTTCGGAGCATCCCCCGCTCCCGCAACATGCTCCGGCTTCATCAACGGGAAGTAGATGATGTCGCGAATGCTGCGGCTGTTTGTCAGCAACATGATCAGCCGATCGATGCCGATGCCTAAACCGCCTGCTGCCGGCATGCCGACCTTCAGCGCTTGGACAAACTCGTGATCCATCTTGGCCATCGAGTCCTCTTCAGCCAGTCCCGACAACTGAGTGCGGAAGAGTTCCTCTTGCAGACGCGGGTCATTGAGTTCGGTGTAGGCATTGGCGAGTTCCATTCCCCACACAAAGCATTCGAAGCGTTCGGCGATATCGGGCTCGCCCCACTTGCGCTTCGTCAGCGGGCACATCTTCGCCGGATAGTCGGTGACGAAGATGGGGCCGATCAGTGCTTCTTCAACTGTCGCTTCAAAGACATCGTTGATGATGACTTCAGGGTCGCGACCGTTGACTTCGATATGCAGTTTACGAGCCACTGCTGCGACCGCTTCTTGATCACGCATGTCGCAACCGGCGTGCTCGCGGAAGAGATCGCCATATCGCGCTCGCTTCCATGGCCGCGTGAAGTCGATCGTCTTATCGCCCCACTGCACTTGCAGCGTGCCGTTCGCGACCATGCAGGCATCAGTCACGATGGCTTCGGTCAACTCCATCATCGACTCGTAGTTGCCATACGCCTGATAGATCTCGGTCATCGTGAATTCTGGATTGTGAGTGGCATCGATGCCCTCATTCCGGAAGACGCGTCCAATCTCATAGACGCGCTCGACACCGCCGACCATTAGCCGCTTCAAGTGCAGCTCCAGCGCAATGCGCAGATAGAGCGGAATGTTGAGTGCGTTGTGATGAGTGATAAACGGCCGCGCCGCAGCACCGCCGGCAATCGCATGCAGGACCGGGGTCTCGACCTCGATGAAGCCCTGCGAATTCAACGTGTTGCGAATCGAGTTGATGATCTTCGTCCGCAGCAGCAGGCGGTCGAGCACGCCTTCGTTGTAGATCAAATCGAGATAGCGCTGACGCAGCAGCAGCTCGATGTCTTTCGCGCCATGAAACTTCTCCGGCGGAGTCGCGAGCGACTTGCAGAGGATCTTCAGCACTTTGACGAACAGCGAAATCTCGCCCGTGCGCGTCTTCTTGAGCACGCCTTCAACGCCGACGAGATCGCCGAGATCGAGGTTCTCGATCAGCGACCATGTTTGCTCATCAACGTCCTTCTGCGAGATCCATAACTGGATGCGACCGCTCCAGTCCTGAATATGGAAGAACTTCAGCTTACCCCGATCATTCTGCAGCATGATCCGGCCGCAGACGCGAACGGTATCGCCATCAATGCCCGACTCTGCGGGGCACTTCGCGCGGGCATCACCGATGCGAATATGGTTGTCAAAGCGTTGCCCCCACGGATCGAGTCCGAGAGCTTCGATGCGCTGGAGCTTCTCAATACGGGCGGCTTCGAGACGATCGGGTTGCGGCATTTCAGACATGAGTTTGTAGCTGTCTTGAAGGAGATTGATTCGCGGTCGCAAGCACTTCGGACTGCGTTCTGGCCGAAGGGGCGGGGATCTTTGAGATTGCCCTTAGGACCGTCAACGAACGCGGTTTGCATGCCTCGTCTTGCGGAGGTCGTGCGTTCAAACTTCATGATGCTCACGGATCGCAGGACAAAGCTCTCCACTGACCCCGCGTCAGTGGAAGCCGCGACTGGTCGGCTAGCAACGCCAATCCGCGTCAATCGCTCTTCACTGACCCCGTGTCAGTGGAAGCCGCGACTGGGCGGCTAAGGATCGTTCAAGCGGCCCCGTCGTCAGCGAACTCAGACTTCGAAATCCTTAGCACGCCAGTCGTTGCTCCCACCGACGCGAGGTCGGTGGAGAGCGAGATCAACGATGTATGTGGACTGCGTTGTTAGCCCCTCAGTCGTTGCTTCCACTGACACGGGGTCAGTGGAGAGCGTGCCCCTTACGATTCCTTAGCGGTAGCAAACTTCCGACTCCGACAAACATCACCCTCTACTCCCATCACAAAGGATTTCGCGCAATGGCCAAACAAGTGCTTCACGAAGGACGATTCTTGCGGTTCGTCAATAACGGAGGATGGGAGTACGTCGAACGCTGTCGCACGTCCGGCGTCATCGCGATTGTCGCACTCAGTCGAGACCGCAAAGTGATTCTCGTCGAGCAGTTCCGGCCGCCGATCAACGCTCGCACGATCGAAACGCCCGCCGGTCTTGCCGGTGACATCGTCGGACAAGAGCACGAGTCGCTTGAGATCGCTGCTCGTCGCGAACTCGAAGAAGAGAGCGGCTACACCGGCGGACGATGGCAAGAACTCGGGACGAGCGCGTCCTCAGCCGGACTGACCACTGAGATGATCACGTTCTTCTCCGCAGTCGACGTCGAGCGGACCTCAGCCGGAGGCGGCGACGCATCCGAGAACATCATCGTGCATGAGATCCCGCTGACCGACTTACGAAACTGGCTCGCGACAAAGGCGGCGGAAGGTCTCATCGTCGACCACAAGATCTACGCCGGCCTCACAATGGCCGGCATTCCGATGTGAGAACGATTCGAAAATCTTAGACGCGCGGCAAATGAGAAATGACCAGTACGACGGACTTGTAGTCCGCCGCATCTTCGTGTCGACGGACTACAAGTCCGTCGTACAAGCAGACTGGCCGGCATCGACTCCCCTGCCGCTCGCCTTACGTCACAGCCCGCGTCGTTGCTCGGCTTGAATGGTCTCGCGCCATGCTTCGCGCGGATGACTTCCCGCAGCGTTCAGTGCTGCGGCTTCGAATGAGGCACGGAGAGCTTGCAATTCACCGCTGTCCTTTGAACGGATCGTTCGCGCGATCAGCCAGAAGCCGATGCGGTCTTCCAGTTCCCGTAGCTCTGCCGAAGTTTTGCCCGGCTTCGCGATTGGCAGTCGCTGCCACTGCTCTTCGAGTTGTATCAAAGCCGGCAGACGTGCCTCGGGTGTTTCGGCTTCGAGCAGCGCCAAGCGGGTCCGCGCGATCGCGATCGTCAAATCCGGTCGCGACTTCGACGCGGCGTTGAGTCGTTCGCGGAGCAAGTTCAGTCGCTCGCGATCTTCGAGCTTGCTCGCGGCTTCGAGGCAAAGTTCGAAGAACGATGTCAGCGGAGAACTCGCAAGACCGGGACTCGTCACATCAAGCAACAACTCAACGCGCGATTGGGACTCCGGCTGCTTTTCATCAGCGACCGTCACGAAGTCCGCGAGGAATTGAGAACTCTCTTCGAACGATGCCGAAGCCAGCGCCGAACGGACTCGTTCCAGATGAAAAATCTGCGGATGCGCGAGATCCCAAACTTTGGGACGCTCGCTCGGCTTGATGCTCGTTGCGTGCTGATGAATGCGTTTGAGTTGTCGCAGCGATTCGCCGCTGCACGCGAACTCTTGCAAGACCTCGATGTGCGACAGCCAAAGCTGATAGCGCCGCTGCATCCGTTCGTCCTGAGGCAGCTTTGCTTCGATCAACTGCTCTTGCTGCGCGACCGCTCGCGCGAGCACCGCTTCGATCTGCTGTCGCTCGCCGCGTTTCGAGTGCATCCAGGCGAGATGCCATGCCGGTTGATCGCTGAGCCGCTGCACGCTTTCGGGCACTCGATCACAGAGCCGACTGATAAACGCGATCGCGACCGCTTCCGCGTTCTGCACCCGTGCAATGAGCCGCGCCATTTGACCGACGACATTCGCCGGGATCGGACTAGCAGCGAGCTTCAGCAAGCGGCTTCGCGCGGCATCGAACTGATTGTCGTGCAGTTCGAAGTAAGCCAAATAGAACTCGCCCGCGAGCCATTGAGGAACTCGCCGCCGTTGCCGCGCGGTCTCTTCCGTCAGTGCCGTGCGGATCTTCGATTCCGACAGCGCAGGGATGATGTCTTCAAACGCGAGCACATGCCGCGACGTGCCATCGTTCGTGCGTTCGTCGAGCCCGAGCCACTGCCGCTTCTCTGTAGTTTCTGTGACAGGGAAAAGATCCTCATGCCGCACGAGAAAGAACGGCCAATGTTGGCTCGCGTCTTTGTCGTCCCAATGCCGCAACGCCGCTTGTTGATAGCTCGGCAGCGCCGTCGATCCCGCTCGCAGAAGACGCAGCGCTTCGAGCGTCCCTTGCCCATTGACCACTCGCGACCGCGCGAGATCAACCGCCCGCCGACTGGCCTTCGGCAGCGATCGTAGGTCGGTTTCGGTGAGTAATAACGAATACTCATTCGCGCGTTTGCTGTGCATGAACGCGGCTTCGATGTCAGTGAGATTCTCTTCGAGCGACTCGCTTCGCACTTTGCAGGCACGCACGAAGAGGTCGAGTGCGTCGTCATGCTTCGCTTCATTGAGCTTCATCTTCGCAGCCGCAACGAGAGCTTGCGGCGACTCGGTTTCATACTTCGCGCGCATCGCCTGCAACTCGCGCGAATACTGCGTCTGCTCGGTCCAACGATTGTGAAAGAGCATCGTTTCGAGCAGCGAGCTGACCTTCATCTCCTGCGCCGCATCCGAGTCGAGCAACATTGCGAGTTGCTTCAGACGCTCCCAATAGCCCGGCTGATAGCGAAACAACGGCACGAGTTGCGGGTTGCTCGCGGGCAACGTCTTGAGCACTCGCGCCGCAGCCGCAATCGACTTCTCCGGCTCTCTCGCAATCAATAACGCAGCCGGCAACTCTAACATGCGATTGCCGTGTTCGACAACCGGCGGTGTCGACTCATTGAGGAACGTCTTTGTGGCCGAGTTGCTCCGCAACTCGGCGGGGAGTTGCGGAGCAACTCCCCCACTGAAGTCCGTCGCCATGCAGAGCTGCGCGACCTCATACCAAACATCCGAAGCAAGCTCGGCCTTCGCGAGAATCCCCGCCGCCTTCGCCGCCCGATCACGATCCTTCAGCCGCTCAGCAAGCTGCAGCGCATAACGTTCGCGAGCGTAAAGCACGCGGCTCGCCTGCTTGCCTTCCTCTTCCGACATCGAGCCTTCAACGGGCAACGCTTCTGCGTCGAGCACCCGCAACGCTTCGTCTGACTTCCCGCCTTCACCGAGCACAGCGACGACTGCGATGCGGCGTCGAAAATTCGTCGGCTCCTCGTCGAGCAACGCCTTCAGCAACAAGACCGACTCCTCATGTCGCCCACTGCGCTCAAGAGCCTGAGCACGCAGCACCTCGAAGAACTCTCGCTCGCGACCACTACTCGCCGCGCTCCAACGTTCGAGATCCGACAACAGTGCCGCGATCAGCTTGCGATCCAAATGCGGCCAGACGATTTCGGTGCCCCACACATCGAGGAACCGATCTCCGACGAGAACACTGAAGGGGTCGGCATGTGACAGAAATCGGACTTTCAAACGCTCGCCGGAATTGACCGTTGCCGCCTGATACGAAGGGGGAATCACAAACGGACTCGGCTTTGAATGCTGCGGCAGCGGACGATCAAGTGGCGTCGAGACAGTCGCCACAAGAAACCAATCGGGATAACTCGTCGGAAGCGGCATCACTCGGGCACAGTGTCGGACATACCACTCGGCCAACTGCCGCCGCTGCTCAAGTTCGGTGAATGGATCGAGCCTTTGAAGAATCCGTTCGAACTCACTCGGAGGCACAAACGCCATCTGCCGATTCGATGCCGACTGATCGCTCAAGCCGAGTAATCGTTCGCGAATCGCCTTCAGCACACTCGATCGAGTCGTTTGCTTTCGAGTGGCCACAAGGAGTGCGGCGAAGTCATTCGCAGTACGAGCAGTCACGACGGCTTGAGCCAGTACCTTTGCCGCTTGCTCATGACGAGTTGCTTGATGCAGTTGCATGACAAGCTGCGCGACTTCTTGATCAACCCGTAGATGCTGTCCGTGCTGCTCATGTAAGCGATCGAACGCCGCAACGAGGATGTCGAGAGTTTCCGGCGCGAGGTTCAGCAACCGAGGTTCGTCCTGACGACGGATCTCAACCGTCGTCACTTCGGAATTCGCGTCGCCATTCGCTTCATCTGCTTTCGTTTGTCCGAGCGACGATCGAATCTCAAGCCCGGCAATGCCGCGAGATTCGTGATTCAGCCAAATCAGAAGCAGCAAGTTCCCAGCAATCGGCTCACGGCGAGCAAGCTCCTTCACGAGGCTCAGCACTGATGGACCGGGATAGGTCGGCTCAACGCCTCGTCCCTTCTGCGGGTCGTAGAGGCGAATGCCATCAAGCTCATCGCGCACGACGATCCAATCCCAAAGCAACGGCAACGCCTTCGTTCCTCCGTCTGCAAACTCACGTTGCTCGATAGCGAGAGATCGCTTCGCGTCCTCAGAGACCGGTGCATTCAACGACATGACATACAGGGCGATGGTCGCTGCCGAACCGAAGTCCGGCGGAGCATCCCATTCAATCGCAGTCGGCGTTTGGATTGCCGCTTGCGTTCTCGACCCCAGTCTCGCGCGAGTGTTTACGAACTTCTGCAAGCCCTGAATGAGGCTATGGCCGCGCTTAAGTCGCTCAATGAGTTCTTCGCGCAACGAACCGGTCGGAATCATCGAAGCGACATTCGTCTGAGCGCTCAGTTGAAGCTTTGCCTTTTGGTCGCGCGGCACGTTGAGTCGCCGCAGCATCGCGAAGTGCTTCACGGCTTCCGCTTCTCGGCCTTGCTGGAAGTGCAGCGCCGCGAGTCGATAGCGCGACTCCCAGTCATTCGGCTGCCGTTGCAGATCGCCCTCGAGCAACTCGACCGCGAGCTTGAGCTGACCGGACTTCACGAGATCGTCGACGAACTGCAATCGCTCGCCGGGACTCATCGAACGCGCTGCCAATCGACGCAGCAACTCAGCGTGACCCGCTTGCTCGCCCGCCGCCAAGAGCAAGCTCGCGAGCTGTCGTTCGTTCTCTGTCGAAGGATCGAGCGTGACGAGTTGCGACTGGTACTCGATCGCCTGCTTGAGATCTCGCATCGCCTGCGTGATCGCGACGAGATCTTGCAGTGTGCGCGCATTGTTCGGCTCGTCGGCATTGAGCGACTTCAGGCGTTCGAGTGCTGCCGCGTTGTCACCGACCGAGCGATGCAGTTCGACGAGACAGCGCCGCATTGGAATGTCTTGCTGGCCTTCAAAGCGTTGTCGTTCAAGACGCTGCACGAGGCGCGCGAACTGAGTTGCTTCCGTGAGCCGCAAGGCGCTCGCTGCGGGTTCTTGATTGACTGGAACTGCAACCGCGAGTGGCGGATTTGTTACAGACCGGCGGCTAGCGCCTTGCCGCTCAGTCAGCTTGCCGAGTGCTCGCACGATCGCGAATCGGTCGTCTTCAGACTTCGCGAGACTGAAGGCATGCCAATAGGTCTCGATCGCTTCGTCTTTGCGTTCGAGTTGCGCGAGCTTTGCAGCTAGTCCGCTCCATGACGTTGCATCGCTGCTGTGCCGCGCGGCTTCTCGTAACGCGGCGAGTCCGTCATTCGGGCGTTTCAACTCGAAGAGTAATTCGGATTGCACCCGCCGATGGTCGGGATGATCGGGAGCAATCGCGACCAGTCGTTCGCTCGCCTTCAGCGCGCCTGCGTAGTTCTGCCGCTCGCGTTCGATCTCGATGAGCGAGCTGAGATGCGCGGACTCGGAGCGGCGGTCGTGCTCGGCGAGCCATTGGCGTTGCTCAGCAGCTTCGGGCCACTGCTTTGCTTGCTGAGCGATCGTTGCGAGCAGCGTTCGCGCGGCGTTTGACGACTCGTCGCTCTTGACCGCAGCTCGCGCCGCGACGAGTGCGTCGTCGAGTCGTTCGATGAACAAGCTCAGCCGCGCGAGTCTCAGAGCCTCGGCAACTCGAAAACCCGTTTGGGTGGCACGCTCTGAGCCCTCAGGCGAAGGGCGTGAGGGATCAGTCGCTGCGTTCGAGTCTCCGCTGTTTGTCTTGTTGTTCGTTGTGCTTTGAGGACGCTTCGGATCGCTGTTCGCGCCACGCCCTTCGCCTTGAGGGCTCAGGGACGTGCCACCGGACTTAGTGGGCGTGCCACCCGACTTACTCGACGTGCTCCCAAAAACGAGGGCACGCAGTCGCTGCAACTCCGGCCCGATGCGATCAGCAGCCTGCAACGTCGCAAACTCTTCCGCTTCGACCTGCTGCCGGTCTTCAGCCGACTCAGCAAGCTCGCTCGCCTTCTCGATCTGCTTGAGCGACTCGTCGAACTTCCGAGTGTCCCGCAACAAGCGAGCGTGCGCGAGCAAGTCGGCAACCCGAGGCTCCAAATCGCACGCGGCGGCGTAAGCAGCGATCGCTCCTCCGACATCGTCATGATTCTTCAGCAGTTGCCCTAGCCGACTGAGACTCTCGACCGACTTACGAGAACCCGTTGCGATCTCACGCCATGTAGTAATTGCGTCAGCCTTGCGATCGACCGCGAACAAGAACTCGCCGAGTGCTTCTCGGTACTGAGTCTCGTTCGGAGCCAATTCAATCGCGCGGCGATACAGCGCGACGGCCTCGTCGGTGCGTTCGATCGACCGCAACCATTCCGCAACCTGCACCTGAGCCGCCGCCTCTTTCGGCTTCGCTTCGAGCAACCGCCGCCAAATGGCTTCAGCCTCTTTGCGACGATCAACGAGCGGACGCGCTTCATCCCGCAAAACGATCTGCCCCCATGCGCGCAAGTTGTCGGCATCTCCGGGCGCGAGCCGATCGAGTTCCGCATGCTCGCTCGCCGCCTCGCTCCAACGTTGAGTATTCGCGAGCAAGTCAATCAGCGCTTGCCGCGCCGTGCGTTGCGACGGAGCCCGCTTCAAGAGTTCGCGCAGCGCCGCAATCGCGTCATCCGGTCGCTGCTGGCGCGCGAGCAACTTCGCGAATCGCAACTGCGCCTCGACATCATTCGGCAGCCGTTTGAGCCGTGCTCGGTAATAGGCATCGAGCCCCTTCAGATCGTCTTCGCGCAGGAACGCCTCTTCGATGCGCTGACTGACGAGCCGCGCCGGCCAACTGTCGGGCTTCAATCCATCGAGCAACCGATCGAGTGCCGCGATCGCTCCGTCGCGTTCCTTTGCTTCGAGTTGCAACTCAGCAGCTTTGATCGCGAACTGCACCCGCGCCGTCGGATCGTTCGCTTGCTGAGCGAGCTTTTCGAATCGCTGCCGCGCTCCGGCAACGTCTCCCGCATCGAGGAACCCGCGCGCGACTCGTTCTTGAGTTCGCGCATCGCTGCCGAACTGAGTCTCGACGCGCCGCCAAGTTTTGATCGCGTCATCGCGCTGCCCATTCCGCGTCTGCACCTGAGCCAACAACTGCGAGATCTCCAGCAAGTCCGCGCGAGCCGGCTGCTTACTGAGTGCTCGCTCGCAAGCCGCGATCGCGCCCGCGAAATCATGCTCCGCGACTAAGACCCGCGCGAGCGAGAACGACGGCAAAGGATCATTCGGTCTGAGCTTCTCGGCCTTGAGGAATGCCGCCGCCGCTTCGGCCTCGCGCCCGCGTTGAGCTTCAACGAGCCCTACCAACAGCGCCGCTTCGCCGGTCTCTTTCACGCGGTATGGAGCAAGAAATACATCCACCGAGCCGCGTTCAACATGATGCCGATAAACCCGATCAAACGCCGTCCCGAGCTTCGGCTGCTTCTCGAGCAACTCGACATAGCGTTTGAAGATGAGCTGCTCGCGGTCCTCATTCGCCTCTTGAGCGAACAACGGCAGCGCGACTGCGCAGAGGAAGAGGCCGATCGCGAGAAGTCGTAAGACTGGAATCGTCTCTGATCTATGGTCGCCTTTCGCTCCGCGAAAGAGCGTCTTCAGAGGCGTCTCATGAGCGGCGGAATCGCAACGACCACGACGCCAGAAAGACGCTCTTTCGCAGAGCGAAAGGCGACCACAAAAAGCCTTCGCCCGCCAATATCGAAATGCTTGCTGCACAATTCACCCTTCAAGTTCTGCCTCTTGCCGTCATCCACAGAGCCTGCAGTTGACGGTGAGTAGTGAAGGGCGTTCTCGCCAAACTTGAAAGGTCGAAGCATCTGCGCTCTCGATGCCGCCCGAGTTCGAATCCGACTCCGCACGATCAGTCTTCATTACTTCCGACTAGTGCCGATGATACCGCTCGCGGTCCGGGCTGAGTGTTTAACGGCAAGCCGACTAGCGTTCCCCGCTTCCCGTTCTTCAGCCGAATCAACAACCGATCTAAGCGACTTGCCGGTCGCCGTATTTCAGTCGGTGCAGGTATGCCAAAACTTCGCTCACGGCGATGTAGAGCTGATTCGGGATTTCATCGCCGACGTTGACCATCTTGTAGAGGGCTCGGGCGAGCGGCTTGCGTTCGATGACTGTGACTCCGTGCTTCTTCGCTTCCGCGATGATCTTCAGAGCGAAGTGGTTTGTGCCCTTTGCCAAACAGACCGGAGCTGAGTTCTCGCCGCGCACGTACCGCAGCGCAATGGCGTAGTGATCGGGGTTCGTGATGACGACCGTCGCTTTCGGAACATCGCGAATCATCTTCCGCTTCTGAGCGAGCTCGCGCTGAATCTGACGTCGTCTCGCTCGGACGTGCGGATCACCTTCTTCATTTCGCTGCTCGTCCTTCATTTCCTGCTTCGTCATCTTCAGTTCGTTCTCAACGCGGAACCATTGATAGAAGTAGTCCGCGCCGCCGAGCACCATCAGCATCGCCGTTGTCGCGATGAGTAACTTTAATGCCATGCTCCATGCTTGAGACGCCGACCACATCAACGGAGCGTCGGTCAGTCCTGCGATCGTCTGCTCTTTGCCCCACATGAGCCAGATCGCGATCGCGGCAACGACGCCGGTCTTTGCGACTTGCTGCAAGCCCTTCACGAGCCCCATCACCGAGATGATCTTCTGAAAGCCGCTGATGGGGTCGAGCTTCTCCCATTTGAATTCGATCGCTTCGGGTGAGAAGAAGACTCCGACCTGAGCGAAGTTCACAAGCAGCGCGATCCCGAACATGACGATCATGAACCCGCCCGCGATATTCACGCCGCGTTTGATCGCGTCCTGTAACAAATCCAACAGCCCGACATGCAAGATCATCGCGTGCGAGTTGCTGAGGTACTGTTCCATCGCCGTGCGGAGCTGCAAGCTGTAGTCGTCGCCATAGAGCCAGAGGACGATGACCGCCGCCATCAGCAGCATTGTCCCAGTCAGTTCGGGGCTATACGCGACCTGCCCCTGACGCCGCGCTTCGTCGCGCTTGCGCTGAGTCGGTTGTTCGGACTTTTGGCCGTCGTCTTCGGAAGCCATTGGAGGACGCTCTTAGCTTAAGGTCGGGCATCAGCCCGTTGAGGGATTCGGGGTCAAGCTCATAGGACGTATGGGACCGATGGGACGAATCGGGGCGGTGCGGTTCTCATTCGTCCCATCGGTCGCCTGCGTCTCATCTCTCACTCACACAAACACTCCGAGCAACTGCGAGAAGCGCTGCATGATCTGCGTCATGTTCGGAGCAATCTCCGGCAGCAGAATGATCGTCGCGCCGAAGCCGGTGAGCAGCCTCAGCACAAAGCCGACGTTCATGATATTGAGCTGCGGGGCTGCTCGGGCCATGAGCGCCAAGATCACCGAAGTGATGAAGAGCCAGCAGCCAATTGGAGCGACGAGGGCGATGCCCCACTCTTCGGCCCATGTCATCGCTTGTATGTATTCTTCCACATGCAGCTCGCCGACTCCTCCGCCAACGGGGCGTCTCGCAAAGGACGCATGAAAGGCCGACAGGAAGACATGATGAAAATCGAGCCCGAAGAAGATCAGCATGCCAAGTGTGTCGAACATCTGTCCGACCGCCGTGCCCGTTGAGTGCTGAGTCGGGTCATTGATCGTCGCGATCGTGAGTCCCATTTCTTGACCGACGAATTCACCGGCGATGCGAAAGGGAACGAGGAACAGCGCGAACGCGTTGCCGAGAATCAGCCCAATCGCAACTTCCTTCACGATCATCGCCGCGAAGCACAGCCAGTGCGTGCCAATGAATCGCAGCTCTTGAGCGGGCAGCGTTTGCAGTTGGCTCATCCAGAACAAAGAGAGCGTCAGAATCAAACCTGCCTTCACAAACCGAGGCACCGCGGCGCCGCCGAAGTAGGGAAAGGTCATCACGAAAGCGATGACCCTCGCCATGATCAGCGCGAGCGAGACAGCAAGGTCTTGAAGGTAAGGAGCCATTATTACATGCCGTTTGGCAGAGTGATCGTTAAGAGGGCCGTTGTAGGCGTTTGAAGACGCTCTTTCGCGGAGAGCTTGTGATTAATTCGCCCCCGAGTTCACCTCGGGGGTTTAGCGGCTTTTGCACTACTCATAATTCGCTTGAAATGGAGTAGCGCAAAAGCCGTTGAACCCCCGACGCAAGGTCGGGGGCGAGAAAATCACAGCCTCGGAGCGAGAGGCGACAATCACTGCCCCATCTGCGAGGCACGCCAAAACATCTGCGTTGTGAAACTCACCGACGTTTCCAACATCCATGGCAGCGTGAAGACGAACAGCGCTAACAACGCGAGCAGACGCGGCACGAAGGTCAGCGTCTGCTCTTGAATGCTCGTCGCCGCTTGAAACACGCTGATAATCAAGCCCAACAGCAAGCTCAGTACGAGTGCCGGTAAGGCCAGCAACGTCGAGTAAAAGAAGAACTCGCGTGTGATGTCGATCGCGATTTCAGGAGTCATCTTGATGTCCGCGACTAAGAGGCAATGAACCAAACAACGACCGTCTCAGACCGAGTCGAAGTGAAACTGAAATTACTCCCCACTCCCCACTCCTCACTCCTCAACTCCCCACTCCTCACCTTTTTCGCTGTCAGCCGAAACTCTGATTGAGCGACAGACAGACGAGATGCCATCCGTCGGCAAGCACGAACAGCAGCAGCTTGAACGGCGTTGAGATGATGACGGGCGGCATCATCCACATACCCATCGACATCAAGATCGTCGCAACGACCATGTCGACCAGCAGGAACGGGATGTAGATGCAGAACCCCATCAAGAAGGCGGTCTTCATTTCGCTGATCATGAACGCGGGGACGAGCGCGACGAGCGGCGTATCGCTCGGTGCATACGGCAAGTCCGACTTCGACATTTCGAGGAACAGCGAGAGGTCGTTCTTTCGCGTCTGTCGCAGCATGAACTCTTTGTGAATCGCGAGTCCCGCCTGCATCGCCTGCAAGCCGGTCTTCTCTTCTTTGAGGTACGGCAGCACGGCCTTGTTGCTGATCTCGTCCCATGTCGGGGCCATGATGAACATCGTCAGGAACAGCGCGAGTCCGAGCATCACTGATGTCGGCGGGATTTCCTGAGTCGACATGCCGCGACGGATGAACGACAGCACGATCGCAACTCGCGTGAAGCACGTGAGGCTCGCGAGCATCGCCGGGATCAGCACGAGGCTGCCCATCAGCAACGACATCTGCACTGGCGGAGCAAGGTTGCTCCACAGATCCGATTCGAGCAGCGATTGAGTGACTTGATCGAAGCTATTCATGGCATCGTCCTGAGACTGACTTCAATGTCGCCTTTCGCTCCGCGAAAGGGAGTGTCGGCGTTTTGTAGGCAAAAACATACAATAACGGAGCGC
>CAZNMS010000216.1:0-13659 GCA_964573505.1 uncultured Planctomycetaceae bacterium | reverse complement strand
GTCGCAGATCGACGGACTACAAGTCCGTCGTACTGGTATGAACTCACCTGCCGCTTGCCTAATCGCGTGCCAAGATCCCGGCTGCCAGCTTGCGCATTTCTTCTTGAAGCTGCTGGGCCGACCTCTTGCGTAGGTCGACTCGCACGTGCCGTTTCAAGAACGCGGGGATCTGCTTGACCTCGGCACCGGGAAGCAGGACGGGGATTACTCGCAGTTGGTCCGAGGTGCGGAAGCCACTGTCGCCGTCGTTCTCGGAGAGATCGATCAAGCGTTCGTAGACCGAGTGGTATTCAACCTGTTTCCAGTGACCGAGTCCGTGGGGGCCGATGCAGACGATGACTGCTCCCGCGCGGCGGATCGCGCGTTCGAGCTTCTCCTGCACGACATCGCCGGGCAGCAGTCGCGCTTCGTCAATCCAGGCCAGCAAGCCGAGGTCATTGAGGTTCTGAGCCAACTCGCGCACGGCCGGCTTGTCCTGCGAGTTGTGGCACAGGAACACATCGAACGCGGCGTCCTTTCGGCGTTGCGTGATTGTCGTCAGCAACCCCGCGAGCCGCTGAGCGGTCTGGGCTTCCGCGTCCATGTCCTTGATGCGCTCGTTGGGCAACTGAGCCTGCTCGGCCAGATCGTCCAACGGGAACCGCTCGCCACAGCCCGAGCAGGTAACGAAGTCTCGTCCCGCCTGCCGCGCCTTGACGTGCGCACGCAAGTCGACGGTCATGTCACAGTTACTACAGTGATAGATCCGCTCGCGTTCGATCGACCCACGAAAGGCCATCGCTTCCAACTGGCTGTTGATGTACTGCAAGAACAACGTCTTCGAGGCACTCCGCGCGTTGTCGTCGAAGAACACTGTCAGGCGACCGAGCGAATCGTCTTCGGGATTGGGGTAGTCAACCGCCAGACCGCAGATGCGTTGGTCGTCGTGCTTGGCCTTAAACAGTGCGGCGTTCTTGTGGAGTTCGTATTTCTCAAACTCCATCGAGTGAATCAGGCGACCGACCAGCGACGCATAGATGCCGCGCACCGGGCCGTTGAAACGGAACCTCACAGCCAGCGCATACCCGCCGGGATACTCCGGCAGTTCCTCGCGCAACTCGGCCGGAAACACGAGCAAAGTGCAGCGGTCGCGAGCCGACGACTCACGCACCGCCAATCCGCGCGAGAGCGTCTCTTCGATCGCCGCGATCAGAATCGTCTGCTCTTCTTTCTTGCGACCGTTGGCCAAAGGCCGGTCGTTGTCCATTGGGAACTTTCCCGCGCGAGCGTGATCTTCGCGGAGATAGCCCAATCCGTCCGGCTGAGCCCGAGCTGCTTGAGTCATCCAGCCGCAGTAGTCATCGAGCAACTCCGGTTGCAGCAGCACCCAGTCGCCGAACGGGAGTCGCCTGATCAAGCCCGCTGCTTCCAATTGACTGAGGCACGTGCGGAAGACGTCTGCCGTATAGTTTCCGCTTGCATCGCGTTGCTTCTTCCCCGTCGAGTCGAGCAACTCCTGAAACAGCACTTCTGCTTCTTCGATGATCGTCCCGCGTTTCTTCTTCGCGACGAGAAACTCTTTCGTCGTTCGGAACTCGATCGTCCGGCTCACGGCGGGGAGCAGTTCCCATTCGATCGCCTCTTGAATGGCGGTCCGCAGATCAGCGACTCCATCGCCGCGCTTGGCACTGGTCTCGAAGTAGCCGTCAAAGCCCAAGCGTTTCGCGATTTCATCAATGCGCGACTGGCTGGCGGCGGTACCACTGCGGTCGCAGCGCGAAGCCACCAGAAACTTCTTCAGCGGAAACCCATTCTGCCGAGCCGCATCCAGTGCCCGAGCCCAGTAGGCCACGCCATCGAACGGTTGGGTCTCACTGCGCGAGTCAAACAGTACCAACGCGATCGCCACTTCGCTGAGATGGAGCTGATGCACTTGCCGATAACCCGGCTGTCCCGCCAGATCCCAGAGCAGCGTGTCGCGCTCCTCGGTGATGCCGTCGACCGTCGCGGCGGACGTGTCGATGTTCCAGATGTGACGGCCATGAGTGGACTCCGTCGCTCGGAACTTCCGCCCCGACAGCACCAACCCCAAGCCCGACTTGCCCACGCTGGTATTGCCCACCAGCACGACCTTCGCATTCCGATAGTTGCTCGTGAGCGGCAAGGCGCTAGCCGCCGGTTCTTCGTTGCGACTCGCCTTCGATCGCTGCGAGCTAGTCGCTGTCTTTGAACCACCGGCGGCTATCGTCTTGCCGTTCACAGACGCACGACCCAGGAACACGTCGAGGTCGAGTTCATAGAGATGAATCTCGCGGCAGCGTTCTTCGTTCGGCGTGTCCGGCGGTGAACTGGCGGTGGCCAGCAGCGCTCGCTCGCGCTTCTCGTCGGGATGAAACGCCAGCGCGGGAATCCAATAGCTCGTGTCTGTCGGCACCGGGATGACCGCCACCGTCTCCCACGTCGCGCAGCTCCACAGTCGGATCGTGTCATCGTTGCTCTTCGAAGCCAGCAGCGACCCCTCGCGCGAGAAGGCGATGGCATTGACCGAACCCGTATGCCCTTCAAGCGTGCCAAGCAACCGGCCACTAGCGACGTCCCAGAGCTTCACCGTTTTGTCGGCACTCCCGGTGCCGAGTGTGCTACCCTGCGGATCAAACGCCACGCTGTTGACCGCACCATTGTGCCCACCGAGTGATCGGAGCAGCCGGCCGTTGGCCACATCCCAAAGCTTCACAGTGTTATCGAAACTACCGCTGACAAGTGTCCCACCCTGTCGATCAAACACGACGCTGCAAACCGCCCCCTTATGCCCATTTAGGGAGCGGAGTATTCGCCCACTAGCGACGTCCCACAGTTTCACCGTCTTGTCGGCACTCCCGGTGGCAAGCGTCCCGCTCTGCGGATCAAACGCCATGCTGTTTACTGCACCATTGTGCCCAACTAGCGAGCGGAGCAACCGACCGCTGGCCACATCCCAGACCTTTGCGGTCTTGTCGGCACTCCCGGTGGCGAGCGTCCTCCCCTCCCTATCAAACGCCAGGCCGTTGACCGTGCCCTCGTGCGCGTCCAGCAATCCCAACGCCCGTCCGCTGGCTACGTCCCAAAGCTTTACCGTCTGGTCGCTACTCCCACTCGCGAGCGTCCCGCCCTGTGGATCGAATGCCAAGCACCTCACAGCATACGTGTGCCCCGATAAAACATGCTGAAAGGTGACCCCGAACGGCAACTCACAATTCACTGCGGTTGCCTTATCCAAGTCGTGATTCACTCGGAAAACGGTCGAATAACAGTCAATTCGTAACGAATTTGGAAACCTTTGCTCTGCATTCTTTAACCAATTCCGAAAGGGCTCTGAGCCTGACGAAACGATCGCCGCCCCCATTCTGCCCAGTTCAATCCTTAGTCGATACTCACGCTCTGGTTCGGTGAGGCTCGGGCTAGAATGAACATATAAAAGTTCTTCCTCCCAACGAATCACCGGAGGAATCACGGAGTGGTGCTTACGAATTACACCATACACAGCTTCGAATAGTTCAGGCGACTCATTCTTCAGTTCCACTCTTAAGAGATGCGCGAGTTCCGGTATCAGGAGTATTCCGCCAACTCCACGACTTTCGATAAGAGGGCTAAACCATAACCCTGATTCCGAAGAAACGGAAAGACGCACTCCATTGCCAAAACGAGATCCAAATTCAAGTCGCAACAATCGCAGCAACTCTGGCTCAATCATCCGCGCTAAGGATGCCAACTTCGCGAGCGCTACGATGTCGGGTCGAAATCTGCGCACAAGCTCAATTCGATTCCCATAATCACTTTGTCCCATAAAAAATTCGCCCTAGTTAGTCTGCTCGCGCTCTTACTCTTCGGCCCCGCAGCATTGCTGCGCCTCGATCCCATTCGCAGATAAAATCGAAAATGCAACTTAGATAATCGGGCCAATAACAACGAGTAATTGGCACTAACGCGAGAATCGGGCAGTAATTTAATCTTGCTGTGTTTATTATTTTGCGAACATCACTGCATCTAAAAAAATAATCATTGTAGCTTCCTGTCGCCACACCGAAGTCGGACACAAAAAGCACAGGTCTTTGGGATGTCGCCGACTTTGGATGTGGCATTGGCCAGCTAAGGCAATACTTCTCAGGACGCCAGGGATCAAAATGAAACGCTGAAAAGGAGACTTGGCTACTACCCAAATAATGCCGTAGCCGATCCAATAAATGACGCTGATCACCGATGAAGGGCTGCATCGACTCGGAATAGTCAAATATAAGATGCACGCCGCGCCTCAAGGATCGCCGCTTAAGAAAAGGAATTTCACGAAAGGGGCGCCCAGAATTCACGTGTCTTTCAATCTCTCTGGTGTCTACGTAGCTAGATACATCTTCGGTGGCCAGGAGTGACGACATTATTCCATTAAACCATTTCTCGCGAAGCAACCTCTCTGATGGTAATTGCAACGAATTATTGTTCGCAATTGCTGCCCCCACGGGATTGATATTCCCTAAGTCCATCTCGTCGACAACGCGCCTTGAAAGTGACTCCATGTTCCATGTTTCGGTTTGGGTGTATTGCCGCATCCCTTCCGATGCTGTTGTCCGGAATTGATCAAAATCAGCGAAAGCCCCATCTTGCTCAGTTGAGGTCTCAGATTCGAGGGATGAATCGCCAAGATCCTCAGTCTTGCGGCCTGACGAGGTCGGATAATCCGGCACATTTACGGCCGTGTTGTTGTATTTGTAACCAAATAGTGTTGCAATTAGCCGCCGGAATTCATCGGTTCTTGGTTTCAGGCTGCTAAACGCGATTATTAAGTCGGCAAGACATCCGGAAGCCTGCATATCATTTTCCACAATACCGACCCTCCTGGGCTCGGGCTCTCGAGCTTGTATGAAATCGTGCTCAGAAACTCGCACCAAACTTTATTAGCGCGCACGACTCAATGTCGCTCCATAACTCTCCATTTGGATCAATTCCGAGTTGTAGTGCAATTCTTAGGGCATCCAGGTATTCGGCCGTACTTGGAGAACCATTTTCACCGCCTTCATTCAGTCGCAATGTCGCACATTTCGTGGCAATTTGGCGAGCAATACTCACGCCCTTTGGGGCCGATTTAATCATCGAATTAAGATGAAGATTGGCAACGTCAAGCAGGCGTTTTGTTAATTCTGAAACTTCTGAAGGCTCTGTCAGGTTTAGCACAACGCAGCGGCGCACGAACGCTGAAGGAAGATCGCGCTCACGATTTGAGGTAATGACGACCAGCAATCCTCCAAACTGGCGAGCAAGAGTCTCCGAGTTGTGTCGTTGTGGATTCTGTCGCTCAACTGTTTGGCCGAGCTCATTTACGTGAAAACGATGAACACTTAGCACTTCTAGCAAATCATTTGGCACGTCAGGATCGGCTTTGTCAATCTCGTCGATTAAAACCACGGCGCCTTCGGGGTCGCGTTCTTTGTTAATTAGGCCGGACGGTTCGAGTTGGTGTGAGCTGATCGCTGAAGTGTCCGCCAGCGCTGTATGCATTGAGATGATAGCCGCCGCTGAAGCGCGATTGAATGCCCACCAAAGTGGTCCTGGAATAATATAACGCGACGCGGCAACCCCCGCATCGCCAGTTCGCCCCGCCTGAGCATCACGGAGTCTCGCCAGCGCATCGAATCTCCAAAGAAGATCCTGCGCCTCCGTTCGGCGGGTCACTGTCAATTCGTAGTAACGCCAATTGAGGTTGCGGGCGACAAAGGGAGCAAAGGATGACTTTCCACATCCAGGATTGCCCGTAAGCAGAAGCGGCCGTTGCGTCACAATTGCTGCTTCGGCAGCCAGTTGTAATGTCGGATTGTGAAGATACACTCGCCCTGTTCGCTCATCTGGCTCCGGCGATTCACCTTTAAGGTATGGAAGACTTTGCCAAGGTAAGAAGTTGCGGTACGACATAGCTAATTCACCTGCCGACATACAGAGATTAAATGGTTGTAAAGATCGTTATAGCTGTTTTCCATGTGGACATCTATGTGCGGGAGGAGCAATCGGGCTCCGTTTGGTGAAGTTCCCTTTTCGGTAGGGTGTGAGAGTAATATCAATATGCTTGGAAATCGCCGTCTCAACTCGCTAACAATTTCAGGAGTGTTGAATTCCTGGGGAAGCAGGATGATTGCATAAAGGCGTGGGTCTCTTTTCTGTTCCCTCTGGACGGCTTCTTCTAGGGTCATGGTGCTGCGGTTGTCATGCCGAGGCAATTGAATTGGGAAGAGGCATTCGCGGATGTCATCGCAAATGCTCGAAATATTGCTCGCGTGATCTTCGGATGCACTTCCAGATACGGAGATTCGGACAAATCGTCCATGATACTCAATGCGAGTTCTGGTAAGGTATTCTTCTAGCAGACTGAAGTTCGCTGATGTGACTGCAAATGCTTCCTTTTTTTCGATGTCGCGAGATGCCTTTAATAAAGTTGCTACTGATTCATTAGGCACCCACTTTGCTCGCATCATCTTACAGAGATCTTCTTGGCATTTAGCGGAAGTGGGTCTCAAGTCAGGCTGATCCGCGATGTGGTCGAGAAGTCGCTCGGCCGCCCTGAGCGTGTCCCTGTAGTGCCGATGATGCATGAGCTGTGCAGTGGATTCCGACAAGAGGGTTCGTGAGTCTTCTTTCGCTCTTTCAGTGTTCGAGCAGTTGATGCCTAAGGCGTTTGCAGCACTGATCCAGCCGTCGATGTCGACATGTTTTAGGAAGGTGAGAAGTTTGCGAATCCACTCGCACTGCGGAGCAAATTGAGTGTGCGCTTCGGGAAAGGAATTGGCGACTTCGTCGACTATGGTGGTGATGTTTTTCTTATTGGCAGCTACTGCTTGGATTTCTTGAAAGCCGAATGGCTCATATCGATCGAAGCATTTGTTCGATATTTGTAGATTGTCGAACAGGACTGGAATGAAATGAAAGGTGGGCGATATGGATTTTCGAAACGAGAACATCAAAGTTTCAGCAGCGACCCAGTCGCGCTTAACGGCTCTTTCATCGAATAGGACGACGGCGGCTTGTGCTCTATGAATATGGTCTAAAATCGTCGGGCGCCATAGTTCTCCTCCCTGAACTCGGTCAACATCAATGAACACATCCCAGTGCTCATTTAGGCGTTGCCGCAGTGCCTCGCGAACCTTGGCCGCTTTACTGGTTCGATCATTCTGGGGTAGCGAATGACTTATGAAAACTATTGGTTTTTTCATAGTAGCGGATGAGATGAAAATCTAGTTGTGTGTCTAATTGAAATGGTAGACGCACCTCAGGTGTCATTGGAAGGGGCAGGCGCCGACCGAAATAGTTGAGGAGACGAAGTGGATGGTGCTCATAATGGTGGCGATTGCGAAGAGATGGAATCGTCAGGGCTTTTATGTGTTCTTCGGGCACATGCACTTTGAAATTCTCTAGGATTCTTTCGGAAGGATGTCACGCTGGCGAGCGTCCCGCCCTGCGGATCAAACGCCACGCTCGTCACGAAGTCCGTGTGCCCCGAGAGAACTTGCTTGAGTGTGACTCCCGGCGGCAGCTTCGGCCCCGCTCCCGAGTCGCTCGAATTCCCGTCCTCAGCCCGCTTCGCTTCCGCCATCGCTCGTCCTCTCAACTCAAACTGGTCCTGTGGTCGCCTTTCGCTCCGCGAAAGAGCGTCTTATGCGGCGTCACAATGAAGAGACACCGCACCTGCCGAGACGCGTTCAAAGACGCACTTTCGCGGAGCTAAAGGCGACCACAAAACTTGACACAGAATTCGAGATCCTCGGACTCAAGTGTCCCCGGAGCTTGTCCGAGTCGCCGTAGCATGGGCTTCTAGCCCGTGCTGTATTTATTCCTACAAACAGCTTCGAACCGCCAGTCAGCCTGCACGGGCATGGAAGCGCATGCTACTCGGACAAACTCCCGAGGGTTTAGCGGCCTGTGCGCTACTCGAATTTGGGCATGGTCCAAAACGAGGTGTCATTAGGCGAGCGGCAGATGAGTTGATACCGGTACGACGGACTTGGAGTCCGTCGAAGACGAGGCCCGACGGACTACAAGTCCGTCGTACAAGAATTCGCCGGTAGGTTCTCAACTGCCGCTCGCCTGAGGTAGCAGATTCGAGAGCGGAGTGAGCGGCAAGGCGCTCGCTTTGATTGCTACCCCATTTTGAACCATGCCCAGTTCTGCCATTACGCGAGCGGCGGACGAGTGCTTACAGGTACGACCGACATCTTGTCCGTCGCGCCGTCTGTCATCGACGGCCAAGATCTCCGTCGTGCTGCGGATCGCTGGTTGATTCTCACGTCCCGCTCGCCTTAGCCAGTCCGACACATCGTGAAGAAGGGAACCATGAAAAGATTGCTGGCCATCTTGAGTGTTGTGTTGCTCGTGCCGTGCGCACCTCTGTGTGCTCAAGGCACTGCGGATAATTCGCCGCCGGTCCCGACTGTCGACATCTCGGGAGACGCACGGCGGCATGTCGTCAGCACGGGCTTCAAGCTCAGTGAGACGGACCAACTGGTCGAACAAGGCAAGGACGATGCTCAGCAGACGAGCCTCTTGCCCGCTGGATGGGATCCCGCGCTGGCGGGTGATGGAGTGATGCAGCGGCTCATCAAGGTCACTGCTCCGCAAGCAAAGGGCGCGCACGATGCTGAGTTCGTCTGTGTTGGCGAGCGAGCCTACATCGTCGAGCACGACAACGATGTTGCTCCCGGTCATGGAGCCGGCGCGGCGATGTACTGCGTCCTGACCGTTGTGAATTTGAAGTCGCTGCAAGTTGAGAAGACTCACACGCTGGCTCGCGCGGGGCAGACGTTTGCTAACACGACGTTGCCCGAAGCGCAGATCTTCGTTCCGCGCATCATCCGCAAGGACGAGCACACGCTGCGGACTTTCTTTTGCAGTCAGCCAGCGAAGGAGCAAGCCGTCACTTGGTACCGCGACTTTGATCTCCGCTCGCAGGCATTCGACAACAACATTCACAAAGCGAAGCTCAAGACGGCAGCGGGAACTTTCGACATGGAGCCGCGCCACTTTCACGCGGATGCAGCGGCTCAGGGTTTCAAGAAGCCGGCTGTGAATCAGGGGCTCTACATCTTCGACTCGTTCAAGATGTTCGATGGCCGCCGGTATGTGGCGCTCAACAACTTCCCCGGCAAGCAGAACGCACTGGCCGTGCTGCACGATGACTTCACGACCTTTGAAGTCATCGGCCACTACAACGAGCCGCAGAACCAGCAACTCAGCGAGTCGTCGGTGAATCGTCTCCCCGATGGCAGTTGGCTGGCGATCTGCCGCAACGACGCGGGCAACTATCACTTCACCACCAGCAAGGACGGCAAGACTTGGACCGTTGGTGAGCCCAAAGCCTTCGTGCCGAATGGACTGAATTCAAAGCCGACTTTCGACAAGTTTGGCGGCGTCTATTACCTCGGCTGGCAAGAGAACACTCGAGTGGGCGACTGCAATCGCAGCGTGTTCAACGTCGATATCTCGCGTGACGGAGTGAGCTGGCAACGCAAATACCGCTTCGAGTCGCCGCACTCGTTTCAGTACCCGACCTTTCACGAGCACGAAGGCACGATCTGGCTCACGGTCACGCAAAGCGATCACAAAGGCAGCTCGGATCGCATCATGTTCGGCAAGCTGGAAGCAGTCGGCGACTTTGAGTCCCAGCAAGGCCGCAAGCGCGGTTTAAAGTGATAGCTCGGTCCGAGGCTGTAATTTAAACGCCCCCGACCTCACGTCGTGGGTTCAACGGCCTTTGCGCTACTTCGTGAGCCGCAAAGCTCTACGAGCTTGTCCGAGGATCTCGAATTCAGTGTCACGTTTTGTGGTCGCCTTTCGCTCCGCGAAAGTGCGTCTTTGAACGCGTCTCGGCAGGTGCGGTGTCTCTTCATTGTGACGCCGCATAAGACGCTCTTTCGCGGAGCGAAAGGCGACCATTGGTCTGCGGTGCAACCTCGCTAGGAATTCGAGGCGTAGCCACCTTCGGCAGATGGTGGAGAATCGCGGAATGCGGCCCTTGTTCCCAACGCTCTTGCGAGCGTGGCTACGCGAGATTCAATCCTCGAAGATGAAGCAAGAAGTTGTTGAGTCGCATGACATGAAAGAACTCTCTCCATGATCGAACACGCTGCCACATTGATCGCCTTCTTGGGCCCGAAGGCTGCTGAGCTAGTGGGCAATACCGTCAAAGATCATGTGAAGAGGCATCTCGGTAATTTGCTGACGGCTGCCGAGCAGAAGGCTCTGGGGCAACAGTACGTCGATGCCTTGCAAGTGGCTTACGAGAGCACGCTCACTCATGCGTACTCGCGCACGTTGAACGCTCTGGGACGCGTCTTGGAATTGACCGGAATCTCGTTTTCAGAGTTCTACCAATACATGCAATCGGTCGAGCGGTTCTTGCGCTGCGGACCGGTCGCCGAACATCTGCTGGCCACCGTGAGGGACTTAAGCAACTCGTCGTTACCCGATCCGACGTTGCTCGAAAGAGAATGGCGGGAACTCGACGGCAGAGAGTTTCCCACACCGGGCGTGTGGATCATGGTCGCTGCCAATTTCCGAGCTTCCGCGAGAGAGAAGGTGTTCGTCACGCCGAACCTGCGCGAGGTTCTCAATGCTCAGAACTTGGACCAGATCCGGCAGTTGCAAGAGAAGCTGGTTGGAGTGCAGGTCCGAGTACGGCATGAGCAGTACATCGACCGCATGCAGAAGAAGTATGCCGGCATTGAACTGGCCAACGTCGCGCCGTCGTATGCCGAGGATCCCGGTCGGCTGGTGGTGACCGACATCTTTGAACCGCAACATGTCCGCGAGAATCCGCCGCCGGTCGAGATCACGAAGGACGAGTTCGACAAGCTCGCGCGTGAAGGCAAGATCGATAAGAACGACGAGGCCGCGATCGTGGCCTTGCTCGACGATGGTGACGGCGAGCACTTCACGAACCGGCTGCGATTCCAACGAGCGTCCTACACCGAGCAGCCCGTGCGACCGGTGTTCGATGTGATTAGTGGCTTAGCAGCCCGCCTCGGTGAGTTCTCAAAGCACAACCGACTGCTGGTCATCACGGGCGAACCGGGTTCTGGCAAATCCACCTTGCTGAGATACCTGCTGCTGGGTGTTCTCAATCCCCCCATCGATCCGAGCACGAATCAGCCGCTGAGTTGGACAACTCACTTCACCGGCGACCGCGACCACTTCCCGCTGCTGATTGAGCTGCGCGATTACTACTTCACCTGCAAACAAGAGCCCGACGTCAATTCGTTTCTCGACTACGTGAACTACTTGGGCCAAACGCAGGGCTATGGGATCGACGCGCAGTGGCTGAGGCAGCGTCTGACCGACGGGCCGTCGCTGGTCATGTTCGATGGGCTGGACGAGATCTTCGATGCCGGCGACCGCGATCGCATGATGCAGGAGATCGTCGGCTTCGTGCAGGATCACGACCAAGCGCGCGTGATCGTGACCTCGCGCCCGCACGGCTATCACGAGGGCATCTTGCGTCCGGCAGGCTTCGCTCACTTCCGCTTGCAGGATCTCGATCGACAACAGCAAACGCACTTCACGACGGCTTGGTTTGCGCGCGTCTTTCCGAGCAACACCAACTTCAGCAGCGAACTGGTCCCCATCGTCGCGAGCAAGAGCACGGACGCAGTCAGTTTCGCGCCTGACGAGAGTGATGCTTCGCCAGTCAAACAGCAGGTCCATCAGCCGGTCGAACTGCGGCTGACGAAGGACGCTCAGCAGCGCATTGAGCGAGTGCTGAGCAGCATCGACCGCAGTCCTTCAGTCCGCTGGCTGGCGGGTAATCCGCTGTTGCTGACGATCATGTGCCTGATTGCGCGCGAGAAAGAACTGCCGCGTGAGAGGGCTCGGTTTTACGAGCAGTGCATCGACGTGCTGGCTCATCAGTGGGACGTCAACCGCCACTTGGCGGATGAGAACTTTGCCTTCCTCGATATCGAGGACAAGAAGGAGTTGCTCCGTCGCATCGCCTTTCAGATGCAGGGCAGTTCCGTCGGCTTGCGAGGCAACTTCATTGCCGAGAGCGAGCTACTGAAGATCACGCAGGAGTGGTTCGAAGAGCGGTTCTCGGACTACACCGGCGCGAAAGCTCGCTTAGCCGCTCAAGGCATGATCAAGGGCTTGTGGCAACGCAATTACCTGCTGTGCCCGCGCGGCCCCAAGCTCTTTGGCTTTCTGCATCGCACCTTCATGGAGTTCTTAACGGCGACGGAATACGTGCGGCGGTTCGAGAAGACGACCGACTTCAAGCTCGACGCTCTGGATGCCGTCTTTCGCCAGCACGGCAACGAGCCCGAATGGCAAGAAGTCCTGCGGCTGATCTGCGGCGAAATCGGAGACCAATACGCCGAGCAATTGATCCGCACGCTGCTGACGTTGAAGGAGTTTCCGACGGAGGAACTGACTGAGGAGAATCAGCCCAACCACCTTGTGCTGGCCATCCGCTGTATGAGCGAGTTACGCGGGCTGGCGAAGTTGGAATCGCTCGGCGAGGCCGCCCTTGAAAAGTGTGTGGAGTTCCTGGCATGTGGTGCCACATGGAGCGATGTCGAAGCGTTCGTCAGAAACGACTGGTTGGACGCTGTTGCGGAGGTCGGCGAGCGGTGGCCACGACGAGAATGGCTGCACGGCAAGTTACCGAAGTTCGAACCCGGCAGCTCAATTTCCTGCGTGTTTTGGCCTGAGTTCGCAGTCAGCTTATTGCCCGACCAGACGTCGGTCTTCCAATTCATGCGAACGCTGCCGGCGGAAACTGACTACCGATATTTCGACACCACACTCGCTTCGATTGTGAGACGCTGGCCCAACGCCGCGACGCGAGACTTCTTGAGCCAACGCGCCGTCGAGGACATAGACTTTCGCGTGCGTCGCAAAGCGTTGGAGCTGTTGGCCGGTCGCGAGGCTTGGGCGGAGCATGAAGAGACAGTGGCAGTACGAAGGCGAATTCATACCGTGATTCGTGACCCCAGCGCGCAGGAGCAAAGCGGCAGGTTGGCCTGCATGTGGTTGGGCACCCTAGGCCGTCGCGACGTGCCGGAGGATTCCCCATTGCCGCTCGAAAAGATCCGGGATGCTGCCCGCCGGGTGTTTTCGCGAGACGCCGATGGATTTCATCCGTTTCTTGACCCGCGCCGGGCTGTGTTCCGCGAACACTTGGCGAAGGTGGCGAGGCGTGCTGGCTTGAGCGACTCGGAGATCGAGCGGCTGGTGGCTGTGATCAATCACGCTCTGGGCTGGGACATCCGCCGGGGCCTGCCCAAGTAGATTCGTCGTCGTGCCTCGCGCGAAACGATGCGACCCCTCTTCGCCCGCTGGCATGGAAGAAGAATTCCCCGCTTGTGGCCACCGTACGAGCGAGGGCAAGGCCAGCCTGAAGAAACGGTTACACGAGTCTTGGCCGGTCTTATTACGCGACAAGCTCGTTCAACTCACTGGCTGTGTCACGTCCATTACACCCAGACGCAGAGAGTTCGGTTAGCGAGGCTCGCAGTTGCCTCTGTTCGGACAACTCTCTGAGTCGAGCTACGGCGTCTTTACGGCTCGGAATTCGGGTCGTAGCTAGGCCGATGAAAACTTGCCCTTGGCGAGGACAAATCACAAAACCGATCGGTCGGGATCTGTTTCGCATTAGGCCCGAAGGGTCGTGATTCG
>CAZNMS010000215.1:1766-13675 GCA_964573505.1 uncultured Planctomycetaceae bacterium | reverse complement strand
CAGGCATGCTGACGGAGTTTTTTCTGCGCGCCACCAATGTTGGTGCCGAATGGGTCCTCTGGGGACTCGTCATCTTGAGCGTTGTCAGTGTCGGCATGATTGTCGAACGCACGCTCTATTTTAGTCGCAATAAGATCGACGCCGAGCAACTCGGCTCGCAGTTGGAATTGAAGTTACAGAGCGGCGATGTGCGCGGCGCGAACGAGCTCGTTGCTTCAGCCACTGCCATTGAATGCAAAGTCGTCGCAGCGGGCCTTTCCGAGATTGGTCGCGGGGCTCAGGTTTGCGGCGAAGCGATGCTCAGCGTCAAAGCGCGCGAGCGGCGGTATCTCGATCAGAGTTTGGCGGTGCTCGGCAGCATCGGCAGCAACGCGCCGTTTATCGGACTGCTCGGCACGGTGCTCGGCATCATCAAAGCGGCTCACGATCTCGTCGGATCCGGCTCGGGCAATTCCGACCCGAACGCAGTGATGTCGGGCGTCTTTGAAGCACTCGTCGCAACAGCGGTCGGACTCTTCGTCGCCGTCCCAGCAGTGCTCGCCTTCAACTACTTCCAGCGGCAAGTGAAGGTCACTTTGCTGCAAACCGACGCGCTCGCGCATCTCTTGTTATCGCGCTGCGCCATCGTGATCGCCGCAAAGCAGCGAGCCGAAAAGTAGCAAGAGATTCCATCCCGTGCGTCAGCGGTCTCAACGCCGCTCAGACACTCCTCACTCCTCACTCCTCACTCCTCACTCCTCACTCCCCACTCCCCACTCCCCACTCCCCACTCCCCACTCAAACAAGGCCCCGCAATGGGAGCAACTTCCGGCTACTCCGACGAAGACGACGCCAGCTTGATGACCGACATCAACATCACGCCGCTCGTCGATGTTGTGCTCGTGCTGCTGATTGTATTTTTGATGACAGTCCCCTCGGTCGTCGGCAGCAACGCGCTCAAGGTGAACTTGCCCGAGTCCGCAAACGGCACTGCCGTGACGGCTTCGTCTCCATGGGAACTCGTCGTGCGTAAGAACGACGAAGGCCAATGCACGCTCTACCTGAATGGAGAGCCGACATCGAAGGCGCGGCTCGAAGAGAAGCTCAACGAGCAAGGCACCCCGCGTGAGTCGCAAGAAGTCCGCTTATCCGGAGATCGCGGAGTCGATTACGGAGAAGTCGCAACGGTGCTCGACATGCTCGCGTCGCTGAAGTTGCAGAAGGTCGCGCTCCGAACAAAGCCCGCCAGTCGCCGCTAGCTGCACCGGGCATCATCACGCGGTTGCCGGCATGAGTCGCTGCTGGCTTTCGTTCGATCGAGCTTCCGCCGGTTTCAGGCTCATCGCGACCAGTCCCCCGATCACTGCGGCGATGACTGACGCGAGGCTATATCCGACCGCCGTATAGAAGCCGGCGTTGCGAGCGGCTTCGAGATCAGCCACTTCCCCGCATGCGACGAACAGCACTTGCAGCGCGCCTTCACGGGCTCCGATCCCGCCCGGCAACGGCAGCACGGAGGCCGCGACTTCCGCGACCGGCACCACAACAAGATGAGTCGCATAACTCGGGGCCTCGTTCGTCAAACCGAGTGCCGCTGTGCAACAAAAGTAAGACGTCGCATTCGCCGCATGAATGACGAGACTCATCAACACCGCGCCGAAGATGACTCGCTTTCGTTCTTGATAGAGACGCACCGCTCCGAGCAGTTGCGTCACGATCTTCTGAACGCCGGATTGCGTCTTGTCCTCGTTTAACCGCGACCCTCTGGGGAGCGCGTCTGCCGAGTTCGAGCCGCATGCTTCAACGGAGTCCACTCCGACCAATCTCAAGCACGCACGCGACAACTTCGAAGTCAGCACCGCCGGATGCAGCACGATGGCCGAGCCGATTGCTCCGGCAAGCGTCCCTCCGCCCAGCAGCATGAGCGCGGGCCAAAGCTCCGGCTTGACCCACAAGCTCGGATTACCGAGTGACATCAAGAACCCGAGTAACAACAAACACAGGAGCCCCATCACGCGATCGAGCACGACGGTCGTCGTCACAACGGTCTTTGCTTCAGGCTTCTCGCGTGCAATGAGCACGGCCTTTGTGAGATCACCTCCGACCGTGCCGGGCACGATCAGATTGAAGAGGTTCCCCATGCAGCCGATGCGCAGCGAATCTCGAAACGCGAACGGGATGTCTTGAGCTCGCACCAGCATCCACCAGCGCCAGCAGCCGAGCACAACCGAGAACGCTCGGAAGAAGACGGCGGCGGCAACCCAACTCCAAAGCAGCTCGCGCTGAGCAATGCGATCAAAGCCTTCGCGATGCTGCGAGAACATGTAAGCCAAAATACCGAGCGCCACCGGCCAGCGCAGCCAATTGATAAGTGTCTTCAACGGGGTCTCTCCCTGGAGTGCTCCGGCTTGACGGAGCCCTCCGACTCAGCGGCAAGTGGCTCACTTCGTCAAAAGTGGTTCGTCGCCAATTTCGAATTTCGCCCCCGGCCTTGTGCCGAGGGCTCGACGGCCTTTGCGCATGTTCGAGTCGATTCGAATGCCGCATGCGCAAAGGCCGTTGAACCCCCGAGATGAACTCGGGGGCGATATTTTCATCAAGCCTGTCTGCGTCTGTCTGATCCGCGTGCACGTCATCCGTGTGCGTTCGGCGAGCGTCGATCGAGTCCCGATTGCCTCTCGGACGCACGGATCACGACGGCAACTTCGTCCGTAGCTCGTGACCGTCGTGCCGCTAAGTCGGAGGGCTCCGTCGAGCCGGAGCACTCCAAGTTGACTCAACCGCCGCGCAAGCTCGCTCGCCGATCGCAGCCCAGTCGTAATGGTCGAGAGCCAGTTGCCGACCTCGCTCAGCAAACTCCGCCGCCAGTTGAGGAGCAGCGAGCGCGTCGAGCGTTGCTTGAGCGAACTTGTCACGGTCAGCGATCCACAACTCGCGACCGTGCTGACAGTCGATGCCTTCGCATCCGACGGGAGTGCTCACAACCGGCAAGCCCGCTGCGAACGCTTCGAGAATCTTCAACCGAGTGCCGCCGCCTGAATCGAGCGCGACCGTTAGCAACGTCGCCTCTGCGAGATAGACGGCGACATCCGGCACGTTCGCATGCACTTCAACTCCCGGCAGGTCTCGCAGTGCGAGCACTTCCGGACCGGGATTCCGTCCGACGAGTTTGAGCACAGCATGCGGATGCTGTTGCCTCACAACCGGGATGACTTCACGAGCAAGAAACTCCGCCGCCTTCGCATTCGGCTGCCATGACAACGCACCGAGATAAAGCAGCGTCGGCCGCTCTGTATGAATTCTTCCAATCGGCAGATGCGCATACGCCGAACAATCAACGCCGTTCGGGACGAGATGCACATTCCGGTTGCCGAGAGCGGCGAACTCGGATTGCTCTTCTGCCGACACCGTCATCAGCGCCGCTGACTGCTGCGCGATGCGTCGTTCGACTTCAGCGAGCAACCGAGCTTCTCGCCGCAGATACCACTGAGCCGGCCCGCACCGCTCGTCAGCGACTCGCGCGGTCAGCTTCGAATAGACGTTGTGCAGATCGGTAATGACGGTCGCGTTCGGGAACAGAGGCCGAAACGCGAACGGATCGACGTGATCGAGATAGACGACATCCGGCTGCTGTAACTTAAGTTGCTCGATCACCGCCGCTCGCATCGCCGGTCGGTTGTGCCGACGAAACATGACATACGGTTCGGACTTCAGCGCCGCCGATGTAATCCGTCCTACCTCACCGAGCTTCCCCCGAGCACCATTCACCGCCGCTCGCACATTGATGCCCTGCTGGCGCAGGACCTCAATCCCCGGATCGTTCGCGTCATCAACGCCCGCAATGAGACGCACGTCAAAGCGCTTCGCGAGTGCCTTCATGAGATGAAAGGTCCGCAAATGCCCGCCGGTATTGAGCGGCCACGGAAGCTCGCTCGTAATCGCGAGCACGCTCTGCCGACGAGTGCCCGCTGCTTTCAATGAGGATGTCGCTGCTGGTGCAAAGGTGACTGTCATCGTCTTGCTCTTAAGCCCCAATGGGCAACGTCGTTCAGAAGTTTGAAGTAGCTGAAATCGTCAGATTTCAGGGGAGTCACAACCGAGCGTGAGTCCTATTTCCAATGCTCCGAAATCTGACGATTTCGGCTACGAGCTTGCCGTCAGGGGCTTTCGAAATTCGGCCCGTTGGGGCTGCATGCGGGACTGCGGCGTCATCGAGTCGTAGACCGCCGCGTACTCATCGAGCATGCGGTCGAGCGAGAACGACTCGAACGCACGCTTTGAACCGGCGAGACCGAACGCGCGTCGCTTCGTCGGTTCGCGTTGCAGAGTTTCCAAACAGACGGCGAGCGTCGCGTCGTCCTGAGCCGGAGCGAGAAAACCCGTCGCGTTGTGCTTCACGACTTCCGAGCAGCCGCCGACATCCGTTGCGACGATCGGTAACTCCGCCGCCATTGCTTCGATGAACGTGAGCGGGATGCCTTCGCTGATGCTCGACAGCAAAAACACATCCGCCGC
This sequence comes from uncultured Planctomycetaceae bacterium, assembly GCA_964573505.1. GTDB lineage: Bacteria > Planctomycetota > Planctomycetia > Planctomycetales > Planctomycetaceae > AM-0621. Next base: position 9,181 of record CAZNMS010000215.1, on the reverse strand, counting down.
AGCCATCAGTCGCGGCACGTCGCGCCGAGCACCGAGCAGCAAGACTCGATCCCCTAAGCCGTGCGAGCGAATGAAGTCCTCGATCTTCGTTCGTTCTTCGCCGTCTCCGGCTAAGACGAGCCGCGCTTTCATGCCGCGCAACGTCAGTCGTTCGAGAGCCCTCAGTGCCGTCAGATGATCCTTCAACGGATTGAGCCGCGCGACTTGCAGCACGACGAACTCAGAAGCATCAAGCCCGAGTTCGCGTCGGACTTCTGCTCGCAGCACTTCATTGCCCGCGACCGCTGCGAACGGAGCGAGATTGACTCCGTTGTAGATGCACTCAACTCGCGACTCAGGCAGACCTTCATTCGCGATGAGCGCTTCGCAGACCGCTTGCCCGACTCCGAAGAACCGATCGTCACTGCGAATGAGCGAGCGATTAAACAGCACGCGCTTGCCACTGCGCGAGTCGGGGTAATGCCGACCGTGCTCCGTAAAGACGATCGGCGGCTTGCGATAACTCAGACGACCGAGCACCGCTTGAAAGAACGGCGTGTATTGGTGCGCGTGAGTGACAACGACTTGCTCTTCTCGCTGAAACTTCGCCAGTCGAAACGCACAGCGCCAGTCGAGTCCGGGTTGTCGATGCAGTACCTCAACGCGAAAGCCGTCTCGAACAAGTTGCTCACCGAGCGTGCCCAAACTGTCGAGGCACGCAAACACGAAGCGATAGCGATCGCTGAGTCGCCGCGCGATCTCGGCCGCGAGCACCTCCGCGCCGCCGATACCGAGGCTATGCAGAACCTGACAGACAGTCGGTCGAGTCATTGTCTTCCTTTTGGAGTGCGGTGATTCATCACCGCTTTCCGACAGCGGCGCAGCCGCTTTTTTCTTCTGATCGCACTCATCAAAAACAAAGACGGCTCCGCCGAAATTGAAAGCGGTGATGAATCACCGCACTCCAAAAGTTTCGCAGCGAGGGGTCGGGTCTACGAAATTTCGAAATTGGCGGGATGTAGGCCGCATTCGCTGTCTGACTCTTCCTCCCGCCAATTTCCAAATTTCGTAGACCCGACCCCGGTGTTCTCAAGCGGAGCCGGAGAACTCGGCGCCTTCAAGTACCGCTCGGCCCAGCTCGCCAGAGACAGCAACTGCCACAGCGTTGTGCCGTGCCGACCGACTCCGCGTTCATGCCGAGCCAGCATGCTTGCTGCTTGCTGTTGATTGATGAGCGGTGCGATCGCGGCGTTGCGATTGAGCACGGTGTCTTCGAAGAGCGGTCGGAGCGGCCCGCGCAGCCAGTTGTCGACGGGAATCTCAAAGCCTTGCTTCGGTCGATTGAGGATCGACTCGGGCAGCATGCGATGCGCGATCCGACGCATGAGCCACTTTGTTTCTCCGTCTCGGATTTTGAATTCCGACGGCATGCGAGCACACAGTTCTAAGAACTCGTGATCAAGCAACGGCGGGCGAACTTCGAGCCCATTGGCCATGCTCGCGCGGTCGACTTTGACGAGATAGTCGTCCGGCAAGAGCGTCGCCATATCCGCCGCGATCATGCCGGAGAGAGCGTCTTTTCCCGAACGGCGATACGCCTCAGCCGCGATAAAGCCCGAGTCGTAGTCTTCCACTTCACGCTGTAAGTCTTGTGACATCAGCCTGCGGCGCCACGGTTGTCGGCAGAGATTGAGCGTATTGGCATAAGCCTCGTCGGCACTGAGCGTCAGGTTTTCGAACAACGACTTCAGGCGCAGCGGTCGCGGCAGCCAATCCGCTTTCGGCCAGAAGTTCGCGAGCGTGCTGATGATCGAGAGCCTCAGCATCAGCGGCAGACGATCGCGCAGCGCGTTCTCGCGCAAGTCATGCTGATAGCGCGAGTAACCCCCGAGTGCTTCATCTCCGCCATCGCCCGAGAGCACGACTTTCACATGCTTCGCCGCGAGCTGAGAAACCAGAAACGTCGGGATAGCCGACGAGTCCGCGAACGGCTCGTCATAGAACTTCGCGAGGTCCATCAACTGCCATGCGGTATCCGCGTTGATGACTTGCTCGATGTGCTCGGTTCCGAAGTGCTCGGCCACTTGCCGAGCAAACGGCAGTTCGTTGAATCGCGATTCGTTGAAGCCGATCGAGAATGTTTTGATCGGCACGCTCGTTGATTCGAACGCGAGTCCGGTGACGACGCTCGAATCCATTCCGCCGCTCAAGAACGAGCCGACCGGCACGTCAGCGACCATATGCAACCGCACGGTCTCGCGCAGCTTGTCGTAGATCGCATGCTCCCAATCTTGCACCGAGAGTCGCGCATCAGGCGTGAACTTGAGCTTCCAATAAGTCTCGCGCCACTCGCTCCAACGATCGAGTTCGAGCGTCAGAATCTGCCCCGGCCCGAGCTTCTCGATGCCTTTGAAGATGCAACGCGTTCCGGGCACGGTGCCGTAGTGGAAGAATTCATCCACAGCCGTCGGATCAAGCTCGCGCTCGACTCCGGGATGCGCGAGGATCGTTTTCAGTTCGGACCCGAAGATCAGCTTTTCGCCATCGAGCTTCACGAACAGCGGCTTAATGCCGACGCGATCTCGGGCGAGCAGCACGCGGCGCTTCCATGCGTCCCAAATGCAGAACGCGAACATGCCGCGCAGGTGATTCACGCAGTCGTCCCCGAACTCCTCATAGAGATGCACGATGACTTCGGTATCCGAGTGCGTCTGAAACCGATGCCCGCGCAGTTCGAGGTTCTTACGCAGTCGCTGATAGTTGTAGATCTCGCCATTGAAGACGATCTGCACCGAGCCATCTTCATTGCCGAGCGGTTGCTTGCCGCCTTCGAGATCAATGATCGACAGCCTGCGATGAGCAAGCCCGACTCCGGGAGCAAAATAAAAGCCCTCGGCATCAGGCCCGCGATGCGCAATCGCATCCGCCTGAGCCTTGAGCACATGCCGCTCAACAGGCCGGTTTGAATCGCGGTAAATGATGCCGGTGATGCCGCACATAGTTTGCCCTGCTGAATCACGCGTCGGGAACGCGATCGGTCGAATTGGTTGATAGGACTTAGAGGACCGATAGGCCGAATAGGGCACAGAGGAAGTGTCAGTTGCAGTCGAAGCTTCCTCGCGTCGTATCAGTCCTATGCGTCCTCTTCGTCCTATAAGTCCTATGCCTTCTGCTGTTGCCAGTCTCAAAACTGCTCAATCAACTGTTCCGCCTGAGCGACTCGCTCTTCCGGCGTCTGCGGTTCATTGCGGAACCGGATGACTCGCGCGGGCACGCCGACGGCGATCGCGTAGTCGGGAATCGGTTTCGTCACGACGGCACCCGCGCCGATGACGCAGTGCTCGCCGATGTTGGCGCAGATCGTTGAACGCTCGCCGATCCACGAATCACGACCGATCGAGACGCGTTCGAAGTGACCGGGTTGCTCGCGAATGGGAATGTCGAGCCGCCCGATTCCGTGCTGGCCGCTGCCGTTCATGATCGAGACGTGAGATGCAATTAAAACGTCATCCCCGACATCAATCGCGCCGAGCGAGCAGTACGCACCGACATAGACATTGCGTCCGATGCTGGCACTCGGATGAGAGATGAGCGTGCCAAACGTCAGACACGCACCGTCTCCGCAGCGAGGCAGCACGAGCTTGTAAAACGCGCGCCGCAGATAAACGCCGGTCAGACCGGGAATGAGACTGAAGAGCTGCGCCCAACCGGGAAAAGCTTTGTCCGCGCCAAGCACCGCAATCCCGAGCCAACAAAGCAGCACAGCGGGAAGCACGAGAGCTTTCGCGATGACGTCGATGATGAATTTGAGAAGTGTTTTCATGGTGAATTTCTTGGAGTGCTCCGGCTTGACGGAGCCCTCCATTTCTGCGGCACAACGGCCACTCCTAAGAACGATCTTCGTCGCCAGATACGGATTTCGGCGAAGCAGTCTTCTGAACTCTTCGAATTACGACTCCGTCGTATTCGTCGAGTTTTTGTGGTCGCCTTTCGCTCCGCGAAAGTGCGTCTTTAGACGCTGGATTTGTCGATCGACTCCGTTCGTGTGAGGACGCCTTAAAGACGCTCTTTCGCGGAGCGAAAGGCGACCATTGGTCTAAGGTGCAAACTCACCTGACTCTCTCGTGATGTCCTCTTTGCGAACTTCAATCTCTACGACGATACCCCCGCTGCGGTTCGTGCTTCTGACCCCGCTGACAATGGAAGGCTCCGTCGAGCCGGAGCACTCCAAGGTGCGCCAAACATTTCTGCCGCTTGCTGCGCCAGCACGTCCCAATCGAATTGAGTTTCGACCCATTGCCGAGCGGCCTTGCCCATTGCATCGAGGCGCGCGGGGTTGCTCAGCAGTTGAATCAGCAACGCAGCGAGTTCATTGGGCTCATCGCACGGGACGACGTATCCGGTCTCGTCTTGCGACATCGTTTCTGCCGTGCCGCCGGACGCTCCGGCCACAACCGGCGTCCCGCAGGCTTGCGCTTCGAGCAGCACCATTCCGAAGCCCTCGATGTCCGTGCCGATCTGCCGATTGGCGAGCACGAATAAGTCCGCTTGCTGATAGCTCTGCTTCAAGACTTCATCGCTGACTTTGCCCATGAAGAGCACATGCTCTTGCTGCCCTTCAGCAACGGTCAGAGCCTTGAGCGACTCGCGCTCTTCGCCGTCACCGATGATCGCAAAGAGAACATCGGGCACAGCTTGCCGCACCGTCGAAAGGGCTCGGATCACAGTGTCTTGCCCCTTGCGCTTTTGCAGCCGCCCGGCAGTCACGATCACCGGCCGCCCGCCCCAACCGAGTTGATCGCGGATCTCGCGCGATGGCTGAGCGGGGACGAAGTAATTTGTATCACATCCCGGATGCAGGAGCTGCACGCGGTTCGCGGGCACGTTCCACTGCTCGCGCACGATGCGTGCCGAGTTGTGTGAGTTCGCGATGACTCGATCGACGTTCTGCAGGACAAGCTTCGTCATGAAGCGAAGCTGTCGGCTCGACAGCACGCCGTCGGCATGTCCCGACGAAGCGGCATTCGCGTCTTCGCCGTGCACATAGCAGTCATAGGGAATGCCATAGAGCAGCTTCAGTCCGAGCGCCATCCATCCTTCGGGCACGCAACGTCCGCAATGAATCCGCTCGATGCCGCGATCTTTGACGACTTGCGCAACGGCCCAGAACGCTCGCCAATAAGCAGCAAAGCTCGACGGCGAAGCCATTCCCCAATCAGTGAGCGTCAGCGGCAACCTCACGATGTCGAGGTCGTGCGTGCGATCAACGTCGGATGCGTGAGGATCATCGCCCACTGCGAGCGTGAACTGCGACTTCGGCATGCGGCGATAGATCTCCCAAAACCAACGACCGCTACCGCCGGTCTTCGGGGGGAATATTTCTGACAGCAACAACGTGCGCGGCGAGTGTGTCATAGGTGCAAGTCGATGAAGAGTGTGTCTCAGCCGGTCACTCAAGACTCTCTGACTGCCTCACGCCCTCAACGACATGCCGCGAACTACTGACTGATGAAACTCATTCGTCCCATCCGTCCCGTTCGTCCCATGCCCGAGGCGACGCACGCCACTGGAGTCTCAAGAACCATTTCCGCTCCGAAAACGCGGACTTCACTGACAACATGGCATGCCGCGATTGACCGGTTGGCCGCGACGCTCGTTGATCGGCGAGATTCACCGCGATGTCGCATCGCCCTTCGGAGCAGGACTCGTGCGCGGAGGCAGTAGCCACAACGGTCGCACCTGACAGACCCAATCATCGTCGCGCGACACAACCGGCGCGACGTGACAGCGCGGAACGCTCAGCATTCGAAGAGCGAGCATTCTCAACCGAGCGAGCGACGGCCTCGGCATTTCGTTGATTGGCAAGACAAGGAGCGTCGGTTCGTACTTCGCAAGAGATCCCTTTCGCAGAGCGAAAGGCGACGATCGGCTACGGCGGCGTAGCAGCCATTACAGCTTTCGCTCTTCGTCGGTCGGAGGTCGCGTAACTCCCGATTTGAGAATGACTCCGCATAGCAGGCTTACAAGCAACAGCACGAGAAACGGCAGCGGCGCGGCGAGCTCTTCGAGGCCGTGCTTCATGTTCGTTCCGAAGAAGGCGGACAGCGTTGCGATCGGGAAGAAGAACGCGACCAGCATGTTGAGCCGATGCGCTGCGACCGCCATGTGATGACCGGCTCGGGCTTGAGCTTCGGTCTGCTTTGCGATCGAGAACTCCAATGTGTTGCGCGAGTCTTGCAGCAGGAGGTCAGCTTGCCGTTCAAGCTCATACGCTTCGTCGCGGAAGTTGATGACGTCGCGGGCTTCATTCAGGTCCGAGCGCGCTTGCTGTAATGCCAAATGCAGGTTGCGAACCGTGCGATAGAGCGGCGTGAGCGTCGACAAGATCTCGAAGTACTCCGATGCGGTCGTTGCGGCATGCTCGCGTTCATCGAGCGTCTCGATGATGTGCCGGAACTCATCAAGGTGCTCGTCAAGCGCCTTGATTCCCGACGGGGAGTAATCGGCCTTCCATACCCCATCAGGACGGCGCCAAAAGAGTCTGCCGACTCGCTCGGGCTCTTCACCCACTGGCGGCGCATGCAAGACGAGCAGCAAGTGACCTTCAGCAAACATCGCTCGCTGCCGACCGACGCGATCACCCATTCGTTTGCGGAACGCGTCCGGCACATCCCACTCTGCAGGAACAAGCTGCGTCTCGTTTGAGGATGCCGACTCAGCTTCAGTACTCATGACTGGGTCCAGTGAAGGGACTCCGAAGTTGCGTCGAGCGTTCGATCCGATCAGGCATGCGCCGCGAGATGGAAGAAGTCGCTCAGCAATTGACCGAGGCGGACGATGAAGCGCGCTGCGTCGGCTCCGTTCACAACTCGATGGTCGTAGGACAGGGACAGCGGGAGCAGCAATCGCTCTTCCACTTGTCCGCCGTTCAAGCGCAGTTCGGTGCGACTGCGGCTCATGCCGAGGATCGCGACTTCGGGATAGTTCACGATCGGCGTGAACGCCGTGCCGCCGATGCCGCCGAGGTTCGTGATCGTGAATGTCGCGCCTTGCATCTCGTCGAGCTTGAGCTTGTTGTCGCGGGCTCGCGCGGCGATGTCGCCCAGTTCTGCGGCAATCTGCGAGACGCTCTTTTGATCCGCGTTCTTGATGACCGGCACGAGCAACCCGTTCGGCGTATCGACCGCGCAGCCGAGGTTGTAGTACCGCTTCAACACCAGTTCGTTCGTCTGCGGATCGAGGCTCGAATTGAACTTCGGGAATTCTTTGAGACAGACCGACACCGCTTTCATCGCGATCGCAGTCATCGTGATCTTCGGCTCGCCGGACTTGCCCGCGCCTTCGCCATGCCGCTTTCGCGCAGCTTCGAGATCAGTGATGTCGACGAGATCGTGCTGCGTCACATGCGGAATCACGTTCCAACACATGCTGAGATT
>CAZNMS010000215.1:0-1756 GCA_964573505.1 uncultured Planctomycetaceae bacterium | reverse complement strand
GCGATCTTGTTGAGCGCTTGCCGTTCCGTCGGGCCGAATTTGCTGAAGTCCGGCAACGGCGGAGGCGCATAACCGCCGCCGCTCGCACCGCTCGTAACCGCCGCCGCGACGGGCACGCTCCCGCTGCTGAGCTGACCTTTCACGAAGTTCTTGACGTCGTCTTGAGTGATCCGCCCGCCCGCCGCCGAGCCGACAACTTGATAGAGATCGACTCCGAGTTCCCGCGCCAACCGACGCGTTGCCGGACCTGCCGGTGCGGGAGCACGCCCTTCAGACGAACTCGCCGCAACCGCCTTCGCTGCCGGAGTTGCTGTAGGAGTTGCTACAGAAGCACTCGCAGCCGCGACTGGAACCGCAGCAACCGGTTGAGCAACCGCCACAGGAGCCGCCGCTGCCGCAGTCTTCGCCGGTGCGGGTGCCGGAGCAGGTGCTGCCGAAGCACCGGAAGTGGCACCTTCTTCGATCGTCAACAGCGGAGCCCCAATCAGCAGAGTGTCACCGGGCTTTGCATGAATCTTGACGACCTTGCCCCCGAAGTCGGCTTCGAGATCCGTCGCGGCCTTATCGGTCTCGACTTCAGCGACTCGGGTACCGGCCGTAATCACATCGCCCACATTCACCAGAATGGTCGCGATATCAACGGACTTCACACCTTCGGAAACAGCGGGGATCGTGAATTCTTTTGCCATGATTTTTCTGTATTGGAAACCTGCTTGTTGGCAGTTTGACCACAGGATTAATGGGACGGACGGGACGAAAGGAATTAGTTCTACAGGGCACGATGTAGCTGAAATCGTGAGATTTCAGGCATTTCAAGCATCCGAAATCTGACGATTTCGGCTACGGAAACGCGATGGTGCGCTGTCGAATTAGACGGTGTCGACTTCGACCTCACGGACGATTTTGTTGGCACTGAGTTCATTCACTGCTTCGAGGTAGCCCGTTATTGCATCGCGAATGTTCTCAAGGGCTTCTTCCTCAGTTGCCCCTTGTGACAAACAACCGGGCAAGCCGGGGACTGAGACGCTGAAGCCTTCTTCGTTCTGCTCAAGAACAACTCGGTATCGCATGATTGCATTCCCCTCGACTATGGGATTCGTTGAATCATTCAGTCGATTCGTTGACTGCGAACTCACACCGCTTCGGCCCAATGACAAACCGTTGCCGCAGCGAGGTCATTCAGTTCGACGCGTTCGATTTCCAAACCGACCGATCGCACTTGCGTCACTGCCGAAGCAATCGCTTCCTGCAACGTTCGCGCGTCTCGATCGAAGTCGATCCATGCTTTCAAGTCGCCGCTTGCCAGTGAACCGTCCGAGCAACCGGCCTCGTACAAGGCATCGGTCTGCTCGTCGTTGAACTCGACTAAGTCGGCGACATACACGCGAAAGCTCCATGTCATGTTGCCTGCCTCCTAATTGGGTTCGTGATCGCAACGATCAACGGCATCTCGAATCCGAAAGGCATGATTGCCTGCATTCTGCGGTGTCGAGAAGACGCGAAATTGGTGACCTTCGCGGCTCGCCAACGGACATCGCAGCGTGCAGAAGCAGTGACCCGAACCGGGAACAATTCGCCAACCTCGGTTGACGGCATATTCGATCGCGTCACTCACTTCTTTCTTTGGATGGTACTTTGCCATGCAGCAACTGTTACATAGAGATCGTCGATCGCACGTTAATGCCTGCTCGTACTACTCGTTCTCGATTTGTTTTCGCCTTGCGCAGATAGTCGCCTTTCGCTCCGCGAAAGGGAT
>CAZNMS010000214.1:0-13678 GCA_964573505.1 uncultured Planctomycetaceae bacterium | reverse complement strand
ACTAGTCTGTCCGCTCTTTTCCACTTACCCCCACTGTTTCGCGATGAGCCAGAAAAATCGAGTTTGTACTTCGTTGGAAGCAGCTTTCTAAGTCGACTCACTGCCGCGCCTAAAAAGAATGACTTACCGCAGGCAGGACTGCCAAGTATTGACACAAAGAGGGGTTTGTAGCTCAAAAGCCCTCTCGGTACTGCAAGATGACAATGTGGGCACGCGATTTCGGTGCATACTGACTCTCGTTGATCGAGAGCATCGCCTTGCGATGTAAAGCGAAAGGCTAAGAAACGTTGTTGATGGTCTTCGCCAAGAAGTCGGTCGCCAACCAGATCAACGTGTTCCGATATCCAAAGTGATTCATGTGGTGCGAAAGAATTCCAGCAATTGATACAGCGAATACGCTTTCGAATGGGAATCTGCCGTTCAATCAGCTTGTCGACTTGTCGCGACATAATTCAAACCTCACCTGCTACTGAAGACGAGATTGGGACAGCAGACGCGACTGTTGCGACTCGGCAATATCGTTAAAACAAGTCTGAATCATTGAAGATAGGGCAGGGATTAGTATGACCAGATCAACGGCAGCAAAAACTCCAGGGATCCAAAAAAAGAAAATCTTGGGGGGCTCTAGGTTGACTGTCTCGTTGTAGTACAGCATGAATGTAATAACTATGAACCCGACAATCCAAATTACCATAGGGATTACAATCATGGAAACGGTTGCCAATACAAGCGACATCGGAATTGCTCCTTTGAGATTATGTCTCGGCATTAATTCATTAAGTCGCTCTGCCAACAATGGGTAGCACAAATAGGCCCAATACAAATTGACGAAAGGCAACATGGCAAGCAGCACGGCACGGCCTCCCGAAGGATGGTTTGGCCTAAGAGCAGGGAGCCTTCCGTGGAGCGATGTAATCCAAAAGAACGTAAAGATTCCGAAAGTCGCATAATGCAAGGCAATTAGGGCCGCAATTGGGAATGGGCGATAGGTGACCGCAACGACGTTGGAGTTGCCATTTGACGGAGCGTCAGGGACTGAAGGGGTCCAGTTCGACGAAGCGCCAAACTCAAAGTGGCTTAGGGCGCTTTCCCAGTGACGTTGATCACGGGAAATTGTGTGGAATCGCGAGATTCGACCTTCGGTATGCAACTGTTGAAGGGCTTCATCGCTAAACGTTCCGACAACCTTTCCGCGCTCACGGAGATACCAGTTCGCAGTTGCCTTTTTCTTGTTGGGATGCGACATCAATTTGGCCCGTTCTAAATACGGATTTGGCGGTTATTCTTGGGCTTCCTTGCTGCGGTCGCACGACGCCGTTTCGACGAAATTGTTGGAATTCTAGTGAATCTGTTTTTTTGAGGAGTGCTTGTCAAGGCAGTTTGTTGTCTCGCTCGATGAAGCCCCCCAATTGATTGCAGTGGGATGTTCCCAACTATTGAGCTTGATCGCATTCTTGTCACGGTAGACAGGAAATTGATGAATCGCCAGAGCCATAACTCGCCTCGCGAGTCGAGTGGGGTATGTCGTGAATTTCTTGTTGCATGCCTTTGGCGAACGTGATTTCAACGGCAAACCCGTGCTCGCGAAGTGGACTCATCGGATTCTCTCGATCCTCGCTTCGACCGGTTTGACGTTGGTGGATGCGAGGCCCTTCTTTGATGTCTCAAGCCCGATCTATCAAGCGTTGACGAATCCCGCTCTGAACTTCGTCGCTCAATTGTTCGATGCCAATGTCGCGGATCTGGCGCGTGTAGAAAATGCGACAGTGTCTCACGGTATCTTCCGCCGTCGCAATAGGAGGAGATGATGGCGGTTCCTCGAAGATGACGGGATGGAGTTCTGGAGCACGATCGAAAGGTGATCTTGCTCGTCGACTTGAAAAACGTTGAAACCGAATTGCTCATTGTCGGGGCGGCGGTAGATGACTTCGTGTTGCCAGTGCTTGCCGCCCCATGTGGCCATTGTGAGTTGTGGATCATTCGCCGATCTCAGCATCACGACGATGCAATCGGTCTTCGTTACATGCCAACCGAAGTAGCGCGGTGTGAAGGGCATTGAAGCGAGTTGGTTCCATTCGGCTTCTGTTCGCTCCATGAAGACCAGGTCTGAACGACGCGCGTTGTCGCTGTAGTGCTTTGCCATGATCACAGGCTGGCCGTTGTCATGGCGTCGAATTGGGCCGATGAGTTCGCAGTCGGCTGGGACTTCAATTCGAGTCATCGACTCTGACTGAACCTCGAAGAGTCGAGGCCAACTCGGGTCTCCGTTCATGCGATGCCGCTGCGAGAAGAAGTAACTCTTATTGCCAGCTCCGAGCCAACCTTGCGAACGCAGTCCCAAGCCGGGGCCGGTGAGATTGATGGTTCGCCAAGCTGCTCCAGGACGATCCGGCGGCGTGCTCAGCAAGAGTTCGCGTGTGGCGAATGAGTAATGAACAACGCTCTGAAGGCTGCCATCTGAGTTCGTGATCAAGGTGGGGTAGTGGCCGTCGTTCTTTTGCTGCGTGATCGTTTCAAATCGCCATCGACGATCGAGGCCGCGTTCGCCGAACACGAAGTCTCCGTCGTAGGGACCGTTGGGGCCTAAGTTGCGGCGGAAGACGATGCGAAGCTGATCCTGCGGCAGTCGTTGAATGGCGACCGAGTCTGGTTGAGACGCAAAGTCTCGTTGAGTGCCATCGACCACGATTGTTTCGCGCTCCCAGCTCGTCTCGGTCTCGGTCAACACATGAAGCTGGCCATGCCCGAGGTTGTGACGGCTCTCTGGAATCCCGATGACAGCGGCGATCGCAAGCCGACCTTCATGTTGGGAGACCGCCTTCAGCGACACATATTGCATGTGGTCTGTGGGCGGGATGACCTCAGTAGCTACCCATGCTTCGGAAGTGACAGTGACTTCGATCGGCTCGGCAGGTTGTTGTTCGGGTTGCGAAACATCCCAGAGACTGATCTCGCCATCTCGGCCCGTGACAACGCAGCGATTGCCCAATTGATCGAAGGCGATATCGACGGCTTCTGAGCCCACATCTGCTTGCTGACGATGAACTTCCAACAGCCAATTCGTCTCAATGAAATTGACCGAGCCACCAACTTCCAAGCATGCAATTCTTCTTCCATCGGTAGTTCGAGCCATCGCTACGCAGTTCTGCTTCACCTCTAACGGCGGATGGATACTGGCTCGATAGCGCGGGAGATCGTCGAAGAGTTGATGTGCATAACGCTTCGCATCGTCTGCCGCGAAGAGCAGCGCACTCTGCAAACCGCACCAAGCCAACGCTGTTGCTCCCCCACCTGCGACTGTTAGGGAGCTATTTTCAATCCTCAGGTTGTCGACATCGATCACGCACACGGCCTGTCCAGCACCGCTCGCGGCGAGCCGTTTGCCATCGGGGCTGAAGACCACTTTGCCAGTGAGCGGTGCCTTTCGTTCGGCTCCGGGAATCGGCACGAGCAAGAGCGACTTACCGGTCAGTCGCTCGAAGAGACAGACTCGTGACTCGTCATCAACGATCGCCACCAGTGCGTCATCCGGTGAGACCGCGACGGAGACAATTGGAACTGAGTGCTTGAAGATCGCGCCTCCAACTGGCTCGATCTGATCATTGCGAATTTTCCAACGACGGACTTCGGTGTCGTGACCGACCGTCAACACGGAGCGATCTTTCAAGACTGCGATTCCAGCTCGCGTTCCATTATGAGCTTGGATTTCTCGTGTCACGACTTCGCGGCTGATCGAGACTGTGCCCAGCTTTCCGGTCTCACTCATGAGCCATAGCGTGTCGGCGTCTTGCAGATGGAAAGCGACTTGCGGCCTCTCAAAACCAGTGACTTGCCATCTTCTGCGGAACGGGTTCTGCGAGGCACCTACGCGGCACCACTTCAAGACGCCATCTTCACCGGCCACTGCAATGCGGCCATCTGACGACTCTGCGAGTTGAACCACTGACCTGCGAAACGCCAATGGGATACGGTCGGCAACATCAGGCCGAGCAACTTTGAGCATCTTCACGAGTTCGGGGCGTCGGTCATCTTTCGCCAGCTTCGGAAGGACGTACTCGATTCGCTGTGCAGCCCAATCCCAACGAGAGACGCGCCATTCACTATCGCCAATCAGCAGACCATTCCCTTCCAACATGAAGCGGACGCAAGAAACCGAGCCGGTCGCGTTTTGTGTTCCCGGTCGTTGCAACGAAGCACGCCACTGCAAGCGATCGCGTCTCGGACTCAATTCATAGACCTGTGCCGTCAGCGAGTTTGCACCAACGGCGATCATGCCCGAGTTTGTCGGTGTAATTTTTGTATCCAACGACCAAATTGGTCCGGGCAGATTGATGGACTGGAGTAGCTTCAGAGTTTGGGCATCGCGTACTTCCACTTGCCCATCAGCTCGACCCACCACCCACGCGTTCAGATCAGGAAGACAAGCCAGTGAGGACACAGCAACTGGATCCTCAACTTGAAGTTGATCTTTCTCTCCGCGCCGTAGGAGCAGCGTCCCGTTGGCGCTTCCAACTAAGAGATGCCCTGTCCGGGGATCAACAGCGAGCGCATGCCAAGACTCATTGGAGAGATTGAACAAATCGCGCTGAGTTCCGTCTGAAACCGAGAACTCAGCCACTCGACCATTGAGCGACGCCGCGATCACTCGCTGACGATCCGGGCTCCAATCCAAGTCGCTCCAAGCATGCGGCCACTTCGCTTGAGGTTGATCAATCCACTCCTTGAAAACGTGCCTCGATTCAACTCCAAGTCGGTCTGGAGTTCCCGCATCCAAAACCTTCATGACGCGGTTGGATTCCACATCCCAAACTAACAGCCTGCGTCCTTCATCGAGACTCACAGCTCTTTGCGTCGACGGATCGAAGAGCGCGTCAACCAGAGCCCAATGGTGGTCTTCCAGAACTCGCGAGTACTCGACTTGCGGCGGGAACTGCCGAGATAAAAGGCGAATCTCAAAGGGCTCATTACCAAGATCGGCGTTGAGGTCATCCTGTACATCGAGGGATACCGTGCGAACATTCAACTCACGGGCTCGGCTCTGTTCTCGTAAGGAGTCGGCTCTTAATCGTTGATGCTCGGCTTGCTTACGCTGATCGGTTTCTTGCAATCGAAGTCCGGTTTCTGTTGTCGCCTTCTCCGCGTAGAAGATCGCCGCCCCTGTGGTGCCAATCGTCACCACGGCAATCAGCATCGCGAACAAGAGCAACGCCAGTGCCATGCCGCGTTCACGTTGAGCCCAGAGCTGCATGCGTTTCAGGCGGGTGATCTTCCTGGCTTTGATCGGCTTACGTTCCAGATAGCGGTGTAGTTCTTCTGCCACCAACTCTGCCGACGCGTAACGGTCTTTGGGTGACTTCATCAGGCAGGTTTCGCAGATTGTCGACAAGTCTCGGGGGACTGTCCTCGGCAATCTCGGCGGCGGCAGTGATTGGATGTCGTGCAGCAGTCTTGTGGTTGTTGCGGAATCAAAAGGAGCTCTTGCCGTGAGGGTGAAATAGAGCAGATTCCCCAGCGAATAGACGTCGGAACGTGAATCAATCTGACTGCGATCACCTCGGGTCTGCTCCGGGGACATCCAAGCCGGAGTACCGAGCAACTCGCCGGTTCGGGTGATTTCAGCGGACTCTTCGGGGAGCATCGCCAAACCAAAGTCGGCGATTACCGGACGGCCTTGATCCAACATCACATTCGCCGGCTTGAGATCGCGATGAATGACTTGTCTCTGATGGGCGTGGGCTATTCCGTTTGCAATGGCCATCACACAGCGTGCCGCGTCATCAGGCGTCATGGGCTGAATGCCACATGTCTTTCCGAGCGTCGGGCCGTCCACGAAGCGATAAGCAATGCTGGGGCGGCCTTGAAAAAGTCCGGTCTCATAGACGGCTACGATATTGGGATGGTCCAACTTCGCCGCTGCGGCGACTTCTCGCGAGAATCGTTGTAGCGCGTCTTGGGATGTTGTGAATGCATCGCTGCGGAGGACTTTGAGAGCCACGAACCGATTCAGATGCCGTTGGCGAGCCAGAAAAACGTCAGACGTTCCGCCGCTTCCGAGTGGGCGAATCACTTCGTATTCGGCGGTTCGATCAGGCAAGGCATCGGCTTGTGGTGGCGCTGAACGCGCGGAGCTTGCCCGGTAAAGCTGGCTCGCTGCCGCTCTGAATTCCGCGGTTCGCCCCTTGAGTTGCTGATCGAGAAAAGCGATTGCGGCTTCCGGCGACAAATTGAGGCAGTGGCAGACCAGTGCATGCACTACCCGTTGTTCTTCGAGCGAGAGATCATCCATGGAAATCACCTGCACCAGTAACAAGCGAGGCTCCGGCAACAGCGAGCCACGTCTCAACGTCGCTCAGGGAGTTTTCGGTGAGTTCTGAAATCTCAGAGGGTGTGAGTCCGGCGTAGTAAGAAAGGACGTAGGTCTCCCACTCACTGGGCGCAATTTGCTTTAACATGTCGAGCTTCGCCCGTTTCGCGACCGCTGGATCAGGAGCGCCCTGCCTCGACCGAGTGGGCTCGTCAGCAGCCTGCATCGACACGGTGTTCGCATTCGACTGGTCAGAGCCCGGTGAGCTTGCTTCAACACGACGTTGGATCGCCTGAGCGACTCTAAGAAAGAACCATTGCCGTAGCGGACGACTCAGCTCATTCCAAACGGACTGAGCAACCTCTCTTCGCGTCTGTGCGGGAGCTAACGATGATTCAAGCGGTCTCGCGATGGACTGATTAACTGCGTCCTCAATCTCAGCGGCATTAGGCGGTAACGGAGCCGCTTCGTCCTCGTCAGCAAATGGGAGGAAGGCGGTCAGAGCAAGATTCTCGGGGGTCTCGGCGAGGAGGCTAAGCCCAGCCATTAGGGGCTTCATTTCATCTGCGAGTGTGGCGTTCGCGGTCCCGTTAGAACGCGTTGCTCCGGTGAAGTAGTCCGAGAATTCATCGAGAGAAATGGGCATTTAGAATCTCCAGCGATATGGAATTGCTGCGAAGAAGATGATCCAGGCGGGCAGCCAGCGACGAACAAGTTCCACCAATTCATCCCCCCGAATTTGTGAGGGGTCAGTCAACGAAGAGTGGAGATTGCAAACGATTTGAAGGCTGGTTTGGTGGAGCTCATGGTTTCGTGTCGCGGGATCCGTGATAGAGGCTGCGTCTCGCCACTCAGCAGATCGAAACACCGCACAAAGGAGTTCCCATTCGTCCGGCGTAAGTGGATCGCACATCGCATTTGCCGTCCCATCGAATGCAGTCACTAAGGCGCTCGTCTTGGCCACCTTCTGACGCTGAGACTGAATAAAACTCAGCGTTTCGCACATCGCGTTGATGACCACTTTGCGAGGTTCCGGCACCTCAAGTTCCGGCCAGCGTGCTTTGAAGACGACGATGGTGGCTAAGTAATTCTCAAGACTGACGACCTGCTTCGTTTGCTCTCCGAGTTGTCGTCGGGCGGTCTGTCGGTCAACCCCGATGTTTACTTCCAATGACCGCGACTGTGTTGTCACTGAATCGCCAAAGCCGACCTCGTTTTCGTTGAGCCATTTGATGACCTGATCCCACCATTCTCGGGCAAACCTACGAGTAAAGGTTTTCTTAATTGCCTTCACATCCTTGGACTTCCACGGTTTCAATTCCTCTCGTCCCAGCTGCAGCAAGCCATCCGCCAGCGTAATCTTCGCCTGCTCTGCCATGAGGTGCATTCCTTCCTATCGAACATGATCGGCGTGTGAGCGTTGATTGGATGTCATTGCCGAATGTTGCGAGTCGCTCATGATTGTGTCCATTTGCAGAACTCACACGAGTCGTCGACGACGCGTCCCGAAATGCAACGACGAAATGCGGCGCACGCGCCGCGCATGCGCGCCGGTTAGAAACCGATGAAATTGGTAGTGCGTTCAACACAGAAATTGCGATTGAAATCGCGGCACGGCAGGCTGCTTCCAGTCAGCCTTAAGCGAGTGCCCCTGACACCCGACTCCGCTCGTCGGATTCTCCACTCAAGCGTTCGAGCTCTTCGAACTCAAACCGCTAGCTCGGAATGCCTGCAGCAATCGCTCTTAATCGGATGAGAGCTGCATGTGAGGTAATGCGAACGGCATCGCAGGAGATTCGCGTCTCTCAATATCCCACCAAACTGCTGGGGAAATGCGATGCAATCAACCTACACAGAATCTCTCAACCGCGCACGACGATCTCTCTGGTGGTATGCCGTCTTGGCTGGGTTGTACCTGAAGCTACTTGCTTGGGAGACTGTGACCAAAGGCTTATTGGGAATTGTTTATTTTGTCCTAATCGCTGAAGGCATCCGTCAGGTTCTGCCCACGCTTGGTATCAAGCTTTCGAAGATCCCCGGACTCGGCCTTCTCAGTGAGTACGAAGGGATACATAAGCTCGATCTTGCCCATTTGCTATCAATTATCATCCTGATTTTCGCGTGGATTCAATGGCGAGAGTTGCTGCTGGTATGGCTCAGTCCTGAACCAGAGCAGAGTGCCTTTGGTTGGAGACCGCGTCGACACCAAGAAATCACGGTAATTCTCGCCGCCGTGGTACTGATTTCAGACGGACTACTTTTTTATTCCGCAATGGCCGATTTGGCGTGGAATGGCTCCTGGTTCTCCATCACTGCGTTCATCGCGACAGTCGTGTATGTCGCAATTCTCGTTTTCGTCACGTTCGTTTCAATCAACATGAAGCGTGCCATTCAAAATCACTGGCACAAGGAGTCGTAACATGCGAACTAAAATCAGCATGATCCTGTTGGCAACACTACTCGCGGCCGTGTTAGCCATTGGCTGCAACAAGCGGACGGATACTTCGCCGCCTGCCATGCTTAGAGATGCTGACAACGAATATGTGATTTGCCTGACGATCGACCTATCAGGTTCGTTCTTGTCGCAGATGGCAGAAAGCGGCAAAGCGTACGACTTTGCTATGCGATTGATCGACAAGTACTACCGCAACAAGACCACGACGACTGACAAAATCATTCTCTGTCAGGTTTCTGGCGGCACAGATAAGTGCCTCTTGTGGGAAGGAACCATTCGCGACCTTCGGCGCGAGTTCTCAACGGCGGGACAGTTCCGCGACTTTCTACTCAGACATGCAAATCCCAATGGATCCCACGTGCATGACGGGCTTGCCAACGTAGTTGATTATCTTGCTGAAGATTCACGTATTGAGTCTGGGGAAGCGAAACTGGGACTCTTCGTATTGAGTGACATGTTGGATAACAGCCCCGATCCTCAGAAGTCTCAAGAGCGGCTTGCACAGTCTCTCCAGAAACTAGGTGGCTCAGCCAAAAATGTCGTCTGCCTGTATTACGTTCATCAGCAGTTAGTTGGCCCGTGGCGTCAGCAACTTAAAGCCTGCGGACTGAAGACATCCCGAGTTGAATCTGAGATCGTCGGGAAACCAACACTTCCTGACTTTGAGTAGTCAACAATTCGCATGAAGTGCCTGTTGTTTTCGCCTACGAGAGTCAACATGAACTGGCTATTTCGTCTAATTGAGGGCACTGATCTCTTCTCTTTGCTACTGCTGTTGGCAGTTCTCAGTTGGATCGGTGCCACCGTAATCGCTGGCTGCCCCGACCTCCAGGCTCTGTCTCGACGAATTGCGTATTTCGTATTTATTGGGTACGTGGGATTTCGCGGATACACGCACCATCCCACAGGAGCTGAGAACCTGCTGGTAATTGTCCTGCGCGGATTGATTGCAGCGGGGTATGCAATTTCGATCTGTTGGATACTGCTTCCGTTGTTGAATTCATTCAAGGAGTGGCTTGCACGCCACGTTGTCATACAACCGTTGATCGCGCACCGTGACGTGCTGAAGCCCATTGAAAACCAACAGATCACGTCAACTGCGCCGCCAGAGCAGGTGGCCACAATCAGATCCGACATGCCAACGGAAGACGCCGCGGTCATTGAGGAACGGCGTTTACGTGACGAAGCTGAAAACTCAAGGCGTTTGGCGGAGCGAAAGCGTCGTGAGGAAGCCTTGCTCAGAGTGGAGCTGCTTTATGAGCGGCGTGCTCGCGAACTCAGCACAGTGTTTCCGCGAGATCGCTTTGACGCCTTCGTCAAGAAATACATGAATGACGAAGTGAGCGTCGAGTGGGTCGAGGAGCGGGAAAAGCTCCTGCAAGAGACGATTGCCGATGCAGTAGGAACGATGAACGACATCAAGTTCGACTCACTTCAGTCGCTCGCAACATACTTCGATCAGCGGCGCGAAGAGATTAGAGCGATGTCAGTCTCTGATGATGTGCGTGATGCGTATGAAGTCCAACTCAACAAACAAGAAGATGCAGCCTTGCGAAAGTTCTTGAGGACATGACCTATATCAACTTAGGGCGGGATGCTGACACGCATCTCGCAGTTGGCTTTCCGAGTGACGATTTATCTCGTCACATGCACCTGATCGGCTCGACCGGCTCTGGTAAGACGACAACCATCCTGTCGATAGTCCGTCAGATTCTGATATCTCCGTACGAAAATGCATGCCTTTTCGTGATCGATCCAATGGGCAACCTCTCGATGGAGTTGTTGCGTTGGCTGGCAAATACGCGTTATTGCACCGACGGAGTTCGGCGACGATTGTTGTACATTGAGCCGGCCAGAGAAGACTCTGTGATGCCGTTCAATCCTTTGATGAATGAGTCTCCGGCCCATGAATACTACCAAATCGAACGCACAATCAGTTTGATTCTGAGGGCATGGGAAAGCCAGGACTTGTCGGCCATGCCCCGACTTCGGAAGTGGTGTTTCAACGCCTTCTTAGCGGTTGCTCGCTTGCAATTGCCGATGGCGAACTGCCAGTACTTGTTGCAGCCCGGATCTCTCGAGCATGAAGCTCTTCTGAAAATCTTGCCGCCCGAAGTGAAATATGAGTGGCTTGAGATTCTGAATTCTCGCGGCAGTGAAGCCATTAAGACACTTGACAGTACCCGCAATCGACTCGATCCGTTCTTCCGAAGCGTCATCCTCAAGCGAATGTTTGGCTCGCGACGAAGCAGCTTCGATGTTTCACGACTGATTACCGAGCGGCGAGTTGTAATTATCAATCTCGCTGGCCAACGACGCTTGCCACCTCACCTCTCCGGGACGCTTGGGGCATTAATTCTGAATGAGATCATGGAGTCTGCCATGAGCATGCCGTCGAACGTCGTTCGTCCGACCTATGTACTACTTGATGAATTTCAACAGTTCATTGGTCCTGATATCTATGACGCCATTCCAACTGTTCGACAGAAAGGAATCCGATTGATCTTGTCCCATCAGAGCTTCAGCCAACTGGAAAAGGGCGAAGTTGATCTCACGGGACTGATATGGCAACCGAGAAATCGGCTGGCCTTTGCGTGCGATGCTGATGATGCCGACCAACTGGCACACGAGTTGGCCACGCTAACGTATGACCCGATGACAATTAAGTATCAATTGATGGCGCATCGTCAGCGAATTGCCGGATATCGTAAAGACACTCTTCGAACTTGGTCTTCAAGCTCCTCAGATGGCTCAACACATGAGACGTCGCATGGGCGTCAACGATCCGGGCAGCGACAAGAGACGCGCAATCCAGGTGATGAATCCCATCCAATTCGGAGTTCTGGACGTGGCGAAGGAGTCTCAAACAACCTGAGCCAAGGGCGTTCCAAATCACATTCAGAGTCTGAAGGGTGGCACGAGGTCAATGTCCCGATTCAGGAAGAAGTTGAGGAACTTTCCAGCGTTACTTTTAGAAGCTTTGAGGAAGAGAAACTTCAATGGGCGAAGGTTTTGAGAACACAACTCACTGGAACGACGGTCGCAAAGCTTCTCTGCAATCCAATGCCGATTCAGGTCATTGTCGACGAAGACCCAATTCCAGATTCCGAACGACTCCAAGCTGCGGTCCAAGAGTTAATTGCTAAGAATTTCGAGTCCGATTTCTTTGTGTCAGCAGCGAGTATCGACCAAGAAGCAGAACAGATTCGTCTATCGCTATTTCAGGCTCCTAAGATCGTCATTCCTTCGGTGCCGAAAGTCTTGGTCGATTCCAATCCAGTAAATCAAGCAGTCGACGCGAGTGGATTGGAGTAGGCGCGATGACGGAGTTCTTGGAGCACTGCATCTACTGTTTTATTTCCGTTTACAGAAACTTCCGTGAGTGCTTGGCGGAGTTCGTCATGAAGCTCCGGCGTGACACCGACCGCCTGCCGGTAGAGATTGTGGTATCGAGTACGCAGTCGCTGACGCTCGCACTCAGGAAGATCCCCCTGCTGATTGATCTGGTCGAGTCGGTCGAGCAAGAACGCACTCCGCTTTTGAGTCGCGAGCAAGCATGCCGCATCCAGTCGCGCCTGACGCTGTTCGTCGCTCGAAAGCGATGTGGCAATTTCGTCCCGATGAAGGACTCCGAAATTCGTGATGAAGGCAGACTGCCACAAGTCTTGACTTTCATCAATTGTTTCATAGATTCTTGCCACCGCTCTCGCATCTGCGAGTTTGGCCTCTGGAGACGACCGCAACGGTCAGCACCTCAAAGTGCTGCAATTCGGTTGCCCGGATGTACCTGCCCGACCTCGGGACTTTTCATGCCGAGTCACCCCCAATTCTCTGGGTGTACTCGGCAACTTTTTTCTTGCATTGAAAAGTCTTTGCTTGATGAGGTCGATGATGGTCACAGATCGTGATCTTAAAGTGGTACACGCACTGGCCCGCTATTTTGTGTTGAATCGGCAACAGATTCAGCGGCTTTGTTTCCCCGACGATCAAGATGGTCGCGTTACCCGACGTCGGCTTCAGAAGCTCGTCCAGCAGGGCATGATTCAGCGTCAACCGCTTCAAATGCACGACACGACTGGTGGGGCACCAGCGAGCGTCTATTACCCATCGCGACGCGGTTTAGAGGTGCTCGCGGAGACGGTCGATGATCGTCGGTTTTTGCAGGTCAGTTCGCAGTCCCCGCAACCACATCATGTGCAACATTGGTTGGCTGTGAGCGAAACGCATATCACGATCGACCAAGCCATTGCGGCACAATCAGAAGTGCAAATCGAAGGCTGGATCAATGAATGGGACACCATTCCAACGTCATCAGACAATGCAACGCGCAGCTATCGATTATTGACTACAATTCAGGAATCGCCGCGTCTCTGTTGCGCGCCTGATGCTGCGTTTCTTCTGTCGCGCGGCGGTCATAAGAAGGTGTATTACCTCGAAGAAGATCGAAACACGTCCGGGGTAGATCGAGTTGCTGCGAGCAAGACCAAAGGTTACGCCGAGCTCGCGACACGACAACTACATCGCCGACATTTTCCAGAAACAACACTGGCTTCCTTCACTATTATTATGGTGGCTCCGACGCCCAGACGACGGGATCACTTGCGCGAGGCGATTCGGCAGAAACCAGGAGCCGAGTTGTGGAGGTTCGTCGCAGCCACGGAATTCACTCCAGAAACTTTCCTGCACCACCCAATTCTCTATCGCTGCGATCAAGACCAACCCGTGCCACTCGTGACAGGCTCCAAGATTAGTCAGGAGGCGGTGTCATGAGTCGAACTCCCATATCGCATGCCATCAGTACCAATCCTCATGGGCCGGGGGGACAGCTTGCCTCGGCGAATGCCGAGCACGAACCGCAGTTGGCCTTGCCGACCAACGATCTCAGCCGAAACCACGGTAGAGCGGTTCGTGGGGTTGCC
>CAZNMS010000213.1:0-13759 GCA_964573505.1 uncultured Planctomycetaceae bacterium | reverse complement strand
TGTCGAGCGTGTCTATGCCGAGGCCGCCGGTGATGGAGTCAGCGCCGCCCACTGTGTCGGCTCGGTTGCCGCCGATCAGCACGTCGGCTTGATCGCTGCCAATGAGTGTGTCGTCGGCTCCTCCGCCAATGAGTGTCACTCGCACCGTTGCGGCGCTGGCGTTGAAGACGTTCGAACTTGCTCCGCCAATCAAGACGATGCCGTCGATCGATGTCGAACTGTCCGCGCCGAGCACGGTGGATGTCACCGTCGTGCCGCTGATCGTCGCGTCGGCGTTGAGCGACTCGATCCTGATATCGTTGCCAATTCCGCCTTGCAGCGAGTCATTGCCGGCTCCGCCCGAGAGCACGTCATCGCCCGTGCCGCCGCTCAGCAGATCGTCGCCGAGGTCGCCCCTCAGAGTGTCATTGCCGGTGCCGCCGTAGAGTTCATCGCGTCCTGCTCCGCCGAGTAACTCGTCCCTGCCCGATCGTCCGCTGAGCGTGTCGTTGCCGACGCCGCCATCGAGCAGATCCGCGAACGGTGAGCCGAGCAGCAAGTCCGCACCGCCGAGCCCGATCAACGTCACGGTGCCATTAAAATTACCTGCATCCAGTCGATTGGCAGACTCTCCGCCAATGAGCACCGCAGATGTGATTCGCCCAATGAGAGTGTCGGTCCCAGAGCCGACAAAGATCGCGGCATTCGTCACGGGATCGCTCGACAAAGTGAGGTCGGAGTCTGCTTCTTCAATCAGCGCGTTCCTCCCGGCTCCGGCATCAATGCGATCGTCACCGAGTCCGCCGGAGAGACTGTCATTGCCGGCCTGACCTCGCACAGTGTCGTTGCCCGCTTGCCCATCGAGCCGATCATTGCCGCCAGCACCGAGGATGAGATCGTCTCCATCACCGCCAAAGAACGAGTCCGCCTGTCGGCCTCCGATAATGGTGTCATTTCCATTACCTCCGCTGATCGTCAGCGGCGCTTCCGAGAAAAGCGAGGCATCGAAGTAGTCCGGCCCATCGCTGCCGATGAGTTCCAGAGAAGTCAGCGTCGAGACCTCTACCTGCGGCCGAAACCGCGACCCGTATCCGCTGTTCGTCAGCGTCAACGGCCCAGTAACTTCGTCGACGACAACCGTTGCTCCACTGTCATCCTCCATGTAGTCACTGTCGGCACCGCCCGAGAGCACATCATCTCCGGGCCCCCCAATCAGCCAGTCGTTTCCGTCGCCTCCGATGAGGGTGTCGTTATGGCTTAAGGCTTCGTTGGGTAGGGCAAAACTGACCTCACCATTCAGGTAGTCACTCCCAGTTCCGCCTTCAATCCGATCCGCGCCGCTGCCTCCCTCAAGCGCGTCATCACCCGGTCCGCCATCAATGAAGTCGTCCCCAGAGCCCATCTCGATGCGATCGTGACCAATGCCCCCGAAGACTGTGTCGTTCCCGCCTCCGACTCGATCGAACTGCGCGGCGTCGACGATGTAGTCATTCCCGTCGTCTCCGTTGAGAACGTCGTCTCCCGCACCGCCATAGATCACGTCGTTCCCCGCTCCTCCGTTGACGGTCAGCGAGACTCTTGAACGCGGCGCTTCAATGGAGAAGTAGTCATCCGCAGGTCCGAAATTCACGACGATTCCTCGCCAGATCTCGTTCGGAGTGACCGTCAGCAGACTCCTTTCCGCGTAGCCACGGTAGCCATCCAAATCGAGAGCGATCGGGTAACTCACGACTTCGTACGGCGCGATGTCACTGAGATTTTCCCTGACGATGACGCTCGCCGGACTGTCTTGAATCGAGTCGATGTGAACCTGCCAGTGGGCTTTTGTCACAGAGACGGGAATCGGATCGTCGTCGAGAACATTGATTTCGAGATGACGGCTAAACCCGACCGTCGAAGTCACAGAGACGACGTAGCGTCGGTCCGCACGTAGGACGTTGTCTTGAACCGGCAGAAAGGTTGTCGTTCCCGAAAGCTCTCCCGGCATGATCACGAGAGTGCTCGTTGAGAAGCTCGCTCGCGGCAGATCGTCACCTGTGTCGGCATCCTCGAAGTAGAAGTAAGTCGGCTCCGTTTGAGGATCGGTCAGAGTCACCGTGATCCTCGCGGACTCGTTCTCGGAGAGCCGCTGCTTGTCGATCGTGACCTCCGCAGGGATGTAGTAGAAACTCCATCTTTGGCTGACTTCTTCGGCAAGGGAGTTGCCAGCGGTGTCTCTAATGGCCGAGAAGTGTCCATTGAGCTTCAGCGAATACTCATCGTACTGCTGCGTGAGCGATGACAGGTCGAGTGCATACGTCGTCCCTGAGCCACTCAGCAGTCTCTCCGGAATTCGGATGCGACGGTTGCCTCGTTCGAGCGTGAAATCGTCCGCTGAGACACCGATCACGGGCTCAGAGAACGTGACTGTCACAATTCCTGCACTGGTCGAGTGCGGTCGGATTTCGACAGGCGAAAGCTGAACCGTCGCCGACCTGAGGTCGGACCTGCGAACGATCAAGGTCGCCGCGCCCAACGTGTAGGTGTCTTCGACGAATTGAGGAGCGGCTTGCGTCGTATGCAGTGCTCCTTCAAAGCCGCGCACATTCACAACACTCAATTCCCCGGCTGTAACTCGCAGCGTGTTCGTCGTGCTGCTGATGTTGAGCACTTCTTGCAGGTCGATCGTCAGCGACGTGTCGGCATCGTCTGCGAGAGAGATGTTCTCGATATCGAAGAGCTTGTTATCGGGCAGCGTCGTGAGATCGAGATGGACTCCGCGTTCGAGCGAGAGAGTGTCGTCACCGGGGCCGCCATCAATACGACGGAACGAGGCGGACGAGAGAGTGATGGAGTCACTGCCCGGTCCTGCGATCGCAGCAACGTTCCCTGCATCCACATGGAAGCTCGACCCGCCAAACCGATACTCCGTCTGCGTGATGCGATTCACGGCTTCGTCGCCCGTGAAGTTGCCGCCGAAGATGAGCGCGGTTGTCTCTCTAAACGCTCCGATGCCCGTGTCACCAACCATGAAATCATCGAACCCGTCTCCGTTCGCGTCACCGGCATTGGTAATGTGGTCTCGGTAGTAAGCATCGGTCGTGACTCGCGTGCTGTTCGCTGCGGTCAACGAACTCGAATCCAAAGACGGCGAGAAGTCACCGGTATGTCCAAACAAGACTGTCGCGACGCGCTGATTGTCCGAGGGGTTCCTATCGATGAAAGCGATGTCATCGAAGCCATCGCCATTCAGATCTCCAACGCCCGACAAGGCACGGGCCTGCGGAAGCGTGAAGCCATTGTGCCCCTCCAAATTGGAAAGGGATTGCACGGCCGCGAAGCCGCTCGCCTGCCCGAAGATGACAGAGTTCGTGCTTATCAAGCCGGTCTCTACACGCCTCGGCCGTCTGTAATTCGCACGGAAGGAGACGGCCGAGGGCGGTCATCTTACGGGTAATTTTTCCGACATCTCTGCCTCTTGCTCGAAGTTAATTTGAGCAAGATGAATTCACATTGATTGTTTGAGCCGAAATGACAGCTTAGCTTCCTTCGGCACATTGCAGATGCGGTTGTCGACATCAGCAGCGTTCAGGTCAGAGAATCTTTGGAGTCGGGTCACATGCTCAAAACGTCTTGGCGTCAGTGGATGAACGGATTGAATCGGTCGTCGCGGTCAGCTCGGCACAGGAAATTGCAGCGGCGGATTGAGCGGCTTGAAGAGCGAGCGCTCCTCAGCGGTGTTGGAACGATTACAGGCACCGTCTTTAATGATGCTGATCAAGACGGAGTCCGCTCAGAGAATGAGCCGGGCTTTGCGGGAGTTGGCGTCTACCTCGATGCCAATCAGAACGGTTACTTCGACGAAGTTCGGGATGTCTTCGGGAACGATTTCAACGTCGACCCTCTGCCTTTGCCGATTCCCGATCTGACAACAGTGACTTCGCAGATCGAAGTTCCGAGCGGAGCCGGTGAGATCATCGATCTCGATGTCTCAGTGCTTTTGAGTCACACCTTTGTCGGCGACCTTCAACTGACACTCCGTCATGACGTGTCGGGACAGGTCGTTCCTCTCATCTTCAATTTTGGCGGTTCGAACGATGGCTTCGATCTAACGTTTGACGACGA
This sequence comes from uncultured Planctomycetaceae bacterium, assembly GCA_964573505.1. Classification (GTDB taxonomy): domain Bacteria; phylum Planctomycetota; class Planctomycetia; order Planctomycetales; family Planctomycetaceae; genus AM-0621. Next base: position 9,676 of record CAZNMS010000213.1, on the reverse strand, counting down.
ATCAACGTCGGACTTCACCATTGATTTCGATGATGTGGCGACAGTCATCACCGGCACTGGTCGCCCCTTAATCGAGTTATCGCATTTTGATGGTCTGAGTCTTTCCGGCAGTTGGACTTTGCAGGTTGCTGATGTCGTCGGCGGAGATTCCGGCGAGCTGCTGAGTTGGTCGCTCTCGGCTGTCACAACAACTACAGATGGAGGCGACCCGATCCGAGTCACCGATAGCAACGGCAGCTATGCCTTTAGTGACGTTGCAGACGGAAGCCATCAGGTCGGCGTGCTGCCGCTTGCCGGAACTGAGGTGACGCTGCCTCAAGACGGGTTCGTTCAAGCGGTGACCGTTTCGAGCGATAGCCCAATCGCCGTCGCAGACTTCGGACTGCATGTTCTTCCCGGATCCATTGAGGGCCGCGTGTTCCTTGATGGCAATGGCAATGGTTATGAGGACTTCTTTGAGAGTGGGCTCGACGACGTGACGATCGAATTGGTCGACCGGGCAACCGAGACTGTCGTCCAAACAACAACGACGTTTTCGGAATACGTCGATCTTGGCGAGGGCCAGTTCTCTGTCGTCAGTGGCATCTATCGCTTTGCAGACGTTGTGCCCGGTTCATACCTCGTGCGAGAGGTCGTTCCTGAAGGGCAAGAAATCACAGCGCCATCCGGGAATCAGATCCCGCTGGTTGGTGACGATCCCGTGATTCAGGCCGGGACGTTTGAGGTCACTCAGCCCCCTCAAGGCACGGCTGAGAACCCGGCGCAATGGTTGCCGGATCTGATCATCGACCCGGTCATTGGATTGGTCGACGTCTTCCGCGACGGTGACTTCATTCGCTTCAGTCAGGCCACTCCGAATGTGGGGCACGGTCCCTTGCGCATTGTCGGCGGCGAAGACAATGGCGATGGGACTCAGGACGTCTTGCAGCGGATCTATGACGATCAAGGCGGTTCGACCGAGCGACTTGCGGGACTCTTCGAGTTCCATCCGGAGCACAATCACATTCACTTCAACGAGTTCTCCGAGTACCGCCTAATGGCCGCGCTACCGGATGCGAATGATGATGGCGTGCCTGAGGTCGGTGAGATCTTGCGTGGCGGTGAGAAGACAAGCTTCTGTCTGATCGACATCACTCAGTATGCGACGAATCCGCCTCTGCCAAACGCCGCACCAGTTAGCAGCGGACTGGGCTGCGATACTGAGCAACAAATTTCTGTCGGCTGGGCAGACATCTATGGAGCCGGGACGCCGGGGCAAGAGATCAACGTCGAGGGTTTGCCGCCGGGGCAGTATTGGCTGGAGGCGGTCGTTGATCCTGCGAATCACTTCATCGAGGTCGACGAGACCAACAACTTCGCGCGCGTGCTGATTGACCTGCGCGGTAACGATCACAGTCAGGCCGTCACAGTCCGCGCAGGTGAGACCTCCTTCGTGTCGGATTTCGGCAACTTCAGCCGCTTCTCGATTAGGGGCAGAGTGTTTGAGGATCTCAACGGGGACGATTTGCAACTTGATGGTGAAGTGCCACTAGCGCATCGCGGAGTGTTCCTCGATCTCAATGGCGACGGTGTGCTCAATAACCCGACGAGCGGTGATGGGCACTTCGACGGACTCGCTGAAGAACCGTGGCGCCTGACTGACGAAAGTGGGTACTACACCTTCGAGGCACTCGGACCTGCGAATTCCTATCGCGTCGTCGTCGCATTGAACGACTTCGAATTCACGAGGTACGACAACGTCAACACTGTGTATCCGGCCGGCACCGACTTCTTCTTCAGCACCGGAATTGCGAACCTCGCAACCGCCCCGGCGTTGCATGTCATCTTTGACGGCGATTCGTCCGTGACGATCAGCGACATCGCGGGACATGGAGTTTCGAATGCCGTCATCGTTCAGACGAATTCCGACGGTGATCTGCTCGTCACCGATTTGTCCGTGTTGGTGTCGTCGAATGTCGGCGAGCAAGTTGACGAGCACACGATTCGCATCCCTCATGAATTGCTGCCCGACGGCACGGTCCTCGTGGCGAATCTGAATGGCGGAGATGATTTCTTCCAAATTCAGGCGCTGCCGGAATGCTGTGACCGAGTCATCGTCATTGGTGGTGAAGGCAACGACTTGATTTTCGGCAGCGATGGTGATGATCAGCTCTTGGGTGATAGCGGAAACGATTCGTTGTTCGGTTTGGCGGGGAATGACTCCCTCAGCGGCGGTGAGGGCGATGACAACGTCGTTGCTGATCGCGGCGACGACTCCGTGAGCGGCGGCAGCGGTCGCAACACGCTCAACGGTGGGGCTGGAAACGATCAACTGCTTGAGTTCAGCGATTCTCAAATCGTGTTGACCGACTCGGTTGTCACCATTGGTTACGACTTCGTTATTACCCCGGTGTCCCATCACGAGATTCCCGAAGGAGTGACTGCGGTCTCGACGACGCAACTCTTAGGTGAAACGGGTGCGGCAGAGTTCGACGAGCAACTGCAGACGCTGCTCAAGACCGGCGGCACGATCCCCGGAGCCGAAGAGATCTTGCGGCACTTCCGAGGAACTCTGCCGACATTGGAAGAATTACTACACGAGCCCGAGTTTCAGTCCATCTTCAAGACGATGGTCACGCGCGGAGTCGACTTCGACGACTTGCAAACGACTGAAGATCAGTTGGCTCTCGCGCAATTGCTTCCGGTTGATTTCGGCTATGGCCGCTCAGCATTGACCAGCATCGAAGGCTCGCAGTTGTTTCTCTCGAATCTCAATTTCCGTGTTGGAGGGACGATCGATGCTTCCGCAGCGACGATGAATATCTCTCTGCATGGAAGTCTGAACGACGATGTGCTGCTCGGAGGCAGTGGGAATGACTACATCGACGGGAGCGACGGCAACGATGTGCTGCGCGGCGGGCACGGGAGCGACTCGCTCTTGGGTGGCTTTGGAAACGACTCGCTCTTTGGCGGCGAGGGCGACGACTTCCTTGTGAACGTTGCCCCGGATGAATTCTTCGAGGTGGATGATGAGATGCTCGTTCCTGCCTACTTCACCGGCCATGACGTGATCGACGGTGAGCAAGGCGAGGACGCTTTCCAATACCGCATGCTTGCACCGCATGACGTCGATTTCGAAATAGGGATCGGCGTTGTCGATTCTGAATTAGGTCTTCCTTTTTACTTCGTGGGCGTTGAGTTCGTTGATATTCAAGGCTCGTCGGGAAGCGACGTCGTTGGTGTCAGCAACTTGGGACTGCGCTCCAATGTCTTCGGGAACGATGGCGACGACATCCTTTACGGCGGTCAGAAGATGGATGGAGGCAATGGAAACGATGCCCTCTACGGGACCGACCTCAGCGACTCGCTCTATGGGGGAGACGGAGACGACATCATTCAGAGCGGCCTCGGTGACGACGTCATTTATGGTGAGGCCGGGTTTGATCAGATCATTGAGTTCGGGGTCTCGTCGTATGTGCTGAGGCCGACGTCAGCGATCGGCTTCGGAAGTGACTCATTTGATTCAGTTGAATCGGCCATCTTGTATGGAACGCCAGGGGCGGACTTCATCGACACATCGCGGTTCCGCAACGGCGTTCAGGTCATTGCCGATGCAGGGAACGACACGATTCTCGGCGGCTTTGGTGACGACACCCTCCATGGTGAGGACGGTGATGACTCGGTCGTCGGAAACGGTGGCCATGACTACCTCACTGGCGGCAATGGCCGCGATCGGCTTGCTGGAGGTACCGGCGATGACCTTCTCATCGGCGACGACGGCAACGATCGGCTCAACGGAGACGCGGGCAACGACGCTCTCTACGCAGGCCGAGGTGATGATCTGGTCTTTGCAGGTATTGGAAATGACACACTCGAAGGATTCACGGGCAACGACAGCCTCAGCGCCGGTCCCGGAGATGACTTGCTGAGCTTTGACTCGTCCTTCGTCGAGAACACTCCGTACGGCGAGGACGTTGTCGATGGTGGCGATGGCTTCGACACGTTTGATTACGAGTTGGTATTTGCCGGTCACTTCATCCTTGAGAACGGTCGCACGGATGTGAATGGCGGCGGCAGTGTGGCTCTCAGTGGCGTTGACTCGCTCTTCATTCGCGGCACGGAGGGCGACGATCAGTTTCACATTCACGACACGAACTTTGCGTCGATCACGGTTGATGCTCTTGAGGGCAACGACTTCGCGGCAGCAGATGGTTCGGTCTATGGAGGCGAAGGCAACGACTTCCTCTTTAGCTATGACGGGAACAGCACGCTGTATGGCGGCGAGGGGGATGACCTCTTTCAAGGTAACGGCGGCGATGACGTCTTCTTTGGTGGCAACGGGTTCGATGCCATTCAAGAAGTGTTTGACGGCAACTACATCCTTGATGCCAGTAGCGCGACGGGCAGAGGTTCGGACCAATTCTCGGAGCTCGAATTCGCGAGCATCTTTGGCGGTCCCGGCGCCAATCTCTTTGATGCATCTCGCGCATCGTTCGGAGTCGCGCTTGTTGGCTATGAGGGCAACGACACGCTCATTGGAGGTGCCTTTGACGATCGCATCTTCGCGGACGACGGCAATGACAGTTTGGTTGGCAACTACGGCAACGACGAGTTGCATTCAGGCAACGGTAACGACATCGCATCGGGAGGTAATGGAAATGACACTCTGACCTCTGCCAGTGGGGATGTCTCGCTGTCGGGAGATTCCGGCAACGACGTGATCGACAGCGGCCCCGGACGAAACACGCTCTCGGGAGGAACCGGGAACGACAGCGTCTACGGCAACACTGGGAATGACGTGCTCTACGGCGGCAGCGGTCACGACTTCATGCAGGGCGAGGGCGCTAATGACACCATCTTCGGCGAAGCCGGGAACGACACCGTCTTTGCTGGAGACGGCGACGACAGCCTCATTCCGGGCACCGGAGATGACTACTTCGACAGCGAAGGCGGCAACGACCTGCTGCAACTCGGGGCGTTAGCAACTCTTACCGTGAGAGCCGACGGCGCTTCAGGTGAAGGCAACGATGTCCTGTTCAACTTCGAGCGACTGCTCGTCGTCGGAAACGGCGCCGCGAATTCGATCGACACGTCCGCTGTTTCCGTGCCGACGACCGTCAATGGTGCCGCAGGCAACGACACGATCACGACTGGCGGCGGTGCTGACAGCATCAATGGCGGCATTGGCGATGATCTGATCGGCTCGGGACTCGGCGGCGATACCGTCGTTGGAGGTAACGGAAATGACACCTTCTTCGCATCGGGCGATCGAGACCTCACGCTGACCGATGCGGCCTTTGTCGGGCTCGACACCGATACGCTCAGTTCGATCGAGCTAGCGATTCTGAGCGGAGGCAACTCGGCCAACACGCTGAGCGCGACCGGATTCACCGGCAAAGCACTGCTGGATGGTGCCGGGGGCAACGACACGCTCATTGGCGGTCCGAACAACGATACGTTGTTGGGCGGCGACGGTAACGACGTGCTCAAGGGACGAGACGGCAACGACTCGCTCGAAGGCGGAGCCGGGGACGACACGCTCAATGGAGGTGCCGGAAACGACACGCTCAACGGAGGAGCCGGCAACGATGCGCTCTCGGGCTATACCGGCAACGACTTCATCTATGGCGGTGACGGCAACGACACGCTGATCGGCGGAGCCGGTAACGACGTGCTGCAAGGCAACGCTGGTGACGACCTCATGCGAGGAGATGCCGGAGCGGACTCCATCTCCGGCAGTGCCGGTACCGACAGCGTCATCATCATCGGCTCGACCTCGGACGACAGCGTGAATCGCACCAACACCGAGAACCTTGTGGGCTTCATCTTCATCGCGGATTGGATCGATCAGGTTTAACCGCGAGCGAAGGGGTCGCTCGATTGTTCATCGTTCTGCCTTCAGTCGGTTCTCGAAATGCCGACTGAAGGCGGGACTACGAACGGTTCTGTAGCAATACCTACAACTGCGTTGGTAGCTCCGAGTTGAGTCTCATTACCGAAAGTCTGCATGGTTCAGGATGAGGTTGCAGAGCCGCGCCCGTCAGGAAGCGGAATCCGTTACCAGATCGCCAAAACTCCGCTTCCTCATAGGCGCGGCTCTGCGACCCAATGCGAGGCCGAAATGAACCTCGCCCGAAAGTCGAAGCCTGAATGCACGCCGCCTGAAGAATGCTGGCTGAAGTCAGAGCGGGCGGCGCGCCCAATGGGCCGCCCACTCGATGAGTCTTCGCGTGTCGCCAGCGTGATTGGCACGAGCAGCTCGTCTGCGTGTAGGAACTGTTGCAGGATGGTCATCGCTCGGTGCTTGCGGCTTCGTGTCTGTTCGAAGCTGGGATGCAGAGATCTCTACTTCGTAACTTCAGCGTGCTGTGCGCGTCTCTTGTTACGGGAGATCTGACCGAAAACCTCAGTGACGGAACCGCAACCGAATTCTCAGAAAGATGTCCTTGTCGAGCAGGCCGTCGAGATGACATCGATCATCTGAGACTTCATTCGTCTGTCCCCCATTCGCTTGTCATCAGCCGCTACGAAGAGGAGATGACAGGCGAATGAGGGACAAGCGATTGAAAGCAGAAACACCGAGGCCAACTCGCTCAGCACAAGGATCAAATCGCAACTCGTTTCTCGGCAGCAACCAGCTAACGATCGCGAGGATCCAAGAAGAGGCACGGACCGGGAGTCCATGCTACTCGGGCAAACGCTTAGTCGCGGCCGAGGAACGTGCGACGCAGCCATGCGTTCTTACGACGCTCCATTTCCATCAGTTGCTCGAAGACGTTCCCGCCTTGGCGCTGCTCGTAGTGATAGGTCGGCTGAGTCGCCTGACCGTACTGCGGAGCAGGCTCTTGATAGGTTTGATACTGCGCTGTGCGACCGTCGTCCCAAACGAAGATCAAGAACTGACGCTCGGCGGCATTAACCGAACTCTGAGTGGCCAATGCTGCCGTGAACGCGACGAGTGCCATTGCCAACTTACGCATGCGATACCTTTCCCAATGTGTGATGACGGTCTGCTACGAATGGAGCAGCTACCGAGAGTCTGACACATCTTCGGACTGAGGCGGTCGGGTCAGCGGGATTTGTCACGAAGAGCGGAGTGCTCGAACCGGTTGTAGGTATTGTGACAGTCCGCCGGATTGTGGCTTTGAAGACAAGGCGCCGAGCTGACTCCGTCGCATCGGCGGGGCTCGTTGCGAGGCGTCGATGAGCGTTTGAGGCAGGTTGATATGCCCTTTGGGCACAGATATCGTCCGACCGCCTTTCGCTTAGAAATCGCGAAAAATTAGGCATTCGGCAGACTTTCATGACGTCGAATGAGCCCCGCTGAAATCGCGAGAAGGGCTGCGGCCTCCGACTGTCTCCTTCAATTTCAATCAGCGACCCGCTGCAAAGTGGTCGCTTTCGATCGAGTGCTTCATGACGAAACTGAGAACGACGGTTGTCCTGCTGTTGTGCTGCCTCAGCAGTACGGTGACTTTGGCCGGAGAACCGTTTGCGGAGTTTCTCTCCGGCATGCGCGAGAAGGGTTACTTCGACTATGCACTGATCTATCTCGATCAGATGCAGAGCAACCCGAAGGCGAGTCCCGAGATCAAGACGCTCATCACGTTTGAGCGTGCTCAGACGCTGATCGAGTGGGCGCGATCGGGGCAAGGCGGACCGGATCTCGCGGCGAAGAACTACGAGCAAAGTTTGACGCTGCTGGAGCAGTTCCTCGCTCAGAACCCCAATCATCCGAAGGCCGGGCAAGCCAATAGCGATCGCGGTCGCATCTTGTTGGGCAAGTCGCGCATCGAGTCATGGAACGCGCGATCGCCCGGCAATGAGGCATCGAAGAACGAGTTCCTCTCGCGTGCCTTCGACAACATTCAAAAGGCTCGCGAGATCTTTCAGAAGGCGCGCGAGCAGCACGAAGCTTCATGGAAGAGCTTCGGCGGCTTCATTGATCAGAAGACTGATCTCGCCGGATATGAGAAGCGTGCTCAAGCCGAAGTGCGGTTCATTCAAGCTCAGCTCGATCTCTGCGAATGCACTTATGAGGAAGCGCAGACTTACGAGAAGGACTCGAAGAAATACAAAGACCGACTGACCGATGCCGCGAAGGAGTTCAATCAAGTCAATGCGCGGTATCGCAATCAGCTCGGCGGCCTGCATGCTCGTGCGAAAGAAGGCAAGTGCTACGAAGAGCAAGACGACGTGCAACGCGCGATCGGCATCTATGACGACTTGCTCGCTCAGCCGGATGAGAGTCAGCCGATGATCCGCTTGAAGGACATCGTGCGGCACTTCCGCTTGATCTGCCTGAATCATCCGAGTCGCAAGGACTATCAAGTCGTCGTCGATGAAGCGACCGCTTGGTACTCGCGCGCGAGCGGCAGTCGGAAGCAGTCGAATGTCGGGCTCGGCATCTTGTGGGAGCAGGCGCGTGCTCTTGAGAAGTTGTCGGAGCGTGACGGCATCGTGAACTCCGAACGAGATGCCTTCTTGCGACAAGCGATGAAGGCCATTCAGACGATGAAACGGAACCCCGGCCAATATCGGGATCTCGTCTCGTCGAAAGAGCGCGAGTTGTTGCGAGCACTCAAAGGCGGCAACGCATCCGATGAGCCGTTCGACTTCTCGTCGGCAGCGGCTCAAGCCGAAGACATGACGACGAAGAAGACAAAGGAGTTTCTCGACGCGCTGAATGCCGCCCGCAAGACGGGGCGCAGCGAGGACATCCAAAAAGCAAACAGCGACATGAAGGCGCATATCGCCGGGACACTGAAAGTCATTCGCTCGGCACTGAAGATGGCCGACAAGACGACGGCGATCGCCGACATCAATCGCATGCGCTACTTCGCGGCCTACATGCACTATCTCGCGAAGAACAGTTACGAGTGCGCGATCATCAGCGAGTTCCTCGCGAAGCATTCGGGACCGGACAACATCGCTCAGGCGCAAGAGTCGGCCTACATGGCGCTCGGCGCCTACGTGCAAGCCTTCAATGAGAACGAGAAGGCCGGTCGCAAAGACGATCAGATGATCGACGTCGCGGGCATCGAGCGAATGGCAAAGCTGTTTCTCGCGAAGTGGCCGTCGAGCGATCGAGCAATGGATGCGCGGCTTCAAATGTCGAACGTCAACGCAACGCTCGGACGACAAGACGAAGCAACGAAGTGGCTTGATGGCGTGCCGGAGACATCGGCTCGTTATGCCGAAGCTCAGCAACGCTCGGGTCAGTTGTTATGGACCGCGTATGCCGAAGCGGCTTCGCTGCCGGCCATTGAGCAGCCTTCAAAAGAGAAGCTCGACGAATGGCTCAATCGGGCTGAGCAACACTTCCGTCGCTCGGTCGAACGACAAGAGAAAGAGACTCCGGCAGCAACCGCTGCTCCTGAAACGTTGACCGCATCAAAGGTCGCGCTCGTGCAAATTCTTGTCTACAAAGGCGAGTTCGCTGAGGGCGTCAAACTGCTGACGGAAGACCCGCATGCGGTCATGTGGGCAGTCGCTCATACCGATCCGACGCCGCGTCCGAAGACGGGCGTGAAGAGCATCGACTTCGCATCGCTCGCGCATCAGTTGCTGCTGCGTTGCTATGTCGGCACTCAACAACTCAATGAAGCGCGCGGCGCGATGCTGCAATTGGAGCTCGTCGGCGGCGGCGAAGGCTCGCACATCACTGAGGTCTATAAAGAACTCGGACAAGAACTGC
>CAZNMS010000212.1:0-13982 GCA_964573505.1 uncultured Planctomycetaceae bacterium | reverse complement strand
TGCAACCTCATTCCGCTGCGAGTCGTCCGCTTGATCGACGAGCACTGCCGTCCCCGTCTCGAACGTGACAACGTCATCACCGGCGCCGGCATCAACCCAAACAGTCTTCTGCACGGTCGGGCCGACGTTGATCTGATCGTTGCCGCCGAGTGCATCAATGATGATCGCGAGGAAGTCGCCCTCAGCCGGCAAGAGATTGCCGTTGATGACGATCTCGTCGAACGCCGCTTGCCGCTCATTGGGATCAAGCTCAAGCATCGAGTTCAGACTCGAGACAATATCGGTCGCATCCCAAACGGGATTGCCGTTTGAGTCCGTTGCGTTGAAGTCCAATCGAACCTGCGCGTCGAAGCTGACGAGCCCATTGTTCTCGGTTAGCCGAGTGATGAGATGATGATCGCTCAACAATCCGGGCTCAGTGACGAAGTCGACCGAGATGCGATCGTTCGCCTCAGTGCCGCCGTAGTACCAAACTTTATTTGTCGCGCGGGCATAGGCTTTCCATTCGTCGCCAGCAGGCACATCGAAGCCGGTTTCAAAGAGCAGTCCGTCCTTTGTGTAGAGCCGATCTTCGCCGCCATTGCCGTAGAGGAAGTCGAGCCCCGTGCCGCCGAACAGCGAATCCGCCCGTTCTTGACCGAGCATGCGATTGAGCCCCGTATCTTCGGGAGCTGACGCGCCGCCGAGCGTCTCCATTCCGCCCGCCATCGAGCCCGGACCGCGAGTTCCGCTGCGGAATCCATTGCTGACAAACACTCCGAAGTCATCGCCGAAGAACTGCATCGGACTGGCCGACGTCAGCTTGATGCGACCGTTCTCGTCCGACGCTCTCACAACGTTGTTACCGAAGCTGCTGTTGAGCACCGTCTGCAAGTCCGCGACGAGATCAGCGACATTGCGATTGGCGGTTGTCTCGAACGCAGACAACGCAACGGGGCGCGGACTCGCTCCATCAACGCTCAATGAGAACGAAAGGCTCTCCGTCAGTACGCCGCTATCGAGCTGACGCCCATAAGCCGTCAACACCTGCGAGTTCCCGACGAGTTGTGACTGCTGCCCCTCGACAAAGTGCAGCGGCCCCGATGGGTCGAAGCTCCATGCGTAAAGCAAGTTGTTCCCGCGACCGCCAATGAGGTCGTCGTTGCCTTCACCGGCAAAGAGCATGTCGACGTCTTGCGTGCTGCCGTTGTCCGGATCGCCGAAGAGCCGATCGTCGCCTTCGTTGCCGTAGAGGATGTCGCTGCCGCGTCCGCCGTCGAGCCGATCCCGCGCGGTCGAGCCGTAAAGAATGTCGTCGCCCTCGCCGCCATCGAGCACGGCAACCCAGTCACGACTGCGGTCGGAGAGATCGCTGAGATCAACCGCATTGAATCCCGCGACGAATCCGATTTCGTCATCTCCGCCGAGTCCCGCAATGCGGAACTGCTCAACAACCGGTCGACCCGCTGCGTCGCGAATGCTGGCGCGCATCACCGGGCGGCCAATGGCGGTCGGAACTGCATTAAGCGTGACTCCGAGCGACGCAACCGCCGAGTCATTGCTCTGAGTAACACTAAGCACACCGTCGCGGCCGATGCCGACGGTCTCGATACGCAGCTTGTTGTTGTCGACGAGTACGGCCCTCAGCACTTCGGGATTCGTTGCGAAAGCCGGAGTGTTGAGCAGCGCCGTGCGTAACGCCGTGTTGACGTCGGCAATGAGATCTTTCGGCTCAGTGTTCGTCGTCGTTGACGTGCGAGTCACATTCACAACGATCGACTGCCCATTGAGCAAGAGCGTGAAGATGGCGTTCGCGGCGACTTGACCATTCGCAGGCAACGCAATGCTTGAGGTCAGACCAATTTCGGCACCGGCGTCGTAGTCGATGTCGAGCAGCTTTGAAGCAACTTGATTGGTCGAGAGTTGCAGTTCGTTGATCGCTGCCGCGTTCGGGCTCGTGATGCGCGGCGGTAGGAATGAGAACACTCCATTGGTCTCGATACGAATGCGGCCGCCGACTTGAACTGCCTTCAATGCGTTTGCACTGAAGCCCGAGTTCGTCGCGGCTGTTGCGAGGGCGTTGTTGAGGTCCGTCAACAACTGCGCGAAGTTTGTATTGCCCGTTGTGTCGACGTTGACGCTCAGCGAAGTGTTGTTGATCTCGATCGTGAATTGAGCGACGCCACTAAGCCTTCCGGTATCGAGCACCGATCGCGGCAGATCGGCGATCGAAGCGATCCCGTACTCGCTCTCACTGAAGAGAATGCGATCAGCGAGCTGCGTCCCTTCAACGAGCAAGATGTCGGTCGCATTGTCGTCAGGAGTATCGCCCTGCACGCGGTTGCCGAAGTGTCCGTCGAAGATGTCTCCGAATGCCGCGTAGTTGATCGCGGTATCGAGCTTAAGGAAGTCGATTCCGCCGCCGCCGAGCAGCGAGTCGCGCCCGTCTTGCCCTTCGATGAAGTCGCTATTCGATCCGCCGTAGAGAGCATCGTCGCCGCCGCCGCCGTAGATCTGATCTTCGCCGCCGTCACCGTAGATCGTGTCTGCTCCGCCGCTCGTGTCGGCCGCAGCGTTATTCCCGTGCTCGGGACCGCGCACGGACTCGCCGTGCAAGTAGTCGTTGCCGGGACCGCCGCTCAGCACTTCACGGCGGATGTTGCCGTGCATGTAATCGTTGCCCGCGCCGCCGTGCAGTTCGTCGCCGCGTTGCGTGAACTGCGCCGTCAGAGAATCGGGAGCAGAGGCAAAGAGAGTGTCAGAGCCGTCTTCGCCGTATGACCGTTGCCCCGCGATGACGTGCGCGGCGTTGATGATCGAGCCGATCCCGGCGCGCAAGAGGTCGTCGCCCGCGCCGCCGTAAAGCTGATCAATGCCTTCATCGCCGAAGAGATTGTCGTCGTTGTCGCCGCCAAGAATGACGTCATCACCGAGACCGCCGTGAATCGTTTCTTCACCCGCGCCACCGTCGATGTAGTCGTTGCCGGCATCGCCGCTGAGGCTATCAAGCTGACCGCCGCCGAAGAGGAAATCCCCGTCCGCGCCACCGATCAAGATGTCTTCGCCGTCATCGAAGTTGCCCGCGAGCGAGAGTCCGTTGACGACGACCGGAGTGATCAGCGGCGGGACGTAGCCCGTCGGATTGAGTGCTTCGAACTCTGCGAACTGAGGCGGCAAAGTGAAGTTCGCCGCGACATCGAGATTGAACGCCGACGCACTGAAGACGGCGACTCCGCCCCACAAGACGTCGCGTCCCGCGCCACCGTCGAGTTCGTCGTTGCCATTCGCTCCGACGATGACGTCATCGCCGTCTCCGCCGAAGGCCGTATCGTCGCCGCTCGCTAGCAGCACTTGATCGTTGCCTCCCCCGGCGATGACTCGATCGTGCCCGTCTTCTGCGAAGACAGAGTCGTTACCGTCGCCTGCATCAACGATGTCGTCCCCGCCGCCGACGTTGATGTCATCCGCTCCGGCGCCCGCCGTCACCGTATCGACTCCGCCGAGCGTTCTGATGATGTCATCGCCGCTGCCTGAAGTGACGGAATTATTACCCGCTCCGACGATGATTGAGTTGTCACCGTTGCCCGCGTCGACAGTGTCATTTCCGTTACCCGCCGTGATCGAGTCATTCCCGGCGTCGGTAAAGATGCGGTTCGCGCCTTCTCCTGCAGAGACAACGTGCGTTGTTGCAAGCTGATTGCCGCTGCCGCGCAGGTCGATGAGATCTGAACCCGAGCCGCTCGTCACCGTCTCGCTGCCGCTGCCGCCGAGCACGGTATTGCCGCCGTCTCCGACTGAGATCAAATCGTCGCCGTCACCGGATTCGACGGAGTCATTGCCGGCGCCCGTTGTGATCGAGTCATCGCCTTCATACGCAAAGACGACGTTGTTGCCCTCACCGGCATCAATGAGGTCATCGCCGAGATCCGCATGCACGGTGTCGTTGCCCGCACCGGCGATGATGACATGCAACGCATCGGGCTCGCCGAGACTGCGCGTCGCCCGTTGCTGAGCACTGAGTTGCGCCCCTTCAGCCGCCGAATACGGTCGCGATGTTGAGCCCGCATAGAGCATGTCGTTGCCGTCACCGGCATCGAGCGAGTCGCTGCCTTCATTGCCGTAAAGCTCGTCGTCTCCGCCTTCACCGAAGAGAGCGTCGTTGCTGAAGCCGCCGTTGAGGCGATCGTTATCCGGTCCCCCGCGCAAGAGGTCGTTGCTGACGCCGCCGTCGAGAGTGTCGTTACCGATGCTGCCTTCAAGAGTGTCTTGCCCCTCATCGCCGACGAGCGAATCCGCTCCGGCTTCGCCGCTGATGAAGTCCGCACCGACGCCGCCATTGATGCTGTCATTTTCGTTACCGCCAGTGAGCCGATCGTCTCCCGATCCGCCTGCGATGAGATCCGCACCGTCGTCGCCCGAGAGTTCGTCATCGCCGAAGCCGCCGTCGAGCGAATCGTTGCCCGCGCCGCCGCGAATGGTGTCATCGCCGAAGCCGCCCGAGATCGAGTCAGCTTCATCACCGCCGTCGATGAGGTCCGCTTCGCCAGAACCGATAATGGTGTCAGTTCCATTACCCCCATTGATCGTCGCCGCGCCGCCCCCGGCAGTGATGCGATCGTTGCCCGCACCGCCGGAGAGCAGGACCGGCAGACGCAACGATGAGTCGATTGTGATGCTGTCATTTCCATTACCGGCATCGAGCACGACGCGCGTCACATTGTCGAACGTCTGCTGCAAGCCGAACGCCGCGACGACGACTTGCCCCTGCGCACCGCCGCGCAGCATGACGACGTCATTGCCGTCGACTTCGAGTTCATGCTCTCCCTCGACGAGTGCTCCGACATTCGGCCCGACATTGACCGTCAGCACGCCGTTATTGACGTTGAGAGTTGCGAGCATCGGCTCCGGCGGCGGAGCGGGCGGTTGCGGACGGTCGATCTCGAAGTCGAGGAGCGTCGCGCGACCGATCTCGTACGAGCGGCGCCATGTATCGAGGAAGTAGTCAATCTCGACGAACGCTTCGAGCCCCGCTTCGATCTTGCCGCTGACGTCGAAGATGTGAATGCCGAGATCGCCCAACAAAAAGTTGTCGGCCAGTTCGCCGAAGCGAATCTTTCCGTCGCCGTTGTTGTCATGCAGATTGAGGTCGACGGTGCCCGTAATGCCGCCTTCAACTCCGCCGCGCGCGATGCCGAGATTCAACTCTGCCGACGCCAGTAACTGCGCGAGGATCGCGATCTCGGGCACGTCTTTGTCGCCCGGCTTCGGATTCGGGTGAATGGTGTCGCTCAGATAGAATCCGTTGAAGATGTCGAGCACATCGCCCGAGTCTTTGAAGTCGAAGAAGCCCTGCGTATCGAAGCCCACTTTGAAGTCGATCTCGGCTTTAAAGCGACCGGTAATCGTCGAACCGAGCGGCCCGACAATCGAGAAGAACTGCTTGTAGAGGAACTCGAGATCGAGATCGGGAATGTCATAAGTGATGAGCGTTAGGTCCTCTTTGCCGAGCAGCAATTGGAAGACGCTGAGCGGGTCTTCGAGCACCGGGAAGGCGAATTGTCCGTCGGTTAATTCGTCTTCGGGAATCGCACCGCCCGCGATGCGCGGGATGCTGTTGAAGTAACTCGCGACACTTCCGCCGAGCGCACCGACGGCGCTATTCAAATTGAAGCTACGAGCGGCAGCATCGGGATTGATCGCTCCCGTATCGGCATCAAAGGCGAAGCCGCCGAGTGGCAAGAAGAGATCATCTCCGAACGCTCCCAATTGCGCGAGATCTGCGAGCGTGTCGAGCGCTCCGATGAACGCCGATGCCGACGAACCTTCGGGGCCGAAGAGTTCTGCGAGATCAATCAAACTCGTTGCTTCGCCGCGCAACTCAGTGATGACCGGAAGCGGCGACGTCAGCACGTCGAGGATCGGGCGAATCGGATCGACGATGTCGTTGATCGTGCTGAGAATCGGGCCGAACGTGTCCGACAAGAACTCGCCAAAATTCAATCTGACGTTCGTAAATTCGATCGACGGAAGCTGCGCATCGAATTCCGCGATGTCGGGCATTGCCCAATAGGCATGCACTTCGGTGCCGATTGACGGGAAGTTCGCATCGCCGCCGAGACTCGCCATTAGATCGAGATGCAGCGAGCCGACGGCCCCGAGCGTTGCGTTGATGTTGTCACCGAGACTGCCGAACTCATCGAGCGCCAATCGTCCGTTCCCGCTCGGATCCGTGATGTCGACGACGAAGACGCCCGCGAAGGCATTGATCGCCGTAATGGTCTGCTGATTGGGGGCGCTGCCGATCGTGATCTGACTGCGATTCCGCTCGGCTTGAGTGAGCTCGTTCGCTGAGAGCGTTCGCGCATCGAGTTGCAGTGGCCCGAGCGAACCGGTTGCTGCGAGCGACTCGACTTGCGCGCGGAAGTCGAGTTGCAGGTCGCTCGCATCCGCGACACTGAAGAAGACTCCGTCGGTCTTGCTGACTCCGAAGCCGAGATCGAACTCGAACCCGCCCGTGACATGCAGCGTGCCGTCGACATCAAGCCCGAGTGCGGGGACTCCCAATGAGCCGTCGAGCGACGTGCGGAAGTCGATGAGATCAGCGCCGAGCTTCAGATCGAACTGCACGGTATTGGTTGAGAGATTGATCGACGTCAGATCGGTGACGACGACGCCGTCTGCGCGAATCACGACATCGTTGACGGTGATCTCGGAGCCTACATCCGCGCTATCGCGCAACCAGTTGAGTCCGCCGGGACCGATCGCGTCGAAGATCGCTTGCCGCACGAACGTGACGGTCTTCCCGCCGGGATTCGTAAGATTGTCGATCAAGTCGCTGCGCAGGCTGCCGATGAAGTCGGAAGCGGCTTTGAGACGATCGCCGATGAGCGGCAAGTCGACTCCGAAGACGCGTCCGTCGAGCGCGTTCTCAAGCAGACTCAGCAGACCGTCGAGCCCGCCGATCAAACTGTCGAGCGACCCGCTGAGATCGAGTGAATTCAACGCCGCAGTGAAGTCCGGAGTGACCGCATTGAACGAACCGAGATCAGTCAGATCCGGCACTGTGATGCGCAGATCGGGATTGCCCGGATCGAAGACTTGCCCGGTGCGCGTATAGACCGGCAAGTCAACGAATGCCGCCGCATTGATGTCTGTCGTGAAGTCCGCCGCGACTGCGCCGAGGTCGCTGAGATAGTGCCTTCCGTCGCCGTCGTTATTGGCAAGCTGCATCGTGAACTGAGCCGGCTGAGTCGATGCCCCCGCGCCATCTTCGTCGATGATGATCCGACCGAAGTCCGCTTCATTGGCCGGAGTATTGGGATTGTCATCTCGACCGATCGAAACCCCGAACGGTCCGACGGCAGCATCAAACCGAATGTCGGTTCCGAGCACTTCAAATGTCGCCGTCGCATTCGTGCCATTGTCGAAGAGGAACGGCACTGGATTGTTCGGATTGAGTTCGAGTCCGATCGCGAGATTGAACGTGACGTCGGCCTCCACCGCGATGCTGCCCGCCGCATCGAAGTCGACGATGTTGCCGACGGCATCGGGTAAGAATTGTTTCACATCAAAATCGAGCGGCAGCGTCGTCTGCACGTCAGCGAGATTGAACGGCAGATCGAACCGGACAACCGGATGCGGGCCGTTGTTATCGAGCGAGACATTAAGCCCATTGAACTCCGGCCCGAGCAAGTCGCGCAACTCAAGCTCTAACTCATCAAACCCGAGATCGGGATTGAGCCGCAACTCATCAATCTTCGCTTTGAATGCATCCGCAAAGTCGAGCACGTCGCTGAGCGAGCGATTAATGCCGGGAATTTTGACGTTGAAGAAGTCGAAACCCGTCAGCGATCCGACAAACAGCGACACTCGATCGAGCATCCCCAGAATGTCGTCCGTATCGAAGTCATCGAAGTTGAGCAGATCCTCAAAGCCTTCGAAGTTGATGTTGAAGCCGCCGGGAGCGCCCGGTTCGAGATTGAGATCGAAGCCGTCGGCATCAGACAGAAAGACTTCTGGCCAATTGATGACGATCCGCGCTTCGTCACCGAGCAAGTCGTTCGGATTAGCACCGGCCTCAAAGGCATTCGGTCCGCACGGCACGACGGAGATCGGCCTCAGTTCAAAGTCTGCTGACGCGTCGAGAGCGACATCGAACGGACTCTCTGCAGCTCCGGCATCTCCGACTGTTGTGATGAGTTCCTCAAGCGTCAGTCGTCCGTCGAGATTGGGGTCGTTAATCGTGACATCGGCACTCAACGAGACATTGCCGCGCCCGTCTGGCTGATTGCCGGGATCAGGTCCGTCTCCGACGTTGATGCAAACGAGCCCCCCGAAATGACCCGTCATCCCGATGTTGCTGCCCGTCAAAGACGCTGAGCCGCTCAAGAGTTGCAGACCCGCATCGGGATTGCCGGGCAACTCTTCGATGTAGACGTGCTGAGTCAGCGAGTCGCCATGCAACGGCGTCCCATTGATGACGCCGTCATTGTCGTCGTCGCGACCGACGATGCCGAGCAGCAGACCGACCATTGAGCCATTGAGCGAAGACACTTGCAGCTTCGCTTCACCGACGGGAGCGGTTCGGTCTTCGAGCCGGATGAACTTGCCGAGCAGATCAACGCTCGCCGTCAGCCGATTCCCCGCAGCGGCATTGATGTGAGCAACGATGTCTCCGAGCGTGCTATTCGCGTTGATCCCGTTGAGATCGACATTGAAGGTCGTCCCATTGCGCAGCGCGAATCTCAGATCGGTCGAGTTGCCGTTGCCATTCGCGCGTCCCCAGCGCTCGCCATTGACGCCGAACGCCGCCGACAACTGATTGATGCGCGTCGCATTGTTGACGACGACATTCGCGCCGAGCGTGCCGAGATCGACGACGAACACAAACCCGGCTTCAACGTCGGCATCCAATTGGAACGTGCCGGAAGCTTCGAGATTCCCGAGTTGCTCGGCAGCACCGTCAACAAGATCGAGATTCACAGCGACGGGAGCGGGATGCACATGCCGCTCAAACGCAAACCGCATGCGAATCTGCCCCGCGCCATTCACGAAGCTGAAGTTGAGATCGCTGACTTGAGGCAGCGCCGCGACGAATTCCTGCAACGAAGGAAACGCCGGCACTCCGGGGACGTCCGGAAGGGAGAGTCGATCAAGAATCAATTCCTGAAATGGCGTCGCAAAGTCGAAGACATCTCCGAGCGAGAAGTCATTCACAAACGGCACATCGACATTGAACGTCGGCGAGAATTTCAACGTCTCAAAGACGCCGCCGAGTCCCGACAGCAAGTTGTTGAAGCTCGCACTCGACAACTGCCCGAAGCCGCTGAGTTGTCCGACATTGATCGTGAAGTCCGGGAGCGTGCCGTCGAAGAAGTTGACGTCACCCAATGAGATGCCGAGACCGTTCTGATTGAAGCCCGGCAACGTCGTGCTGATCGGCAAGTTGATGTCGATCATCCGCGCATTCGGCAGAGTGCCGACGAAACTTCCCGGAGTCAGCAAGCCGCCAATGTCGAGCGCACTCAATTGTCCGAGCGAGATTGACTGACCGCCGTTGAAGTCGATGTTGAAACCCGCGCCGAGCCTGAACGATCCATTGGGAACATTGATGTCGAGGAAGCCGAGACTCGCATCAGGTGTAAAATTCACTCCACTGGCATCGAGACCGAAGTTCGTCGTGAAGTTTGTAAGCCTCAGCGATGTGCCATTCGGCAAAGACACTCCGGCAGAGAGGTTAAGGTCGATCGCGACGTTGAGCCCGAGATTCACATTCAGATTGAATTTGCCGGGTAATTCAAAGTTCAGCCCGGCAGCGGCAAGCTCCTCGGCGGAAAGATCGATTCCGCGCAAGAGAGTAAGCGCCCGGTCCCAACGAAACGCGACTGCTGCCGCGTTGCCATTCAGAGAAACCGCGACATTGGAAATTTGGCCGGCAAGTCCATCGAGATAGCTCCGCAGGTCATCAGCCGATGCGTTGAGGTGATCGCGGAAGAAGTCGCGTAGGGGAGTAACAATTTCATCCCGTAGCAATGAGCCGAGATCGACGAGATCACCGAGCGTCGTCTGCGTCGGAGTGGGCGGCTCGGGATCCCCATTCGGATCGGGAGCGGGTTGCTCGACGGGATCTTCAACCACAAACGGCAGCGGAGTTGTGAAGGGCGTTGAGCGGCGAATTCCATCGCCGACATCAGCGAGCTTGTCGGCAGCGGCAACGATGCGTTCCGCGGCTTGATCGGTGACTCCGAAGGTCACCGGCTGCACGGCAAACGAGATGTTGACGTTGTTAGTGTTGCCGACGTTGTTGTTAGTCCCTGCGATTGGCTGCCCGCCAAAAACGGTCGAGTTCAAGTTCGTCGTGATGTCCGTATTGCGAACAACAACCTGCGTGATTCGCAGCGGCGGAGAATGTTGCTCACCGGCTTGCTTCAGTGCGGCAACGAATCGCACGACGAAGTTCTCTTCGGTGTTGAGACCATTGTTCTGTCCCAATCGTGCATCCGGATGCAGGTCGATAACGACCTCTGTTCCCGCCGAGTGAAGTCGGTCGGGCGCTGTCGCTTGCCGGAACTCGAGTGAGTCGAGCGCATTTGCTTCGCTGAGTCCATTGATCACAACGCCGTAGGGGCGATTGTTGTTATTGGCTTCGAACTCAGCTCGAACTGCCGCTGAGGCTTGCCGGACAACATCTGCAATCCAGTCGGCGGCAAAGGTCTCAGATTGCGGCGTGCGTCCGTCGCGTTGACCGCGATTTGGATTCGTCGCATTCACGAGCGGGAGGTAATCAAAATTGCCGACTGGTGCTAACGCATTAAACGCAATGGATTGTGGATCGGGATCGACAACGTTCACCCAGCGCGGCGCGAACTCAGCGTTAAGCCAATTGACGGTGTTCGCATCGAGTTGCCCTGACGCTCTTGTGAGCCCGCGTTGTGGCGAAACGCCCTTCGTTGCGGGGTCAAACGGAACAACGCGGCCCGTCGAGTCGATGATGGATTGAAACACTCTCAGTGCCGACCGAGTTCCTTCGTCAAGAACTCCATCAACCGAGATCGGTAGCCCGTCTCCGGTCGGCATGCCAAGAAACGCCAATCGCTGCTCGACTCGAAGCAGGTTTTCGATCGAGTTATTGGCGGAGATTGAGGTCGGCTCGCCCGCGACAGTCGTGAAGTCCGGTCCGACATTCACGAACACACTGCTCGTGACCGCCGCTCCGTTGCGACGTGCGGAGAGATTGAACTGCAACGTCCCTTGAAAGCCTTTCGCGGCGGGATCGCCATCGGATGCGAGGCCGTCGCTCACAGTTGGAACAAAGTAGAAACGCCCGGACTGCACTGCTGGTGTTCCGCCGACTCTCTCATTGAGATGCACATTGCCGAGTGACTCGCCGTCGATCTCAACGCTGAAGATCCCTGCTCGACCGTTAACGGGAGCGATCGTCGCGACTTCATTGGCGATCTCGTTTTGATCGGCCGCGCGCCGAAAGAGCGTTGCTCCGGTGAGCTGATACTCGGTCGTCGCGCCCGCAAAGAGCGTTGTGGCGTCAATTGTGATGACATCCCCGGTGCGACTCGCGATGCCTTCCGGCTGAAACCCAGATGCCGCCAATTGCTGTTCGAGGTACGGCAAGACGACATTCGAGGTCGCGGCATGCCCCAGCTTGTTGGGATGCACGGTGCCAAACTGATCGTCCTGCAGTTCATCGGATGCTTCGCGCGTACGGAAGAAGCTCGCCCGTTCGAAGTCCCGTTGAGTTTGAACGCGGTCATAGCCGGGTAATTCGATGGGGTTTGAGTTCTCCTCATCAGGATACCCGTGCCCGCGAAACGCAGCGTCGACGCCGACGATCTCTGTGAAGGGCGACTGTAAGAAGTGTTCCCTCAGCCGAGGCACAACGGTGTCGCGGACCCACTCCATTTCTTCAGCGTCGATGAAGACTAACGGGCCGAGCAAGTCTCCCGGAGTGCCGGCGATGTCGTCTTTGAAGTCATAGGTCGAGCCGTCGGCCCGCACTCCGAAATTTGGGTACTCGGTCAAGAAGATATTTTCTTGAGGCGGCAAGCTGATGCGGTTGTCGGCATCGAGCGCATGCAGGGCGTTGTTCAGACGCTGATAGGCCGCATCAAGACCATTGAGACCGGGAATCGCGTAAGTGTCGACGGGCCCGAGGTCGAGCAAACTGAAGGCGTTTTCCCATGCATCCTCAGTTCCGGTTTCGATGGCGTTGAGCAAGTCGTCGAACGAGTTGCCCAGAAACTCAACTCCCTCGAAGTAAGCCCCCGTCGCAAGTGCCGCGACGATCCGCGAGAAGCCGATGTCGTTGCCGCCGAACGAAAGCAACATGGAGTTGATCGCGCGCGTGCCGACGACTTTCTCAAGCTGCTCCAACTGTGGCGGCAGTCGGTCATAAGCCGGGATGTCTTCGAAGATCGTTGCAATGCCGCCTTGTGGGACTACTTCCTCGTCATAGCGCCGTTCTTGATCGTCCTTGATACCGAAGTAGCCATTCGCGGGATCATTATCGAAGGCCCCGATGTCAATCGTCGCACCGCTCGCTGACAGAAACACGAACGTCACTGTTGAGTGCGGATCTTGATTCTCCAGTTCGAGTGCTGTCTGCGCCGGCGAGGCAAACGACGAACGATGTGAGAAGAGATGAAAGCGATCGACTCGCTGACGATCGTCGGCAATGTCATTGAGGATGCCGTTGTCATTGTCGTCTTGATCGGGATCCGGATCTGCCGACCACTCGTAAAGAGCCCGTTCTTCTGTCGTGAGAACGTTCCACTCGGGAAGACTGTGTGAGTTGAAACTCCGCGCCCATTCTTCGCCCTCATCGGCAATGACTTCCGGATTGCCTTCACCGGACGAGTACGAGTCGCCCATTGCGACGATCATGAAGTCTCGAAAATGAACGCGCCGCGCGATCGTCTCACCGCTCGGCGATTCGAGCGCAATGATGTAGCGCCCTTCGGCGACGTACTCGCCGTTCACGCGCGCTTCGGGGGCGAGATTCACGAGGAACTGCATCGCATCAGAGTCGACGACCGAATCGGGCAACTGATTCAGTTCGCCTGCCGTCGGCGTTCGCGGCTGATTGAGCCCGATCACGCGACCGACGCCTTGCACGGTCGCAGCGGCGACGGGTTGCAGAGTGTCCGCATCGAAGATGCGCCATTCGTAATCAGCCGGGTTATTCGAAGCGCCGGGCGTCGCATCGCGCACAGTCAGCACGGTCTGATAGAAGGCCGGCTCGGCATAGGCGCGCGAATTTGGAATGGCGATGCGCCCATCCGCATCAGCTACGACGCGCGGCACCATCTCCCAATCGAAGCCAAAACCCGAAAGGAGAGTTCGTTCTTCGAGCGTCTCCGACCTCAGCGACCCATTTTGCCTGGCCAAGACTCTTGCTCGGTCTATTGCCAACTTGGCCGAGCCTCTTAGACGGTTCGACCTACCAGCGCGTTTCACCCCAGTTAACCAATTCATCAACAACATGAGCAAGCTCCCTCTGAAGTCTCGTCGCAGCCCGCGTTCGAGTGGTCTCCTCGAAGAACCATTAAGCGAGCACTCAAGCGGCGCGCAGTAACTCTCGAAGATCAAAGAGGCAACGCTCTTGCCAACTGCACGCAACTTTTTCGTGCAGGACTAAGTTCCCCAAAAATTGTCCGCGAACACCGGATCGCCAGAGCCTGCTTCGGGAACTCGTTCGAAGAAGTAGCTTGGGATTCCATCCCGAGCCTCAGCGGGATGAGGCTCTCACAGAAGGTCCGAAAACGCCGTCAACATCCGGTGTGAAGTAAGCGTTAATGGCGGATCGACTCAGACCGAATTCCCGACTCAAACAGGATCGCCGAGCCGAGCAACTGCTTCGGAGAGCTAGAGCGATTGGCATCGAGTTCGACTGTCCGTTGATCTTCATGCGACGGAAGTTGCATGGCCAAAATCTCTTGAGTGCGATTGGATCTCACACAGGAGTTGGCCATGGAACGGCGATTTGCAGG
>CAZNMS010000211.1:0-14047 GCA_964573505.1 uncultured Planctomycetaceae bacterium | reverse complement strand
AACGCGAGTTGAAGCTCAAACACACCGAAGCGATCGACTTCGCGAAAGCAGCGCAGATCGCAGCCTATGACCCGATAGCGTCGCGCCCCGACTTGCCGATCTATGAAGCCGAAGCGCCGCTGATGACGGATGAGGAACGAGGGATCCGCAAAGCGATCTATGAGCCGTATTTCTTGCCGCAAGCGCGAGCGATGTTGATCACGATCGGCATTCAACTCTGCGCGATGTCGGTCGGCATCAACGGATGGTGCTTCTTGGCCTTTAAGCGACTCTTCATTCTCGGAATGGAAGTCTTCATTCCATTCGGACAAGGCTCCGGCGAGACGCTGCTCGAGACCGATCTCATGTTCTGC
The DNA here is from genome assembly GCA_964573505.1 of uncultured Planctomycetaceae bacterium. GTDB lineage: Bacteria > Planctomycetota > Planctomycetia > Planctomycetales > Planctomycetaceae > AM-0621. The sequence goes on along the minus strand of CAZNMS010000211.1, from coordinate 13,694 downwards.
GGACTGGCAATGGCCTGCACCGCAGCACTCCCGCTTCTGCCATTGACCTACATTTTGAAGATGGACGGCAAAGTCTTGCCGTATCTCGCCACACTGGGCGGAGCCTTCTTCGCGGCAGTGTTCTTCAATCGCTTCGTACTGACTGACGTTGCCGGCATCGCAATGGCCATCGTCCTGTTGTCAGTACCGTCAGTCGTGACGTCCGGCCTCGCGATGACACTGGGGATTAAGACACCCGAGAAGGGATCGAAACAACTCCTGTTCGGCGCATGGGCCGGAGCGTTGCTGGCCGGGATCGCTTTCGCGGTCTCATCGCCAACATTTGGTTTCAACAATCAGATCCGCAACTTCCCGCCGTTCATCTCGGTCTTTCGCGGCTGGGGCTACCTGATGCTCGTCGGCTACTCCGCGAAACTGGCGTTGATGTACGCAGTCTTCTTCCGATGGGCGAAGAACCTCTGCGACACATCGACTCGCGAGTTCATCGTGCAGCACATTGTCTTTCATGGCCTTCTCAGCGTTGTTGGCCTGCTTGCACTCGGATCGGTTCACGCGGGAGTAGCGACAGGATGGGCTTCGATACCGACAACAATGACCGCACTCGTTTCGATGGTCGCGCAGGGCTTCAACTTTTGGTCAATGGCCTCGCACGTTGAGCCATTCTTCAGTCGCACAAGTTGAGCCCTGACAGGCGGATGCCATCGAGGAAGCTCCGACTCAGACAGCAATGCAGCGCCTGCGTTTGAGTCGGACAACAAGACAACTCAAAGCATCCTCAGATCCGCACGAATAGCCGCTTGCGACACATCCAAAAGCAGACGCCCCATAGGCCGGCGAGTTTCAGCACTTTGTCGGCGATCAGGGCATAGGCACAGCGCTGCGGGTCGATCCCCATGAGCGCGCCGCCGTTGCGCAACGCTCATCTGGATGAGGGCTAGATCCGAAACTAAGCTCAACCTGCACTCTGACGCCGCTCAGAGTTCAGCGAGTGCATTTTTTGTGACAGGGTTTCGTATGCCGACTGCAATCACGACGAAGACGATTCGCTACCCCGAGTCAGATGGAAAACCAATGGGCGAAACGGACCTGCATCGACAAGAAATGGTGCGTGAGATCAACGCGCTCGAACTCTATTTCGCAGGCCAGCAGGTCTATGTGTCCGGCAACATTCTCGTCTACTACGTCGAGGGCAATCCGAAGAAATGCTTCTGCCCCGATGTGCTTGTCGCAAAGGGGTTGCAACCGCGAACGCGACGCACTTTTCAATTCTGGAGAGAGCGGGTCGTTCCGCAGGTTGTCATTGAAGTTACATCCAACAAGACGAAGAAGCAGGATCAGCGCGACAAGCCCCGCCTCTATGCCGAACTGGGCATCCGCGAGTTCTTCTTGTTCGATCCCACTGAGGACTACCTCTTTCCTCAATTGCAGGGCAACCGCCTCGTCGACGGTCAGTATCGCCCCATCAAACTTGAAGCCGACGGGGCGCTGATCAGTGAAGAACTCGGGCTGCGGTTGATCCCCGAGGACGATCAATTGGTCTTCTACCGCCTTGATAACGGCGCTCGGTTGCTGACTTCGGAAGAGGGCCGTCTCGCCAATGCACGCAAGCTCGATGCTGCGGAAGGGCTATTGGCTGATACGAAGGAAAAACTGGCCTCAACTGAAGGCAAGCTGTCGGCGGCTCAAGAAGTGCTTTCGAAGTACGAAGCAGAACTCGCCCGCTTGCGAAATGAACTCAGCCGACAAGCGAAATGATGCGCGGCACTTCGACGTCGACTTCCGAGGGCACGTCATGCTGTAGCAAAAGCAACACGTCACGGCGGGACGGCCATGAGTGGCCATCCTACGACTCGTCTTTGAACTGCGAATCAGTCGCGGCTTCAGATCCGCACGAACAACCGCTTGCGATACATCCAAAAGCAGACGCCCCATAGGACGACGAGTTTCAGCACGTTGTCGGCGATCGGGGCATAGGCCCAGCGCTGCGGGTCGATCCAACTTCGAAGCCCGTCCTGCCAACCAGCAAACGCGTCGATCATCTCGAACGTCCGCTGAATCGCGCCGCCGATCCATCCTCGGAAGAGTTGATAGAGGCAATACATCGCGATCGAGTTAATGCCGACGACAGCCAGTGGCATCACAATCTTCTGATAGCCCTTCACGTCGACGAACCAGTAGAAGCAAGCCAGTGCCCAGAAGACCCAACCGGCACTGAAGACCGCCCATGTTGGCGTCCAAATCCGCTTCACCGCCGGGCACAGCGACCAATGGAAGTACTCGTTGAACTTCGCTTGCCACTCTAGCGAGAGCCATTGCGTCGGCCACAAATGCCGGTCAGCCGCCATCGAGAGCACGAAGCACGTCAGCCCTGCTCCGAAGAGCCACTTCAAACGTTGCTTGTCATCGCGATCGCTGCGCAGCACTCGCCCGGCCATCACACCGAAGAGCATCGTCGCCATTGCCGGCACGAAGTTCAGAGTCGCATAGCCGCCCGCGTTGATCCAATACGTCCGCCCGTTCCAAACCGGCTCTTTGCGAGGCAACTTGCTGAGGTACTCGCGATCGAACTGCGCGGCGGCGTTGATGTGCTTATTCCAGTGCGCCTCGTAACCCGTGAACTGCGACCACTCAGCCGGAGTCCGCGCCGCCTTCTGCGGGTGCTGCTGTAATACATATTGCTGAGTCGCCGCGACCTCTTGCTGATTGATCGGCTGATAGACGAACCATGCTCCGTAACCGCCGAGGATCACAATCACTGCAATCGCAAGATCCTTCAGGCTCCGCTCGCCGAGCAGAAACACAAACGAGTACCCGAGCCCAATCTGACACAGCACATTCGCGAAGATGAAGTTGATGCCGTTCTCTAAGGACGACGACAGCAGCACTCCGAGCATGATCAAGACGGCCGACCGATACAGCGCGTGCCCGAAGCGTTTCATCGGGCTCTCGCCCTCGTCGATGCGGCGCTGAATCGAGTACGGCAACGAAACGCCGACCATAAACATGAAGGCCGGTTGAATGAGATCCCATGCAGCGCAGCCGGTCCATGCAACGTGATCGAACTGGTACGCGAGTGTGTCCCACAAGAAGCGCCACCATCCATCAGACGGCGTGCCTGCATGCATGTCGCGGACGGTCGCCGCGACTTGCCGAAACGCAAAGCCGCTCGACGCCATCGCCAACATCACAAACCCACGAAACGCATCGAGCGACATCAACCGCTTCGGCTTAGAGCCAGTAGCCATATCTCACAGTCCTGAGTTCAGTCGAAAGCAAACCGCAACGGCAAAGAGATCGCCGCACAGTCAGTCTAAGACGCGCGACCTGCCGAGCGACCGCAACTTCATCCGACGGGAACAACTCAAGCTCGCACAACCGGCACGACGACGACGCTCCGCATAACCGCACCGCGATAACAGTTGAGATGCCGCCGAGCGTTCATCGCAAGTCGCTCAAGTAGCATGGACTTCCAGTCTGTGCTGCCTTTTGAATTGCTCCCGTCATCCGGCAGTCTCTCTGACGTCGAGCCCTCTCGTTTAGCGGCAAGCCGAAGGCGACGGAGTTAGGTCGGCATTGCGATCCAGTCTGAGCCGACACCGCAGTCTGAATTCTGCGTGCCTCATCAAATCGAACGCGTCCGCGATAATGCTTTCAGCGAGTCCCCGAAGAGCACGGGCATGAAGCCCATGCTACGAGGTCACGCACCGACTCAAGCCGGGACTACGAACGAGGTCAGCCTATGCCGCTCGATCGCGCTGCTTGTGCCAGAAGCGATCGAAGTAGGACTGCATCGTGCTCAGTGATCCCGACATGCTCAGCAAGCGTCGCGCGAGTTGATGCGTATCCGTCGCGGCTGCCGAGTTCGGCGCACCGATCATGTAGGGCTCGCGCGCGGCGACTGAGCGAACGACCGCCGCATCTCGACTGATGTGCCCGGCGAGCGAGACGGCGGACCTCAAGAACGTCCGCGACGTCTGCTGAATGCGACTCGCAATGATCTTCGCCTGAGTCGGCGAGTCGGCTTGATTCACGATCAGATCAATCGGCGGAGCATCCGGCGTCCCGAGCGCCTTCACCGTCGCATAGGCATCGGCAATCGCGGTCGTCTCGGGGACGGTAACAACTAATACCTGATCGGCAGCCGTCGCGAACTGTCTGACGGTGCGATGAATCCCGGTGCTCGTATCAACGATCAAGATGTCATGCGTGCGTTCGAGTTCTTCCATTCGAAAGATGAGTTCTCGCTGCACGTTGTCCGGCACGTCGGCGAGATCAACGAGTCCGCTCGCGCCGCAAACAACATGAATGCCTTCGGGCCCTTTCAGCAGCACGTCATTCAGCGACCTCGCACCGGTCACGACATGCGACAGGTTCCAATAGCCATTGAGCCCGCAGAGCAAATCAATGCTGCCCAGTCCGAGGCATGCATCGAGCACGCAAACCGACTTGCCGAGCCGTTGCAGGGCGATCGCGAGATTGAGCGCAATGACGCTCTTCCCGACTCCGCCTTTGCCGCTAACGATCGAGATCGTGCGAGCGCGATTCACGCTTCCCGGCAAAGAGACGCGCGGCGCCGTCTGCCGCTGTTCAACGAGTCCGCGAAGTATTTTGGCTTGATCGAGCATTGGGTGCGCAACATCAGAAAAGAGTGTCGGCTTTCGCTCCAAGGCTGTAATTTAAACGCCCCCGACCTTGCGTCGGGAGTTCAACGGCTTTTGCGCTAGTTCGAATACTGAGAAATTCGAGTAGCGCAGAAGCCGCTAGACCACTGAGACAAGCCGAAGTGGCGATTAATCACAACCTCTCTGCGAAAGCACGCTGAAGCACAAACGGCATCTAAGTTCGACAGTGGACCTTCGAGTTTCAGTAGCCGAAATCGTGAGATTTCGGTCGGTGAAAATGCCTGAAATCTCACGATTTCAGCTACGAGATGCGCTGTCTCACCGTCATCAAACAAACAAGCGATCTTCGCCCAACACCAATCGAGCCAGTCGACTGGCATTGGCCGGTTCAATGTCGTCGGGCACATCTTGCCCCGTTGTCACATAGCTGACCGGCAGCGCCACTTGCCGCGAGACCGATAGCAAGCTGCCCATTCCCGCTGCTTCGTCGAGTTTCGTCAGCACCATTGCCGTCGGATTGACCGGCTTGAATTGCTCGGCGGTCATCTGAATGCCGCGCACGCTCGCTGTCAGGCTCATGACGAGATGCACTTCATCCACTGACGCCTCACTCAACAGCGACTTCAGTTCTTGAATCTTCAAATCATCGCGCGGGCTGCGGCCGGCAGTGTCGATCAGCACGAGATCCAGTCCGGTTAGTTCATCGAGAGCCCGCCGCATGTCTTGAGGGCTCGTCACAACCTTCATCGGCAAGTCGATGATCTCGGCGTATGTCCGAAGCTGCTCGACCGCCGCGATGCGGTATGTATCAACGGTTACAAGACCCATTTTGATGCCGTCACGCAAACGGAAATTGGCAGCGAGCTTTGCGATCGTTGTCGTCTTGCCGACGCCCGTCGGTCCGACAAGAGCAACCACTTTCCGCCGTCCGACCGTCGCATGAATCGGGCGAGCACACTTGATGTCGGCTTCGACCATTCCCGAAAGGATCGCGAGCGACGATGCCGGATTGGCGAGTTGCTCGGGAACGCAGTTATCTCGCAAGCGGAAGACAAGATCGCGCGCCACTGAGTCCTCAATGTCCGCATCAATGAGCCGCGTATAGACGTCGAACAACTCGCTCGGCACTTCATCGTGATGCCTGAACTGCGACGTCTTCGTGAGGCTCTCGACCATCTTCTGCAGTGCATCGAGCTTTGCCGTGAGCTCATTCACATTCGAGCCGACCGGAGCCGACGCCTGCATCGCCGCAGCGAGATGAGCCGCTTGATTCGGCGGATCATCCGCGAGCCGATTCATCGGCACATGCGCGTCGATATCGAGTCCCGCATCATTCGGCGCCTTGCTCGACAACGCGCGCTTCATGCGATCGATCGGTCGATCGGTGCTCTTCGGTAACGACTTCGCACCGAGCGGACTGCCGACCCAAACATCATCGACGTCGACGCATTGCTCGCGTTCGACAACTCGTCCGTGACCGCGATGAGACGAGTCAGCATTCGATCTCTTCTGCGACTGACCGAAGTCAGCGCGGCGATCATCAATGACCTCGGCGGACTCGGTGCGAGTCGCATCCTTTGAACGAGCAAGTCGCGCGACTTGATTCGGTGCCGGCGTCGATCCCGTCATGCGTTCGAGCGACTTCAAACTCTCATCCAGTTTCATGCGGTCCGCCTGCCGCCGCTCAAGTTCCGCAGCGATCTGCGCCGCCTTTGAGACGCCCGTCACAAGCTCTGACTCTGACGTCGGCGCTGATGCCGATGCAGGTGCTGACGGCGTCGCAGCCGGCAAACGATTCCTCGGAACGGCAACGGGCTCACTCGAAGTCTCAGTCCGTAACGCCGTCGCACTGCGCGTCATCGAGTGACCCGCTGATGAACCCGAGCGTTGCTCGGTCGCAACTCGTTCTTGCTTCGCTCGAACCGGAGCGGAAGCACCGGCGGTGACTTCGATCTCCTCGCGCGGCTTCAAGAACGGCAGCAGACGACGATGCGTCACATGCTTCGTATGCAGGATGACGGCATCCATTCCCAGTTCGCGACGAACAATCGCGAGAGCCTCTTGCATCGAAGCGGCGCGGAAAGTTTTCACTTCGTTCATAGGTCGGCTGCCAATTGGAGGATGAGAATCAACGATGAGTGAGATGAGACAAATAGGACTCAAAAGACGAATAGGCCCAATAGGAAAAAGCCGTCGTTACCCCTATTCGTCCTCTACGTCCTATCGGTCCTATGCGTCCTCTTCAGAACGCCCCTTACGCCGGAGGCTGCAATGCCGCGCGGAGACACTCCGCTCGCACATAGCCCCGACTCGTGATCTGCGTTTCAGCCGTAACCTCATTGAGGCACAGCACGGACAACTTCGGCATCGAACGGCTGCTGATCTGCCGCAACCCCGCTCGCACTTGCGGAGACGTTGTCAGCAATACCGGTTGCATGCCGATCGCGGTCAGCTTCTGTAATTCAGATTGCACGGCACCGAGCACCGCTTCCGACTCTGCCGGAGTCAGCTTGCAGTTCACGCCGAACTGGTCGAAGTCCATCTTGCTCCTCAAGAAGTCTTCGAGGATCGGATCAAGACTGACGACGTGCATGCGGCGCTGATGGTCGCGGTGCTTCTGACAAATCGTTCGCGCGAGAGCCGTGCGAACGTACTCAGTCAGAATCGAGAGGTTCGTAATGCGGTCCGCGTTATCGACGATCGTTTGCAGGATCGTTTCGAGATCTCGAATCGGAACGCGCTCGCTCAAGAGGTTTCGTAAGACGGTATGCACCGTCGAAACCTTCAACTTGTCGGGATTCACTTCTTCGAGCAGCTTCGGCGCGACGTCTTTCAACGAGCCGATCAGCTCATGCAGATGCTGCCGCGTCAGCAGTTCGTCCGCGTGCCGACGAATGATCTCGATGAGATGCATGACGACGATCAGCGACGGTTCCGCGCACGAGTAACCATTCATCGCTGCGCGGTCTCTCAAATGCGGTTCGATCCAATAGGCCGGAGCACCGCTCAGCGGATCGGTCGTCTCAATTCCCGGCAGTTCGCCTTTTGCTGCTCCGCGATTCACGGCGAGCAAGGCGTTCGGCCATACCTCGCCGCGAACAATCTCTTGATCGCGCAAGCTGATGACGTACTCGTTGATGCCGAGCCATGAATTATCTCGGACCCGTACCTTCGGGACGATGATGCCCAATTCGTCTGCAATCTGATGCCGAATCTGAAGAACTCGATCGAGCAGATCGCCGCCCTTCGACATGTCTGCCAGTGGGACGAGCCCTGCTCCGAGTTCGAGCAAAATCGGCTGCACATGTAGTTTTTCTTCCGGCTTATCTTCAACTGGTGCTTCAGGCTTCTCTGCCGCGTCAGCCGCCGTCTGCTTGACCGTTGCTTGCTCGGACTTTTGCAGCACCCATCCAACAACGGCACAAGCTGCCGCCAGTCCGAATAGCGGCAATCGCGGAAGCCCGGTGAAGGTCAAGAAGACAAGAAAGCCCGAAGACAGAAACATCGCGAAGGGATGTCGGAATAATTGCCCGATGACATCACTCGGCAGATCGCTGTCTGACGACGTTCGCGTCACGATCAAACCGGAAGCGAGTGAAATCAAAAACGCAGGCACCTGAGTCACGAGCCCGTCGCCGATCGTCAGCTTCGTGAAGACTTCAGCCGCTTCACCGAAGCTCATGCCGTGCTCGACAACGCCGACATAGAGCCCGCCGACAACATTGATCAGCGTGATGACGATGCCCGCAATCGCATCGCCGCGCACGAACTTACTGGCACCGTCCATCGAGCCGTAGAAGTCGGCCTGCAACCCGATCTCATCGCGTCGCACTTTCGCTTGCTGTTGATTGATCGCACCGGCGGCCAGCTCGGCGTCGATCGCCATCTGCCGACCGGGCATTCCGTCGAGAAAGAATCTCGCCGCGACTTCGCTGATGCGCCCGGCACCTTTCGTGATCACCAAAAATTGAATGGCGACCAGAATGCAAAACAGGATCAACCCAATCACGAGCTTGTCGCCCGCAACGAAGTCACCGAACGCTTGAATGACGTGCCCGGCAGCAGCCGTCTTGTCCGTGCCGCCGTTCGTCAAGATGAGCCGCGTCGAAGCAAGATTCAGCACCAGTCTCGCGAGCGTTGTGCCGAGCAACAACGCGGGAAAGACACTGAACTCAAGCGGCTTCGACACATAGATCGTCGTCAGCAGAATGAGCACCGCGACGGTGATGTTGCAGGCCAGAAAGAGGTCGAGAAAGAACGCGGGCAGCGGCAGGATGATGACTCCTACCGACGCGACGATGAGCAGTGGAAACACTAGCCCTCGCAGCATGCTCCATGTTCCGCGCGTCCCTGCGCCACCAGCCTGCATTCAAGCTCTCCTCAATGTCGCCTTTCGCTCCGAGGCTGTGATTAAATCGCCCCCGACCTTGTGTCGGGGGTTTAGCGGCCTATGCGCTACTCAAAATCAAAGGCAGTTTGAGTAGCGCAAAGGCCGTTAAACCACTGGGACAAGCCCGAGTGGCGAGTTAATCGCAGCCTCTCCGCGAAAGGACGCTGCATTCAAACTAGTTTGCTGTTTTCGAAGAGCACGACTTCAGCGCGCCTCTCAGCAATCGAAGTAAGCACGCAGACAACGTGCTGCGCTTAAGTCCGCGAGCCTTCTCACAACGGGCCGATTGGTACGCCGTCTTCGCGGAATGTGTCCAGATCACTCCGACTTGCTGCCCATCACGCCCCACAAACCCTTTGGAGCAGCAGCGGTCGCGGCTGAATCGCTCGCAGCACGAGCCCCCGCAGCCTTCGGCGCGGTGCCTTTCAGCACCACTCCCGAGGCATCGCTATTGAGCGTGACGCGATACTTCCCTTCGAAGCGCTCGAACTGCGGAAGCACATGATCGAAGACATCTTCCATTCCGCGCAGCAACCGCTCGATGCGACTCTCAAGCATCGTCGCGACGATGATCGCCGGGATCGAAACGCACAAACCGGCGAACGTCGTGACGAGCGCGGTATAGATGCCCGCAGCAAGCTCTTGCCCCTTCGCAGCACCAGTCGCCGTCGTCGTGCTCGTGACCATGAAGGCCATGATCATGCCCTGCACCGTGCCGATGAGTCCGATCTGCGGGCCGAGCACCGCTGCGGTGTTGATCGGCTTGAGGTTCGCCGCCATCTCATCCGCTTCGCGCGCTGCTGCATCCTCAACCGCTTGCTCAAGCTCCGAATGGGGCCGCCCAACTTTCAGAATCCCCATTTCGATAATGCGTGCGAGTGGCGACGGATGCTCGCGGCAGACGTCATACGCTTGCCGGGGATCAATGCCTTTCTCTTCCGTGCTGAGTGCATGCAGCTTCGCGATCAACTCAGCCGGCGCGATCTTCTTCGTTCTCAAACCGACAAAACGCTCGATGCCATAAATCGCGACGACGATCGAGCACAGCACGATCGGAATCATGAAGACGCCGCCCTGCACGGCGAGATCCCAAACGGACGGCATTGCCGTCGAGCGCGGCTTCGAAGCAGCAGGAGCGGCAGCCGCATTCGGATCAGCAACAGCCGGCGCCGCAGCATCACTCACCGCCGCAGCCGGATCGGTCGGCTGAGCTTGCGGGTCTTGTGCCTTCGCCCACATCAACGGCACGAAGCAGCACAACAGCGTCGCGATCACTACCCAATTCCGTCGTCCCTGACTCGAACTCCGACCTACGCCAACGAATCGCATGAGACGACTTTCCGACTTGCCACTCAATGTTCAGACCGCAATCAAAAGCTCCCCAATGAAGCCTCGAACGCGCTCGGCAACCTTACCGGCAAAGCGATCGAATGGAATGCTGCCCCGAGACTCACAACGGCAACCGCTCATCGGCAAGCATGTCGGTACGACGGACTTGCAGTCCGTCGCATCACCGAGTTTCGCAGCCACTCGATCAACATCGGAAGATCGCTCTTCAGACAAATCGCAGATTCGGCGATGCTCCGCATCAAGCGACTTCGGCCCGTGAGTCCAGTGGTCACTCACTAGTCGAAAACAAACCGTGCATCCTGCGAGGCAATCCAGATGGCAACAACGACCAGAAAGCGACCCATCTACTACCCCGAATCAGACGGCAAGCCTATGGGTGAAACAGACTGGCACCGTCAGGCCATCATGCGCCTGATTGATCTGCTCACGCTCCGCTATCAGGGACTCAACACGTACGTCTCTGGTGACATCCTCATGTATTACGTCGAGGGCAATCCGAAGAAGTTCGTCGTACCGGATGTGCTCGTTGTGAAGAAGCACCGCACGCAGAACCGTCGCACTTATCGCATCTGGGACGAAGGCCGAGTGCCCGACGTCATCATCGAAGTCACCTCTAAGAAGACTCGCAAACGCGATGAGTTCGAAAAGCCGGAGCTGTATCGGCAACTCGGCGTGCGCGAGCTGTTCTTGTTCGATCCGCTGATGGAATACCTCGACCCGCCCTTGATGGGCTTCCGCTTAACCGACGGTCGCTATCAGCAACTGCGTTTCGACGAGACCGGCGCATTACTCAGCGAAGAACTCGGCCTGCACCTGCGAATCGAAGACGGCACGCTGCAACTCATTGAGGTCTCAACCGGCGAACGATTGCTCGATCGCAGCGAACTGAGCCTGCGAATGCGACAACGAGCCGAACAAGCAACCGAAAGAGCATCACTCGCAGCAGCCCGCGCTGCCGAGGAAACCCGACGCGCCGATCTCGCCGAACAACGAGCCGCCGCGCTCGAAGCTGAACTCGAACGACTCCGCAAACAGCAATAGCGGCTGCTGCTCGAAGCAGCCGTTGAATCAGTCATCGTCGTTGCTCGGCACGGAATGCCGGGCGGCAATTCCTGTAACAATCATTTCACCCCATTAGCGAAGAACTATGTCACTCCGCATCTACAGCACGCTCAGTCGCACCAAGGAAGAGTTCAAACCCGTGAAGCCGGGGCAGGTCAGCATGTATCTGTGCGGGCCGACGGTCTACAAGCCGGCGCATATCGGGCACATGGTCGGGCCGGTGATCTTCGACACCATCAAACGCTACCTCAGTTATCTCGGCTACAAGACCACTTGGGTCGTCAACATCACCGACGTTGACGACAAGCTGATCGTCAAAGCGAACGAGCTCGGCACAACGGTCGAGGCACTCGCGAAGAAGATGACCGACGACTATCTCGACAACCTCCGCACGCTCGGAGTGACGGTCGGTCCTGATGGCATCGACCACATGCCGTATGCGACGCAGTACATCGCCGAGATGCAGAACATCATCAGCGGACTCATCGCAAAGGGTTATGCGTATCCGCTCAATGGCGACGTCTACTTTGAATGCTGCCGCGATGAAGACTACGGCAAGCTCAGCGGTCGCAAGCTCGACGAGATGCTCGCGGGCACTCGCGCCGAGACGATGGACGGCAAACACAACCCGGCGGACTTCGCTTTGTGGAAGGGATCGAAGCCCGGCGAGCCCGCATGGGAAAGTCCATGGGGCCCCGGCCGTCCCGGTTGGCATATCGAATGTTCGGCAATGAGCCAGAAGCTGCTCGGCGACACGATCGACATTCATGGCGGCGGGCTCGACTTGATGTTCCCGCATCACGAGAACGAGATGGCTCAGTCCGAGTCCTTCACGGGCAAGTGCTTCTGCAATTTCTGGATGCACAACGGGCTGCTCCGAAAGAGCGGCGCGGGCGGCAAGATCGGCGGCGATCACTCGCGGCATGGCGATGCTGCCGAAGCCAGCGCCGACATGATGGCCGTCAAGCAAGCTCAAGAAGAGCAGAAGCTCGCGGGCTCGAAGGGCGCGGAGTCCGTCAAGACCGCCGTCTTTGCGAAGTTCGATCCCGAGACCGTGCGCTTCTTCTTGATGGCAACTCACTATCGCAGCCCGGTCGATTTCGGCGACGACCGACTCGAAGAGACCGCGAAGAGCATCGAAGGTTTTTACCGGCTCATCGAAACCTATGGCCGCATCACCGGAGCCGACTTCTATGCTCTGAAAGCCTCGACCACTCGCGCGAGTACGCCATCGCTCGACGGTGAGCCCGCTGCGTTCTTTTCCGAACTGAGGGCGATGCGCGACCGCTACTACGATTGCATGGACGACGACTTCAACACCGGCGGCGCGGTCGGCGTGCTGTTCGATTTGAGGAAAGCGATCAACGGCTTCATCGCGTCGGCAAAGCTCGAAGGCGAAGGCAAATCGAACGCCGCCAACATCGCTGCGCTGACGACCGCGATGACGTTGCTGAAAGAACTCTCAAACATCCTCGGAGTCTTCCGTCAGCCGCTCGAGAAGAAAGCATCAGGTACCGGTGACGACGAATTCGTGAACGGCATCATGCGCCTCGTCATCGACCTGCGCGCCGCGTTGCGCAAAGAAAAGAACTGGCCGCTCTCCGACAAGATCCGCAACGACCTCACTGCATTAAAGGTCGTCCTCGAAGACCGCCCCGACGGGACAACCTGGAAACGCGGGTAAGTTGCGATTCCATCGCGACGGCATGCCGGCAGCAGGTTTTGATTCCAGTTCGAACATCCGTTCTTGAAATTCAATGGAGCAAGCGATGTCCACCATCAGCATCGATCGAACGACACTCAAGAAGGCTGCACTTCAGCTCTACGACGAGCGTCTCAAAACGGAGCTTGAGGCTTCACATTTGGGAGAGGTCATTGCGATCGCTCCCGAGTCGGGCACGTATGTGCTCGGCAAAGACTTTACTGAAGTGGATACCGCGAGGCAGACGCAACTTCCGAATCAGCTCGTTTACATCTTCCGAGTTGGCGGCGGTGGTGCGGTTCGAATTGGATGCGTGCAACGTCATGGAAGGATTCATTGACGAACTGCGGCAAGGTTTCTTGACGGTCGATATCGGCGTCGGGCCGCTCGATTTCATGATCGACACGGGCTTCTCGGGCACGCTCGTCGTAGCTGGACAGCGCCAGGTTGAGTGCGGTGGTAGGGCGTAAGTTGTTTGCTGAGTGAGGTTTAGTTGGTCTTGCCTCGGGTGCGAAAAAGAGACGACCCTCCGTGTGGTTAATATTCCATATGGAAACCACGGAAGGTC
>CAZNMS010000210.1:0-14059 GCA_964573505.1 uncultured Planctomycetaceae bacterium | reverse complement strand
CACTTGCTCTGAGCTGATGACGTCAACGGCCTTTGCTTGCGCCGTCGTCAGTGATTGAGCCAGCGCTCCCTTATTGAGGTAGTCCGTCTGCTGATTGAGTTGATCAACGAGCCCCAGTCGGCGACGAATCGTCCCGAGTTCCTCATTGGGATGCAGAGGCAGATGTTCGAGTTTGAAATGGTCATCGTTCGGATCACCGCCCGTGAGCATCGGGTCGAACTTCGCACCGAGGAACCCGGCGAACTGACCGACTCGGCGACCGCCAGCAACGTCCATACGGTGCGGCACAATCACGAACGGGAACATCGGGCCGTTGCCGGGAGCAAGCTTCGAAAGGCACGAGCCCCAGTGAGGCATGTCTTGCCGCGACATGAAGTTCGCATCCGGCACGCTGCCTTGATAACGCGTGCCTGTAAACATCCAGTAGGAGCCGCGAGCGTGATCGTTGTGGTCGTGAAACATCGACCTCACATGAGCGAGCTTATGCATCCACTTCGCGGTCAGCGCGCAGTGCTCGCCCATCCGAATTCCCGGCACAGTTGTGTCGATCGTCCCGAACTCGCCGCGGATATCCGACGGGGCATCCGGTTTTGGATCGAACATGTCGTGCTGAGGATGACCTCCACTTAAATACAGCATCACGAGTCGCTTAGCGCGACCGAAGCCGGGACCGCGAGTCGCCTCTGATTCCGCTTTCGCCGGTGCCGCCAACAACTGCGGCAACGTGATTCCGCCGACCGACAATCCTCCGACCTTCAGCATTTCTCGACGGTCGATACCGGACCAATAACCCGACGAAAACAGATTGAGCATGCGAGGGCTCCTGAGTGCGATTGAGTCGAAGACACGCGGAACGCGACACCAAAAGGGGCGGGAATCTATCGGCCAACTTTGTTGCAAGTAAGCAGACATCCTGAGCAAACAAGAAATTGAGCAGCGTCCGCAGACGGGGCAGAACGCGACCGCGCTCATCGCACCGGCATCATGCGACAAACCCAATCGACTCGCCGACAGAACGGGAAATCACCGAGTACGCGACAAACCGAGACAACTCCCTCTCGGAAAAATCCCGCATGATGAGTGTTTGCAGCAGGCACGCTCTCCACTGACCCGCGTCAATGCGGGCAACGACTGACGAGCTAACAACGCAGACCGCAAACCGCGTGCTGCACGCTCTCCACTGCCCCCGTGTCGGTGGGAGCAACGACTGGCGAGCTAACGATCTCGACAAAAGCCTTCTTGCGCGGCGGTCGTCGCTCGCTGACGATGGGGCTACTCGAACGATCCGTAGCCGACCAGTCGCGGCTCCCACCGACACGGGGTCGGTGGAGAGCAGAGGGCACGGGCCGGTTTAGCTGTGCTAGCCGACCAGTCGTGCTCCCACCGACGCGGGGTCGGTGGAGAGCTAGTCGCGGCAACTCCGTTAGTGTCAGGCAACTCGAATCTCCTCAATGCTCGCCGCGTGAGGCAGCACTCGTTGAAAACAGTCTGAGAAAGGCCCAGCAATGGCGGACGATTCCCCGAAGAGCCTCATGTACCGACTGGATTCGCTGATTCGAAAACTCGATCGAGTCGTCAATTCGACCGACTCAAGCACGCTCGAAAAGTCGCCTGCGGCACCGCAACTCTTCGCCGTCGCGAAGTACCTCTTTCAGCGCATCGAGCACTGGTTCCCGGTTGTGAAAGGTCACTCGCTTGCGGGCATGTTGTCGTTCTTGGCGCTGATCCCGTTTTTGATTTTGGGTCCGTCGTTTTCGAGCTTTCGAGTTTGGCAACCATCGGCTTATGTGACTTTGCTGCTGGCTTATGTCGGCTTCTTCTTTTTGCTGTGGCTCGCGAACGGTTGCCTCACGTTGTTCTGGGTGCAGTTCACGACGCTCGCGACGATCTTCTGCTTGCTGTTTCTTGTACCGGTCTTGAAGGAGTCCGAGCTGATCTCGTTCGACCTCAAGTCATCTGAGATTCACGGCGGGCTTTATCCGCATCTGCTTTTGCCGTTCGCGATGATCATGGCCGGAGTCGCGATGCTGGCAGGGTTCGGTGCCGCAATCGCGCTGGCGAAAAGCCGTGAAGAATTCCCTGCTGATCAAACTCCCGAACTTCTCTTAGCGAAGACAGAACTCTTCGAAGACCCCGAGAAGCAAACGCCATTACCGCCGTTCCGAGTCTTGCTGCTCGCACTCATCATGGTGCCGCTGAAGTTTCCGGTAGAGTTATTGTTACCGACGTCGTTGTATGTCGTCTCAGCTTCGAATGGTGGCACTCGGGATTACGTCTTCATCCCGTTGCTGCTGTTGGGCTCTTGGCTCTTGATTGCGTTCGGCGAGATCTTCGACCGACTGCGTCTAGCACGGCGATTGATTCAGCGACTCTTCGGCTACGGCGGTTTGTGGCTGACGTCGGTCGTGATCATCGGACTGGCGGCGTCATGGCTCGGTCACGTCTCGTATGTGACGACAGTGCTCGCGAGCGATTCTTGGCTTGTGGTGCAGTACCTCATCGCCGCCTTCTGTTTGTTTTGGTGGATGGAGTACTGGCTGAACCGCGCACTCTCCGAACGACTGCTCGGACTCTTCGCGCCGACAGAAAAGAAGCCTGAGGCGATCCCATACACGTTCACGCCGACGAGCAGCAGCAATCTTGCGAACGCGCCGAAAGTTGCGCACGGAGGCCGCTCGCTGCGACTGCACGGAGCCGGCCGCTTCATCACGCTCGGCAAGCACGCGACCGAAGACGAGAACTGTTGGAACTTCATCGACCGCACGGATCTCTTCACCGAGTTAGCAAACTCGGCCTCTGTCGAAGCTCGCGATCAAGTGCGCAAAGCGACGAAGCTCATTCATCAGCGGATTAAGACTTACTTCGTGCTGCTGAATGCGGGGCTTGTCGTGCTGCTCTTGTTGTGCGGCTACTTCGTCGAGACGCGCAACATGAACGCGGTCGTCACCGCAGAACGCAGCGAGCAAGCATCGGGCATCGACCCCGACTCGCTGCTCTTCCCGCAGCTCAAGTCGGCCAGTGCGACAGATCCGGCGGCAGCAGCAAATGCTGGAGTTTCAAATACACCGACAGTGGCACCAGCTACGGCACCCACTCCGCGTCCGCGTGTCATTTTGATTGCAGCCTCAGGCGGCGGAACTCGCGCGGCGGTGTATGCGACATCGCTCTTGCACGGACTCTCGCGCATCGACGCGCTGTCCGACGTCCGCATCGTCAGCGGAGTCTCGGGCGGCGGGCTTTCTATGGCATGGTTCGCGTCGCGCTATGAGCGGCTCTTGGCGGAAGACTACGCCGCGCGCAGCCAAGCATGGAATGAGTATTACAATGCGATGGAGTACTCCTACATCGTTGACGTGCTGCATGGCGGAGCGGAGTCGCGCATTGCTCAAGGAGTACCGCTCGGGCAACTGCTCGCCGAGAGCTTCGGCAATCAGCTTTACTCAGCGGATCACGACATCGGTTGGCGTTTCAGTCATGTGCCTGATTCGCTCGGCTTGATTCTCAATACGACGTTGTGCGGCCAGTTCCCGCCGCCAAACAGCGCCATGAAGAATGCCGGTCCCGTCAATCGCTTTGACTCGAACAACGCGTCGGGCTTCGGCGCCGGGGGCCGCTTGATCTTCACGAACCTTGCTTGCCGCTCGGCCTTTGAGAATGTCGATCAAGACGCGATCGACAGCGACAAACGCATGCCATTCGTCGTGATCGATGATGGCTCGGTGCGACTCGCATCCGCAGCCGCATTGAATGCCAACTTCCCGCCGGTCTTCCCGAATGCTCCGGTCGACGTTGTCGTCTCGAATCACGACGTGCAGCGGTATTGGGTCACTGACGGAGGCGCTCAAGAGAATCGCGGCGTGCTGAGTCTGCTGCATGTCTTGAAGGACTCGATCAGTCGACTGAAGAAGCCGATCTCCGCATCCGCACTGCCGGAGATTCACATCATCGTCGCCGAAGCGTCAGCCGACTCGGTGAGCTATAGCCCCGATCGAGGAGTCGGCGCGGCCACTGTCGTGAAGGACCAACTGGCGATTCTTTGGGCGAAGTCGCTGCTCACTCAGGTGCAGAAGACTTACTCGGACCTGCAAGTCGGCGAAGCGAAGCCAGCAACGGTCGAGATGCACATGCTGCCGATGCCATCCTGCTTCCGCTGCGGGGGCATCGGCACGCACTGGATGCTGCCGAAGTCCGTGCAAGTCCGCGCGACCGACGTGCCGGGAGTTCGCAACGACGAGTCCGTCGAACTCAGTCAGAAGACGATCATGAACATGATCCGCGACCTGCATCTGCCGTCCGAAGAGGCATCGCGCTTCGAGCATCCCGAATCACACGACTCAATTCAGACGGTCCGCAACTGGATCAACAAAGACCCGCTCTTCGATCACCCAAAGAAGTGGCAAACGCTCCGCGAGAAGTTGAAGCGGAAGAAGTAAAGCCATCGGGTGGTGCTCGTAATTCTCCGACGCACCGCTCGATGTAGAATGGCCGCCCTCGGCCGTCTTTCTTTCTTCTTTCTGCTGCCTTTTGCTTTTTGCATGGCGCAAGAAGAAAGACGGAAGGCGAAAGAGAAGAGACGGCCGAGGGCGGCCATCTTACGTGCTACGAATGCGGTAGTACTTGACTTCGACCGGGGCTTCGATGCGGCATGTGGTGACGAAATGCACCGCCGAGCCGTCGGCTTTCTGCGCGCCCTCATCACTCGAGTCGTTGATTGAGGATGTTCTTATGCCTGCTCAAGCAACGTGCCTCGGCGAATGATGAGCAACGATTCAAAGTCTTCGGGAAGATTCGCCAACGTGCGCCACCACGGCGGGGCAACGGCATCTCGATCATCCCAAGTTCGTTCTTGATCTCCGTATTCGACGCTGAAGCGAGTCTTGATCAGCATCTTTTGGCGATCGATCTCGCAGTTACGAAGGTCTTCGCAATCACGTTGAATGAAGTCCAATGCGTCGATCACATCATCCGGAGCAGGTTCACCGGGGCCATAGATGTGCCCGAGTTGAGCTTTCTGGAGAACGAGTTTTGTAATGGGATTGGGGCTTGTCGCCCCGAGCCATTCAAAGGCCGGGACGGCTCGGGCGAAAGCATCAAGCATCGCCGTCGCTAAGCCTTGTCGGCGGAATTCTCGCATCACACAGATCGAATCGAGCCATGCAAATTTTCTGAGATGCAGATACGCCGTCCCAAACATGTACCCCACCGGGATGTCATTCTTCAGCGCAAGGCAAAGGTACGAACAACGCTTGAGACGTTCCCACATTCGAACTGGCCCGAGAACGTGCGGCTTTCCCGTCTTGGGGTTCTTGCCGAATGAACTGCAGAAGATGCGCGACACAATCGCCGCATGCTGTTCATCGAGTTCTGCTCTTGGGATCAAACGCAAACTGTACGACGTCGCGTGCGACTGCTTTGTCTTCGGCAAGCGCGGAACGGAAGGCATCAGTTCGTCGGGGCGTTGAGCCGTATAAACAACCTCTGGGCAATCGGGATCGAATGAGCTTTGAAAGTTCCACTGTCCGGCTCGCACACCGGTGACCGTGATGTGTTGAAAGCCGGCCTCCGCCAACAGTTGCACGACTTCGACCGGCAGGAAGCGACGCTCTTCAATGAGTAAGTCGCGAATGACGCGATCACCTTCTTTGAATTGTTCTCGGCGATACAGCACCCCCGTCTGAGGGTCGTAGCGCATGTCTTCAAAGTTGAAGACTTCTCCACAACGCTGCATCGCAGAGAGTGGTTTCATCTCCAACAGCGCGGGTTTGCCAATGGTCATGCACTGAGGCTCGATACGACGAGCCATCTGCATTCCATTCATGCAACCGAGCACAAGACTGCGCCCCGGCTTGCACAGTCGAAACAGTCCCTGAATCACGCGTCTCGCATCTTCGATGTCATGAGAACTACCGAGAACATCGTAAAGGCAGACAACGAGGTCGTTGCCTTCCATGAGCGGAATATCGCGAGCGTCAGCCGCTTCGAATTTCACGTCGCCGGATGACTGCTCAATTTCCTCATGCCGTTCCCGTTCAAGCTGCTTCGCTCGCTCAATCCAAGCAGAGACAAAATCGAAGCCCTTCACCCGAAATCCACGAGAAGCGAACTCCAATGAATGCCGTCCGCTGCCGCAGCCAACGTCAACAATGCGAGCGCCGGGAGTCAGTGGAAACCGAGCCAAAATGGCGTCGACTTCCGCTCGTGCAAACTTCGACCAAATGTGCCCCTCAGCATCCATCGCCATGAGGCGATAGGCATCAGCGATCACTTCAGCTTTGCCGTCATTCGCCATGAGATTTCTCAATCCGTTTACGACTTCGCCAAATCGCGCAGCACTGTGTGGAGGATGCCGCCGTTGCGGTAGTACTTGACCTCGACCGGGGTATCGATGCGGCAGGTGGTTACGAAATGCACCGCCGAGCCGTCGGCTTTGCGGGCGGTGACTTCGACCGCCTGACGCGGCTTGAGGTTGTCGTTCAAGGCGACGTCGAAGACTTCGGTACCGTCGAGACCGAGCGTTTCGCGGCTCTCGCCTTCTCGGAACTGCAACGGCAAGACGCCCATTCCGACGAGGTTCGAACGGTGAATGCGCTCGAAGGAGGTCGCGATGACCACTCGGATGCCGAGCAAGTACGTGCCCTTTGCCGCCCAGTCGCGCGAGGAACCCGTGCCGTATTCGGCTCCGGCTAAGACGACGAGCGGAGTGTTGCTCGTTTTGTATTTCACCGAGGCGTCGTAGATCGGCATTGTCTCGCCGGTCGGCAAGTACTTCGTCACTCCGCCTTCAGTGCCCGGAGCAAGCTGATTCTTCAAACGGATATTCGCGAACGTGCCGCGAGTCATGATGCGGTCGTTGCCGCGACGGGCTCCGTACTGATTGAAGTCTGCGACCGACACTCCGCTATCAAGCAAGAACTTGCCGGCGGGCGAGTCCTTCTTGATCGAACCGGCGGGGCTGATGTGATCCGTCGTGACCGAGTCGCCGACCGACACCAAACAACGAGCATTCTCGATCGACTTGATCGGTGACGGCGTCGGCTCCATGTCGACGAAGAACGGCGGCTCTTGCACGTAGGTGCTCTTCAAGTCCCAGTGATAGAGGTCGCCGGTTGACGTCGGGATCTGCTGCCACTGAATCGGGCCCTTCGACGCGTTTGCGTATTGAGAGATGAACATCTCGGGATTCATCGCCGTCGACATCGTCTCGTTGATCTCGGCTTGCGTCGGCCAAATGTCTTTGAGGAAGACGTCGTTGCCCGACGAGTCCTTGCCGATCGCGTCTTTCGTCAGATCAATGTCGGTCGTGCCCGCGATCGCATACGCGACAACAAGCGGCGGGCTTGCGAGGTAGTTCGCTTTGACGAGCGGGTTCACTCGGCCTTCGAAGTTGCGATTGCCCGACAGCACGGACGCAACGACGAGATCGCCCTTCGTCACGGCGGCTGCAACGGCATCGGGCAGCGGGCCCGAGTTACCAATGCACGTCGTGCATCCGTAGCCGACCGTCTGAAAACCGAGTGCGGCCAATGCGGGAGCGAGCCCGGCCTTTTCGAGGTACTCGGTGACAACGCGGCTTCCCGGAGCGAGGCTCGTCTTGACCCACGGCTTGCTCGTGAGACCTTTTGCAACGGCCTTCTTCGCCAACAAACCGGCTCCGATCAGCACGGACGGATTGCTCGTATTGGTGCAGCTCGTGATGGCAGCAATTGTTACAGCCCCGTCGGTGATCTCTGAAGCACGCTTCGGGTCTTCGACCTTCACCGGAGCCGACGGTTGAGTGCGTCCGAAACCTTCGAGCGACTTCTTCCATTCGCTCTGCATGTTCTTGAGCAGCACGCGGTCTTGAGGTCTCTTCGGGCCGGCCATGCAGGGCTCGACGCTGCTCATGTCGAGTTCGAGCGTGCTTGAGAAACGCGGCGTCGGCGATGAAGCGGTGCGGAAGAGTCCTTGCTCTTTCATGTAACGCTCGACGAGATCCACAACGCTTGAGTGGCGACCGGTCTTGCGCATGTAGTTGAGCGTCTCGTCGTCGACAGGGAAGAAGCCCATCGTCGCTCCGTATTCCGGAGCCATGTTCGCGAGGGTTGCTCGATCGGCGAGTGTGAGTCGATCAAGACCGGGACCGAAGAACTCGACGAACTTCCCGACGACGCCGTGCTTGCGCAGCATCTGAGTGACGGTCAGCACGAGATCCGTTGCGGTCGCGCCTTCAGCGAGTTGACCGGTCAACTTAAAGCCGACGACTTCCGGCGTGAGCATGTAAATCGGCTGACCGAGCATGACGGCTTCGGCCTCGATACCGCCGACGCCCCAACCAACAACGCCGAGTCCGTTGATCATCGTCGTATGACTGTCGGTACCGACGAGCGAGTCCGGAAACGCGACGCCGTCCTTCGTCAGCACGACATTCGCGAGGTACTCAAGATTGACTTGATGCACGATGCCGGTCGCCGGAGGCACCACTCGGAAGTTGTTGAAAGCTTGCTGGCCCCAACGCAGGAACTGGTAACGCTCGCCATTGCGTTCGAACTCAAGATCGAGGTTTTGTTGATAAGCCTCGTCGCTACCGAACGAGTCAACTTGCACCGAGTGGTCAATCACGAGATCGCACGGCACGAGCGGATTGATCTTCTTCGGATCGCCGCCCATACGAACCATTGCGGCTCGCAACGCGGCGAGATCGACGACGGCGGGAACTCCGGTGAAGTCTTGCAGGACCACTCGACCGGGCATGAACGGCACTTCGACTTCGAGCGGCTTCGGAGCATTCCAATTCGCAAGCGTCTTGACGTCGTCTTCGGTCACGATGAAGTCATCAACGTTTCGCAAGCAGGCTTCGAGTAGCACTCGGATAGAGAACGGCAGCGTGTCGATATCGCCAATCTTGGCATCAGAGAGAGCACGGAGTCGGAAGTAGTCGACCGTCCCAGAGTTCGTTTTGAGAGAAGCGCGAGAGCCAAAGGGATTGGTCGACATAAGGGCGAGCCTCCTGAGAATTGGTTGCGAAGTCGAGTCGGCGGCGCTCCAAAAGGGCCGCAAAGTGGCGGGATTCTAGGCCCGACGCCGGTTTCAACAATGCTCATCGCCGTGAACGGAGCGATGCAGTTTCTCGCGGCAATTTGGGGACTCATCGCGCACTCGTTCCCAAGCTCCGCTTGGGAACGCGCCATCGAGAAGCTCCTGCTTCCCGTCCAGTTCTGACGGCTTCATCGAGTCAATCAGCGGCGGTCGAAAGGCGGAACGACAGCAATGGCTCTCGAAATCTTGTGTCAGCCTTTGCGAGAGAAGTTCCTCACCGGGCGGGCCGGCACAATGGGTGAGGAACACTGGTACGACGGACTTGTAGTCCGTCGATCGTCGTGAGAAGCGACGGACTGCAAGTCCGTCGTACCCAAAATCGGATGTGTTCCTCACAAGTTGCGAGCGCCCCATAGCCTGCAATTCGACTTACATGGGCACATCCGCAGTTCGGCATTGCGATCCGCAGGTAAGCAGCCTTGCTGAAAGACAACTTCCTGCGGATGGCAGGAGCCGGACTGCGGATGAAGACAAAGCGAGTCGATCATTGCCGAGCTTGTCGTCGAATGGCGAGCGGCGGGCGGAGTCGGCAGATTGCGGATGCTTTGCGAGCGATCAACTTCTCCTCCATGAAAGGATCTGCGATGCGGCGACACCTTGTTTTGGGATGCGCGTTGTTGGGAATGATCGGAAGCCCGCTGGCGAGTCGCGCGGATGAGAAAGACGTGAGTGGACTCACGGCCGCACTGCGGGGACTCGAGTCGCGAGTGCTCGATGCCGAGCAGCGGAAGCAGGCTCCGCGCATGATCGGCGACTACTACTCGGCGCGGATCAAGGCGGCGAATGCAGCCTCAACCGCCGAATGGAGAGGCATCAAGTCGCTCGCCGATTGGCAGCACTTTCGCCGGGAGAAACTTGCGGCATTGAAAGCTTCGCTTGGTCGCGTTCCCGACTTCCCGCAGTCCGCACCGCCCGTCGCGCATGTCACGAAACAGATTGAAGGCGACGGCTTCGTCTTGAAGTGCGTGCTCTTCGAGAGTCGTCCCGGCATTTGGGTCAGCGGCAATCTCTATGGGCCCGCAGTGGCAAAGGAGTCGATGCCCGGCTTCATCATCTCGCACAGCCATCACACCTCGAAGACGAATGGCGAACTGCAAGATATGGGCATGACATGGGCGCGAATGGGATGCGTTGTGCTCGTGCCCGATCACATGGGGCACGGCGAACGGCGGCAGCATCCCTTCTCGACCGAGAGCGATTACCCCGGCAGCTTCCGCGTGAGTCGGCAGGACTATTACTTCCGCTATGACCTCGCGACGCAGGCTCATCTCGCGGGTGAGAGCTTCGTCGGGCAACTTGTGTTCGATCTCTCTCGCGGTGTTGACTTGCTGCTCGCTCAACCGGGAGTCGATCCGAAGCGCATCGCGTTGCTCGGAGCAGTCGCCGGCGGCGGAGATCCGGCTGCCGTCGCAGCAGCGCTCGATGAGCGAATCTCTGTCGCCGTGCCGTTCAATTTCGGCGGTCCTCAGCCGGAGACGACGTTCCCTCTGCCCGCTGATGCTGAAGCGGCTTTCAACTACGCGGGCAGCGGCAGTTGGGAGTCGACTCGCAATTTGAAGGGCTCAGTGAGCGGCGGATTCTTACCGTGGGTCATCGTCGGCAGTGTCGCGCCGCGCTCGCTCATTTATGGGCACGAGTTCGCATGGGACGAGAATCACGATCCCGTTTGGAAGCGACTGCAAACGATCTCTCAGTGGCATCAACCGGCGAGCGGTCTATCTGAGACGCACGGCTTCGGGTCCGTGAAGCAAGCTGACGGTTCGCATTGCACGCACATCGGCAAGCTGCATCGCGTCTCGATTCATAAGGCTCTGTCACAATGGTTCCATCTGCCGGACGGAGCCGCTGCCGAGTACTCGCAACGTCGAGACTCAACGGAATTGTTGTGTTGGACCGACGAGTGGAAGCAGCGACTCAAGCCGCGTGCCTATCGCACAGTCCTCGACGAAAACGTGACATCAAAGTTACATGAGCGCCGCCGCCGCACCGCGACTCCGTCACCCGAAGCCCGACAAGCGACGGCGCGCACTGAGTGGAGCAAGCTGCTGTTTGAGCCGTCCGATGCCGAGTTCGTCAACAGTCGCGTCGGCACTCAACAGAAGAAAGCAGCGGCCATTCCCGCGATCAGCGGTAGCTCGAAGACGCAGTCGCTTGAGGGCGTAGCGAACTACAAAGTCGAGACGTTGCAGCTTGAGTCGGAGAAAGGCATCGCTCTGCCAGTGCTCTTGCTGACTCCGGCGACGAAGACGACCGAGAAGCTGCCGGTTGTTGTCATCGTCTCGCAGTCGGGCAAAGCCGCGACGCTCAAAGAGCGAGCCCCGCAGATCGCTCGATTGCTCAGCAGCGGATGCGCGGTTTGCGTCTTTGACCCGCGCGGGATCGGCGAGACGGCAGTCGGTTCTGATCGAGATCGCTCGGGCGAGATGACGTCGCGTGCGGCAACTCAGCTCATGTTGGGCGGCTCGCTCGTCGGCAAACGACTGCGCGATCTGCTGACGGTGCTCGATCACTTGAAGCAGCATCAACCGAGCATTGACCCGCAGCGGCTCGCCGTTTGGGG
The DNA here is from genome assembly GCA_964573505.1 of uncultured Planctomycetaceae bacterium. GTDB lineage: Bacteria > Planctomycetota > Planctomycetia > Planctomycetales > Planctomycetaceae > AM-0621. The sequence goes on along the minus strand of CAZNMS010000210.1, from coordinate 2,424 downwards.
CGACTCGCTCGCGTCGGTGAATGCATCCGATGCGCGGCTCGTCGTCCCGCATGCGATCGACAATCGACCGAAGCTCGCCGAGCCGACCGGGCAACTGCTCGCGCTGTTTGCGGCTCTCTTTGACGCCGATGTGAAGACCGTGCTGACGGCAGGCGGACTCACGAGCTTTCAATCCGTGCTCGGCTCGGCGGCGGTGCATGTGCCGTATGACAGCGTCGTCCCCGACATGCTGCTGAGCGGCGATGTCTCCGACTTCGGGGATCTGCTCTTGCCGTCTCAAGCGATGCGAAGCACAGCGACTCGCACCGGCAGCAATCAAGCGGTGAGTGAGCCGGAGCCTTTTGAGGCAAGCATTGATTGGCTCATCCGTCGCATGACATCGAAGCCTTAAGGCCGCGCAATGTTGGAGCGCTGTCGATAGTCGCCTTTCGCTCGGATGCTGTGATCTTTTGAAAGACAGCAACTCCTCGGATGTACGACGGACTTGTAGTCCGTCGCGTAAGAGCTTGTTTCGTTCGGGTGCGACGGACTGCAAGTCCGTCGTACGAATTTCATCACAGCCTCTCCGCGAAAGGCAGCTCTTGCAGAGCAAACGCCGACACATCCTTTCGCAGAGCGAAAGGCGACTATCGGCAGCACCGCTCTCTATCTCGTTGAGCAACGGGCATATGTAATCGTTCTCACACAACAGAGTTGAGCGGAGTGCTTTGCATGGAGGCGTTGCTACATGCGGAGGACGGCTCGCGGCTGATCGTCGCGCGGCATGCTTGAGGATCGCAGCGCGGTGCATCGACGAACTCTGATAGCAACGGTCAAATCCCGGCTCCCCGTTTCAAACCTTTGATGGAGCACTGATATGTTGCGAGTTGCAGTGGCGTTGTTCGTGACCGTGATGTCGATCGTTGCCGTGCCAGCGCAGGACGCGCCGAAGCCGCAGTACGAATTCGAGAAGACGCGCATCGCAGCGCCGAAGGCCGATGAGCCGAAGCTCGCGGCGGTCGATGTCGAGAAAGCCGTCGCGTACCTCGAGCAAGGCACGCATGCATGGTACGGAGCCCGCAAGTGCATCGCGTGCCATACGCCGGGCATCTATCTCACGATCCGACCGGCGATGACTCCGCAATTGGGCACGCCGACTGAGGCCGTGCGGCAAGCGTTTGTTGAGACTCATACGCGGTTGCTCGAACAGCAGAAGACCGATCGCTCGGTACTCAAGAAGGGCACTCGTCCGGCAGAGTTGATCTACATCGCAGCGGGCTTAGCCGAATGGGACGCGCACGTTTCGAAGAGCTTGTCTGACGAAACAAAGGCGGCATTGGCGACGGTCTTCGCCGTTCAAGTGGAAGGCGGAAGTTGGGGCTCGTTGAACTGCTGGCCGCCGTATGAGTCCGACGCCTATCACCTCGCGACCGTTGCCGCGATGGCCGTTGCAACGGCACCGGGATACGTCGACTTCGCAGCGAAGGACGAGAAGCTCAACGACGGCATCACGAAGCTGAAGGAGTACCTCAAGACGACTCCGCCGCCGCATGACTACGGCCGCACGCTGCTGTTATGGGCGAGTGCTCGCATGCCCGACTTGATCTCGAACGAGAAGAAGCAAGAACTGATCGACATGCTTGCGAAGCATCAGCGCGCCGACGGCGGATGGTCGATCCGCACCTTCGCCGCTCCCGAAGCATGGGGCGGCGGCAATCGAGCCGCGAAGATCAAGTCCGAACCCGAGTTCGCGGATCCGCCGAGCGACGGGCATCAAACGGGTCTCGCAATCATCGTGCTGCGCGAGCACGGAATTGCCGCTGACGACGCCCGCATTCAGCGCGGTGTCAAATGGCTCCAGTCGAATCAGCGCGAATCGGGGCGCTGGTGGACGCGATCGCTGAATACCGACAGCTACCACTTCATCACCTACAGCGGCACCGCGTTCCCGCTGCGAGCACTTCAGATGTGCAACGCCTTGCCGGACCTACCGAAGAAGGTCGCGGCAGCTAAGTAGACGGCATGCGTTTCGAGGCTGCTCGCTTGATTGCAGTTGCTCCGACGCGAGCCGCAAGTGCCTCTGAAGTCTCGCGACTTCAGAGGCGACACACTTGAGTCCGAGGATCTTGTGCGAGGTTGTCGGAGACCATTGACCTGCAATTCGTATTACATGGGCACATCCGCAGTTCGGCTTTGCTATCCGCAGGAAAGTGCGACTGAGGAAAGGCGGATTCCTACGGATGGCAAAGCCCGGCTGCGGATGAAGACGGCTCACCTCGATCGGTAACTCGACGCAGCTCTTCGGAAATTCGTCGATCAGAGGCAGGTCCCAATGTCCGAAGGATGTTCGGTGATATGGAATCGAGACTGCACGATCTCTCGTGACGACAAGTTCAACGAGTAAATGTGAACGTCGTCCCGCTGCGGCTCGGGATGGAATCCCAA
>CAZNMS010000209.1:12774-14061 GCA_964573505.1 uncultured Planctomycetaceae bacterium | reverse complement strand
CGGAGGGAGGGGGGACTGAACTCAATCAGTTCTCCCTACCCCTATCGAACTCGGGAAGTTATTCACCGACAATCTCCTAGCTTCGAATTCCCGTCATGCATCCCGCCGCCAGTATCCTTATCACCGAGTTTCTCACCGGCGGTTGCTGGCCCGAGCCGACAATTTCTGGGTCACTCGCGCGAGAGGGGACGGCGATGCTACTCGCCGTGATTGAGGATTTCTTAGCACTTCCTCACTGCCGAGTTTTGACAACATGGGACGCGCGGCTCGGTAAGTTCCCGATTTCACATTCTCATCTCGAAGTGACAGTTATCAGTGATTCGGCGGTGTATTCGCAATCGGTCGATGCGATGCGCAAACAAAGCACGCACTCATTGGTCATCGCTCCCGAGTTTCATGGGATTCTGAGAGGGCAAGTTGCCCAAATAGGCATGCCGAACTCTCTGAATTGCTCTGTTGAGGCGATCGAACTGTGTGCTGACAAACTGCGACTTGCTGAGTTCTTGCAGCAGCACGGAATTGCGACGATCGAGACTGCTCCATTTAACTGGGCGAATTCACAATCGCTGAAGAGCGACTGGCTGCCGATTGTTATCAAGCCGCGCGACGGAGCCGGTTCGCAATGCACGTTTAGGATTGCTTCACCGGCGGCAATTACCGAAGTCAACGAGAAATTCGCGGCTGATCTTGCTGCCTACGACTTTATTCAGCAGCCGTTTGTCGCCGGTCGCGCTCTTTCGATGGGAGTTGTGATACCCGGCGAGCAGCGTGAAATGCAGCTTCTTCCGCTGTGCGAGCAGATCTTGTCAGAGGATAGTCGCTTTCAATTTCTCGGCAGCCGAGCCGGTGTCTTTCAACGAACGAAACTTGAAGCGGCCGCATTCGAACTAGTGCGGCGTTGCTGTGAATTGCTACCGGGGCTGCGCGGATACGTCGGCTTTGACCTCATCGAACCGACGGATCGCCCGGGAGAAGTTGTGCTGGTTGAGATTAATCCGCGGGTCACGACGAGCTATCTCGCATACCGTCAATTGGTCTCGGGAAATCTTGCAGCGGCGTTGTTGGGGCTTTCTTCGGTCAACTGCTGCGACGCTTGTATTGAGTATCAAGTCGCCGATTCGGCAGTTTGAGACCCATAAAACGAAACTGCCGGTTGAGTTCCCGAGGATCTCAACCGGCAGTTCAAGCAATCACGCGTAACAATTCGAGCTTAGGCGACGAGCAACGCTCGTCCGACGAACTTATTCGTCAGCGCCGGTGCTCGGATCGTCCTTACCGCAGACGTCG
>CAZNMS010000209.1:10294-12674 GCA_964573505.1 uncultured Planctomycetaceae bacterium | reverse complement strand
AGCTGCCGTGAGGCTTGCCGAGGTTCTTGGCCTTCTGGAATCCGGTCACGTTGTAGCTCTGGCTAACCGCACCGATAGCGTGCGAAACGTCGTTCAACTCGTTGACGAGAGCGTCACGAACGGCCGCCCAACCAACAGCGACGCAGCAGAACATCAGAGTGATGACGAGCATCAGCTCGGCGGAAACAACGAAACCAGCTTCATCGTTGAGCAACTTACGCATTGGATATACCTATTTTCGATTGATTGAGAGTTTGAGAATCTGCCGCTGCAAGTCGTGCAGTCCGGCATCAAGCAGACGAACCCTAGTTTTGAGAGGTCGGGTTCCGAAGAACTGTCAGCCATCAAGCACTTACTCGCTGACTGACAGTTCGCAAATCACGCAATTCGACAATTCACACGAGCCCAATTGGCCCGACGAACTTATTCGTCAGCGCCGGTGCTCGGATCGTCCTTACCGCAGACGTCGACGTACTCAATGATTTTGCAATCACACTCGTCAGCGTCGTCATTGAAGCCGAAGCCCGAGCAGCTGCCGTGAGGCTTGCCGAGGTTCTTGGCCTTCTGGAATCCGGTCACGTTGTACGACTGGCTGACCGCACCGATAGCGTGCGAAACGTCGTTCAACTCGTTCACGAGAGCGTCACGGACGGCTGCCCAACCAACGGCGGCACAGCAGAACATGAGAGTGATGACGAGCATCAGCTCGGCGGAAACAACGAAACCTGCTTCATCATTGAAAAGCTTGCGCAACATGTGTGTGAGATCCTTAACTTAGGATTGAGAGACTGATATTGGCCCAAAGAATCGGACCGACGACCCGCGTCGCTCAACTGATGCAGCAGTTTGAGAAACACCGTCGCACATCGCACATCGGATAGCCGCCGAAGGTACGATGGTGTGATTTGGTAGCCGCCAAATCACGACACCCTGCAGGAGTGAATTATCAGGCGAGCGATTCTCGCCAATGTGTACTCGCGGGCCGCGCTTTGCAGCGCGGCCCTGGGACGTCGACACTAGGTCCGCGAGCCATGCTCTCCGAGCCAAGCTCTAAACAACGCGCTCTCTCACCTTCGCGTTGAGCGGCAGTAGTGCCGAGTAATAGTCATATCGTTTTGGGATGAACTCGCAGAAAGTCACTTTAGGACTAACGCGTCATTCAGTGTGACTTGATTGGTGAAGCTGGTAGCAACCGACCGTTGCTTGAGGGGTGACAGTTACCTTGGCAGTCACCGTGCCGAAACTGTTGCCGCGGGGCAACAAACGATGTTGCGGCAATGCACCAAGCGTGTTGCGGGATCGCTCTAAGTCCTTACGACAGCACCAAAAGCCGCTGTCGCGGAAATGCATCAGGCGATGATGCCAAAAAGCAAAGCGACAGCTCGCTCGGTCGAGCGGCTGTCGCGGCAGGTTTACAAATTGTGTTGACACTGCGCCACGAGTCTGTGGCAAAACGGCGACCGAGTGGGGCTGCTAGTGTTTCAGGTTGTTCAATCGAATCTGGATTTGCCGGTCAAACCTGTCTTACGTACCCTCAAGAGCATTGGACGAACTCGGGTCGTTCTTACCGGCAACCTCAGAGAAGGTGATTCCTTGGCAGTCGCAATCATCAGCGTCGTCATTGAATCCGAAGCCTGAGCAGCGGGCGTGGAAGCCACCGTCTGTGCGGCCTTTTCGAATTCCGGGCACATTGACCGACTGACTCACGGATCCGATCGCCTCAGAAACGTCGTGCAGCTCCAACGCAAGGCTGTCGCGGATTGAGGCGAAGCCAACTACGGCTCCGCAGAACATCAACGTGATGATGAGGAGTAACTCTGTCGAAAGTACGAAGCCTGATTCATCGCGAAATACAGAAAGTATCATATTTGTTCCTGAGTTTGTCGTCGTGTGAATGAGAGAGAATCCATCTTGAGCCCGCTACGACCACTGGGATTAGCCGTCCTGTGTGGTAGTAGGTAATAACAAGCTCCCGTCGAGCTTGCTCGACGGGAGCTTTCTTATTTTTTGCGTACGATCGAGGCTTATTAGGCCCAGCGATTACGTACCTTCGTCCTGATTGACCGAGCTCGGATCTTCCTTGCCGCAGATCACGCCAAAGGTGATACCCTTGCAATCGCAATCGTCAGACTCGTCATTGAAGCCCGAGCCGCTGCAGGTGCCGTGATCGGTATTAGCAACGTGGCTCGCGGAGCTGATGCTGCGATAGTTGTACGACTGGTTAAGAGCACCGATCGACTCAGCAACGTCGCCGAGTTCCTGAACGAGCGAGTCACGAACTTGGGCCAAGCCGACGATCACGCCGCAGAATACGAGGGTAGCGATGATGACCAACTCGGCGCTGAGAACGAAACCGTTCTCGTCATTGAAAAGCTTACGC
>CAZNMS010000209.1:0-10284 GCA_964573505.1 uncultured Planctomycetaceae bacterium | reverse complement strand
TTACGCATGTTGAGAATTCCTTAAGCAAATTGAGAGACTTTGAGAGACCTGAGAGACGAGACCACCAAAACATTGGTAGTGCTCGCGGGGACCGTTCCGTCGCGGCTTGCCTGCCGCAGACGACGACTCACCTTCAGAGCGCAACACTCTTCCGGGGAATCGCTTGCAGGTGTCTGGCGGACACACTGCTACCACGCGTGATGTATTTTCGAAGCAGTTTGATACTGCTGATTGAAGCGGGGAGATGAGGTCGGAGTCGCGCGGCTATCGCGACTCCGACTCTCTCACACACACGCACTGTGACAAACACTGGTGCGCATCTTTTGCCTTGCCGCGCGACCTCTCACAGCGGCGGCAAGGACTCTCAATCGTGACCGTTTAAGGAGAGTCGTTTGTTAGGACTCTCGTCCCTCAAGTGGCAGTCGCGTCTATCGCAGCAGGTTCGCACCGATCGGCAGTCCGGCTATGACTGCCGATCGGGGATCTCACACCAAAGCGAACTGTTATGTGCGTTGCGACGTTGTTGACTGTCAGGTGAGGTTTGTGTTTCGTATGGCACCCTTCAAATGCAGCGAGTGTGCCAAGACGGTCAAGTAGCAGAATTACGCCAAGAGTGGCGATATCGCACAACGCGACATTGCGACGGAATCCGTTGATATTTCGGGCTCTTACGTCGTCGGAGATTTCTTTGGCGGCTTACAAACGACACAAGCGGCATGAGGGGCGCGTGCGGCAGTTGATCAATGATTGGAACGACATGACAAGACAGTCTGTTTGTCAGGATTGACAATCTCGCTCCGTGAGCCGCGATCGTTCCATTCGGGAAGAACGACAGCAGCGCCATAACTGCATGGTGCTGCTGAGGTTGGAGTTCCGGTTAGTCAGGGAATTCCTATTTTCCCGATTGTTGCGGTTTGACGGCCTTCGGCGCGGTGTGAGTCTGCGGCGTTGGCTTCAACGACTGGGGCTGAGCTGCTCCGCTGGCGTCGATTCGCTGCAGTTCATCGCAGAGTTGTCGGATCTTCGCTTTCAACGCTTCGCATTCATCGACGCTCGCTGGGGCAACGGACTTCGTGCGAACTCTCAGGTTTTCTTCGTTGGTAATTGGTCGATCGAACAAAGCTCGGGTGCCAATGATTTGGCTGCCTTCAATTCCGCGGGGTTGAGCTTCGAGTTCCTCCTCGCTGACGATGTCGCCTTCGGTCTGCGTGCCTTGTGGAACTGCATTCGGAGCGACTGCGATGTTCGGGGCTGCGAATGGTGCTTGTGCGACTGCATTTCCTTGGACGTTCGCCCGTGCTGCGCCGCCGCCGTTGAAGTCAACGTTGATGTCGCCTCCGCTGATGATGAGATTGGGGCCGTTTGGAATCAGTGTTGTTCCACCGCCGCCGGCGATCGTGTTGGCCGTCGTTGTGATTTGAATGGTGTTGCCGCTGTCGTTGTACCCGCTGCCGCTGCAGTGGGCGTGGCTGCCATTGAGTGACTCCGCATTGATACTGCCATATCCAAAGGATTGGTCTAAGGATCCCATGGCTGTGGCGATATCAGCGAGTTCTGCGACCATCGTTGCAGATACGGCGTTCCAGCCGGTTACCAGCGCAAGGATCACGATCGTGGCAATAATGATGAATTCTGCGGAGATAATTGCTCCGGTTTCATCCTCGACAAGTTGAGCCAATAAATGACGCATGGGTTCTCCTCTCTCCTCGGTTTAGAACTCGACGAGCGGTAGAACCCGGCCTTCAACGCGACTGCATTTCCCTAGTGGGTAGCAATTGGAACGACTGCCCAAGGCAGCTTCGAAAGTGTTGCGGACCTTCGAATTGGCGGTCGCACGGGGGAATTCTCAATTCCCGTTGCTCGCCGTAATGCTGCCTTGGGCCAGTCGAACACAACGAGTCATCAACTGTGACTGCTACTTAGTGAGGACTGATGGTGTTGCGGACCATTTCATCCTCAGTAACAGACTGCTGATTGACTCGGTCTCGGTGGTCTCTCAGGTCACCGAAACACGCGATGGCGGTCTCTCTCCCTCGCCACACTCGTTACACATGCCCGATTCCAGTCTCTCAGGTTGGGTCGGGTTGCTTGTCTTTGTCACCGACTCCCGTAGCTGTCGCTTCGGTGTGATCGGCATGTCCCGAACAAAAGGCAGAACCCGTGCCATCAGCGCAATCATCACAATCGTTACAACCTGACCTTTGTCGTAACTCGTTGTGGTGGAGTGGGTTGTGAGAGCCTGCTCGCGAATGTTGAATGGTCGTTACGCGAAACTCGGACTTGGCATGTAAAGCCGGCTTGTCAGTTTGTCGTGACAAAACGCTTGGCGCTAGCGCGGCGGCGACGCAGTCGGAGCGAGGGTTGTGAGATCAACTGCGAGCCGTATAGTCCGACCCGCTACATCGGCCCGAAAAATGGGGCCTGTGAACTCACCCAATTTCATGTCTGAATTACGTCCCCAATCAGTTGAGTGGCGCTGACATGCAGCCATCGAAAGGAACCGATTCGTGAAGGCCAAGATTGTTTCGCTGCCCGGAGACGGGATTGGACCCGAGGTTGTTGGTGAAGCTGAGCGAGTCTTGGCGGCGGTCGCGGGGAAGTTCGGACATGAGTTCGAACTGCAGTCGCTGCCGATGGGCGGATGCGCGATCGACGAATTCGGAACAGCTCTTCCCGATCACACGTTGGCGGCATGTAAGGCGTCAGACGCGGTTCTTCTCGGAGCTGTTGGTGGCCCAAAGTGGGATGATCCGAAAGCGAAGACTCGGCCTGAGGCTGGTCTGCTCAAGATTCGGAAGGAGCTGGGGCTCTTCGCGAATCTGCGTCCTATTAAGACGTATGACGCGTTGCTCGACTCGTCTCCGCTGAAGACGGAAATCGTCAAGGGTGTCGACATCCTCTTCTTCCGAGAACTGACCGGCGGCATCTACTTCGGCGAATCGGGACGTCGTCCGCATCCGAGCGGCGAGGAAGCCTTCAATGTGATGCAGTACTCGACGGAAGAGATTGCTCGCATCGTGCGGCTGTCTGCCGAGGCCGCTCGCAATCGTCGTAAGAAGCTGACGATGGTTGATAAGGCGAATGTGTTGGAAGCGTCGCGGCTCTGGCGGCAGGTGTCGCAGGAAATCGTCAGTAAAGAGTATCCCGACCTCGAGTATAGTGTGGTGCTAGTCGATGCGATGGCGATGCACCTGCTTTCACGGCCCCGCGATTTTGATGTCGTCGTCACCGAGAATATGTTCGGCGACATTTTGACCGACGAAGGATCGATGCTGACTGGCTCGCTCGGAATGCTACCTTCGGCCTCGATCGGTTCGTCCGGCCCCGGTTTGTATGAGCCTATTCACGGATCTGCCCCAGATATCGCGGGCAAAGGAATTGCTAATCCGCTCGCGACAATTCTGGCGGCGGCCATGTTGCTGCGTCATTCGCTGTCGCTCGAAGCGGAAGCTGTCAGTATTGAGGCGGCTGTTGATCGCGTTCTCGCTGCTGGATATCGCACGAAGGATATAGCACGCGGCGGACCGAGCCTGAGTACGCGCGAGATGGGTGATAAGGTGCTGGAGCAACTCAAGTAGCAACGCGTCGTGCTGCCTCGATGGGGGAAGTAGGTCATTGTGTCTACGAGAGATTCAAATCGCGTCATTCGCATCGCAACACGGGGAAGCGCTCTCGCACTATGGCAGGCGCGGCATGTTGCGGAATTGCTAACGGCTGCTCATACCGATTTGCGGGTTGAGCTATTTGAAGTTAGCACGCTCGGCGACCGCGATCGCGCGACTGCGTTGTCGACAATGGGCGGGCAGGGCGTCTTCACGAAAGAAGTTCAGAACGCAGTCTTAGACGGGCATGCTGATCTCGCAGTGCATAGCCTGAAGGATTTGCCGACGGAGAAGACGCTGAATTTGGTTTTGGGCGGCGTCCCGGCGCGTGCTCCGGTATTCGATGCGTTGATAATGCCGCAGGGGTATCAAGTCGCGGGTAAGACTGGGAATGAATTGCTGATGGGTCTGCCTCAGGGGGGGACGATTGGTACCGGGAGTCTGCGTCGGCAGGCTCAGTTGCTGCATCTTCGCCCGGATCTCAAGTTTGTCGAGAACCGAGGTAATATTGATACTCGGCTGAAGAAGCTGGATGAGGGGCAATTCGCGGCGATCGTTTTGGCGGAGGCGGGACTTAGTCGGCTCGGATTGGCGCATCGTGTTTCATGCCTTCTTCAACCGCCGCATGTCTTGCCGGCCGTTGGGCAAGGAGCGATCGGTATTGAGTGTCGGACTGACGATCTTGATGCTCGCCAATTATTGGCCCGCATTACTGATGAGGGTGTGCTCGCGGCAGTTACGGCTGAGCGTACGGTTCTGTCGGAATTGCGAGCTGGGTGTCATGCTCCGCTGGGGGTGATGAGCAGTGCGTTGCCGAACGGTCGGTTGCAGCTCGATGCCGTAGTGCTGAGTACGGACGGGCGCGAGCGAATTACAACGTCGGCAATCGGTGTGTCATCAGCGGCGACAGCGATTGGGCTGACGGTTGCAAATACACTTCGGTGCCTCGGAGCTTACCGCTTGTTATGCAAGTAGTATGGCTGTGTGGGCTCGGACTCTAGACTTCGACATTGGGAGTTTTCATGCAGAAGTTTGAGGCGAGCGTCACGTTGCCTTGCTCGATGGATGAGGTTTTTGAATTTCTCATTCAACCGGCCAATATCAAACTCATTAGTCCTTCGGCGATGGGGCTCTTCTTTGTGAGCGCGCCGGAAAGGCTTAGTCTCGGCGCGAAAATGCACTTCAAGGTGCAAGCTTACGGCGTCGTTCGCGAGGCGGTGCATGAGGTTGTCGAATTCACGCCCGTAACTCGGTTTGTCGAACAGCAAATCAGCGGGCCAATGAAGAAGTGGGTTCACGAGCATACCTTTGAGGAAACCTCAGGTGGTGTTCTGGTCGTTGACCGAATTGAATTTGAACCGCCGAGTGGAGTCGCGGGGTTGCTGATCAATAAGAATCGCATTCTTGATAATCTCGAAGAGGGCTTTGATCACCGGCACGGGCGGCTCGAACAATTGCTCGCGAAATAAGGTGCGGCGCGAAGTTCTCAACGATGTTCTGCATCACGAGGCAACGACATGTCGGGAAATGATGAAGAGAAGGCTCGTCGCAACGCCGCTACGGTTATTGCGTTGTTCGGGCTTCTGGCTGTCTCTGGTGTCATGTTTGGGCTGGTGTTGATGGTGCTGGGGCCCGCGGTTTCAGTGCTCGTGTTGTCGTTGGCGGCCATGATCGGCGTTGGGGCTTTGCAGTACGTGACATGGGGCTGGAAGTTGGATCGAGATCGAATCACTGATGATGAGCATGATGGTGAGCTTCGGAAATAGCTCGCTGTGGTGGCGGTGAAAAGTGATTAGGAAATTCAACGCTTTCTTTTACATATATGGCAGGAACCTGGCGGAATGGCTCGACAGTTTGTGGGTGAATTGAAAGATGCGGACGTTGTTGATGAGGTTTATCTGCTGGCGGATAAGCAGCTTCGCGCGAATCGGAATGCGAACCTCTATTTGTTGGCGTCGCTTCGAGATCGCAGCGGCACGATCAATTCTTTGATGTGGAATGTGCGGGAGGATCAGTGCCAGTCTTTTGATGCTGGCTGCTATGTCAAAGTGAAGGGGAAGGCGCAGCTTTATCAGGGCACGCTGCAGGTCATTATCACCAGCATTCAAAAGGCTGATGCGACTGGTCTTAATCCGGAAGACTTCGAGTTGAAGCCGCGCCAGGACATCGAAAAGTTGATGGTTCGAATGCGCGAGATTCTCTTGTCGATCGAAGAGCCGGCGATTCGGGCGCTGATGGAGTGCTTTCTCATTGATGAGTCATTGATGGCTCGGATGCAGCAGACCGGCGCCGGAGTCAAAGCGCATCATGCTTATCCGGGCGGGCTTGTTGAGCATGTCGTCAATATTCTTGAGACCGCGATTCGGATCCGAGATCTCTATCCCGAGGTGAATTTCGACTTATTGCTGGCGGGTATCTTCTTGCATGATATCGGTAAGGTGCGAGAGATGGATTTCGGGACGGCCTTTACCTACACCGACGAAGGGCAGTTGCTTGGTCATATGGCAATTGGCGTCGAGATGCTTACCGAGAAGATTGGCGACGTTGCGCGGCTCACCGGCGAAGCATTTCCGCAAGAACTTGAGCTTCGTCTAAAGCACATGATTTTAAGTCATCACGGGAGTTACGAGCACGGGAGTTCGCGGCTTCCGATGACGCTCGAGGCCATTGCGCTGCACTTCCTTGATAATCTCGATGCCAAAATTCACGAGTTTGCTCGGACGATTGAAGATGATCCGAATGGAGATTCGGCATGGACTCCGTTTGTGCCTCGGTTGGATCGGAAGATGTATAAGGGGCGTCCTGTTGTGCCGTCGAAGTGATGCCTCTTGGATCGGGAATCGCCTATTTATTCGGTGTCACTAAGTGCTAAATCGGAAACGGCGGAATGTGGCTAAGTCTCGAATTCCGATCAAATCGGGAGTTTTTCTGTAACCGACTTGCCATTGGGGGCTACTGACTCGGCCCACTCACCGTTTGCTGCCTGTAATCCCCGCCTCGATTCCTTCCTTAGCCGAGTCACCCAAATTCAATGAGTAGCATTAAGAGACGAAGGCGTCATTTGTTGGCGTTTTCTGTGAGTGCGTGCGTTGCTTTGGCTGTTTCTGGATGTGGCGAAGCTGCCCGACCTGTTGGTGTTGCCGTGAGTGGTACTGTCACTCTTGATGGAACGCCCCTCGATCAGGGCACGATCCACTTTAAGCCAAATGATGTGAAGGCGCTGTATGCCACCGGCGAAATCGTCGCTGGAAAATACAGCATTGCTGGGGCGGTAGGCCCTCAATCTGGGAAGTATCGCATTGAGATTACTTCCCCCGAAGGTGGTCCGCGCGCGACCTCGGATGATCCTGTTAAGGCAATGGAATTGGCGAGTGCTCCTCCGGCGAAAGAACGTGTGCCCGAGCGGTATAACGCGAAGTCGGAGTTGACTGCGGATGTGCCTGTTGCGGGTAGCAATGCTTTGAATTTCGATCTCACTACTAAGTAGGTTCGTTCCGTTCTTTGAACGGTTTCGTGCTTTCGTGATGTGAATTCCGATCGCCCAATCGCTAGGCGTCACTAAGACGCATGAAATTACGCGGGCGTGTTGGGAAATGAGATTTTCCGCCGCTTCGACCCGTAGGTGAGTCTCGGTCGTTGCTTGCCCTCAGGTTGGCAGGCAGTGGTTCGAGTTTGGGATCGCGCGAGTTCTTGTCGGATCGCCATTTTGGATTCGCGTTTCTGGCTTCGGAGTGTCTCGGAGTGCTTACGAGTATGAGCCGCGCTCATTCATTTCTTGCGCGGAGATTTTTGCTGCTCTTTTTGGGAGTTCATGCCGTGTTGAGGAAACAACGACGTGTCGGTTTTACTTTGATCGAACTATTGGTGGTCATCGCGATCATCGCGGTTCTGGTGGCATTACTGCTGCCGGCGGTGCAGCAGGCTCGCGAGGCGGCTCGGCGCGCTCAGTGTAAAAACAACTTGAAGCAGTTAGGGATTGCGGTTCAAGGGTATTTGGAGACTACAAATAAGTTTCCGATTGCCTCGATGGGCAATGGTGCGAACTGCGGGTCACAGAGCGGTTACGTTTGGCTGCGATATCTGTTGCCCTACATTGACCAACTAACCCTCGCGGAGCAGTGGAATGAGAATATCTGCTACGCCGTTGGTACGAACAATGCGTTACTTCAGGGGCCGCCGATCAATGGGTTGCTCTGTCCGAGCGATCCCGCAAGTCGCACATGGAACAATACTCCGAATTATAATTACGCCGTCAATTTGGGTAATACAAACAATGCTCAAGCTTCACCTTTAAATGGCGTGGTGTTCGCGGCGGCCCCCTTCAGGTATTCGGCGAGTAATACAACGGGCTACGCCTACTCGGATCGCGATGTTACCGACGGCATGAGCAATACGATCCTGTTTGGCGAGATTCGTCAGGGGCAAAATGGGCAAGACCTACGAGGGCTGATTTGGTATACTGACCATGTTGGATTTACGGCGCACTATACACCCAATACTTCGTCGCCAGACTTGTTGAGTGCTGGTTTTTGCGTAGCGACGAATTCCAATATTGGGATGCCTTGCGCTGGTGGTTCTCTCCAGTTTTCAGCGCGCAGTAATCATACTGGCGGGGTTCATGTTGTAATGGCTGATGGTGTTGTCGCTTTTATTAGTAATAATATTGATACATTGACGTGGCAGGGCATGAGCACGATGGCGAATGGTGAGATTATTGGTGAGTACAAAGAGTAGTTGAGGATCGGGGGCGGGACTCGGCTCGCGTCGGTTTTCGGGGCCGTAGCGACGAGGCACATAACCATCGGGCAAGCCTGATGGGGACTTATTTTCCGGCTGCTGTCTGAGACGCCATTGGAGTTGTTCCAATGGCGTTTTTCGTTTTGCTGTTGAATAGTTTTGTTCTTGGGAAGACGCATGACGGTTCCTGCAAAATGGTGGTTGTCGATGGGGCTGCTCGGGATGGCTATTTGGCTGTGCGTTGGGCTCAGTCGTCCCTCGGTTGAGGGATTGCTGGAAGGCGCGATTGAGGCAGATGCACGCGGGGATTTTGAGAGTGCCAGTAATTTGTCTCAGCAAGTATTAAGAATGCAGGGAGATTCAATTACGGCATTGTTCATCGCCGGAAATTCGGCGATGCAATTGGGGCGGGCGGGTGATGCTGAGGCTTATTTTTGTCGGCTGATTCAGCTCGACGCGCGACATGCCGGCGCGATGGCGAAATTGGCATATTTACTTGGCGTAGAGGGACGCTGCACTGAGGCGAGCCCTCTGTTGTTCGCTGCGGTTCGGCGGGGTGAGTTCTCGCTGCACCATCTTGTGCTGCTGGCGGCGAGCGAGCCGGTGATTTCAGATTCGGTATTAAGTGAGAGATTTCTGAAGGTACATCCTCAAGACCCGCGACCGTTACTCGGAGTGGCGCGGACTTTGTTTCAGAAGAATGAACCGCAGCAAGCTGAGTTGTTATTGCGGCAAGTATTAAAGGCTGCGCCGGAGTTGGTTGAGGCTCATGCGATTCTCGGTCGGGTGCTTGTCGCGGCGCAGTCGCAGGGAATGGCTGACTGGCAACGAGCGTTGCCGTCGGGGGCCGAGAGTCATGCTGAGATTTGGTCGGTGCGCGGCGGTTGGTGTGAGTTGCTTAAGGAAGATTGCGGGGCCGTGCGGTGCTATGCCGAGGCGGTGCGACTTGATCCCAATCAGCGGGTCGCGAGTTTTCGGCTCGGCCAGTTGGTGGGTTCATTGGGCGAAGAGGAATTGGGGAAGCCGTTCGTCGAACGCGCGGACCGATTGCGGGAGTTGATGCTGCTTGTCGATCAGATTTATGCGCAGCCCGATGCTGAGGCGCAGTTGAAGCGGGCTGCGGAATTGTGCGAGTCGCTCGGCAGGTTGTGGGAAGCGCGAGGTTGGGCGGTGATCGCGCGGCAGCAAGCTCCGCAGTCGCAGTGGGCGACGGACATGATCGCGCGGCTGTCGCAGAGTCTTGTTGCTGAGTCTCCTCAGACGTTGACGGCTTGCAATCCGGCGTTGTCGGTCGATTGGTCTCGGTTCGAGTTGCCGGCAGTTGTCAGGGGCACGGTGCGGGAAGCGAAGAGTTCGGCTGCTCCGAACTTAGCGGAGTTGGTAGGTGGCTCCTGCGACGTACGGTTTGAGGATGTCGCAAAAACTACAGGCATCGACTTTCGGTATCTCAATCGTCCGGGCGGGAGTGGTAGTGAGTTGCGACTGTTGGAGACGACCGGCGGCGGCGTCGCTGTGCTCGACTACGACTTGAATGGCTTTCCCGATCTGTATTTCACGCAGGGATGTCAGTGGCCGCCGGTGGAGGGCAACTCGGTGTTGCTCGATGCGTTGTTTCGCAATCTGGGTGATGGCCGGTTTGAGAGTTCGGCTGAGGTCGCGCGCGTTGGTGATCTGGGTTATGGGCAAGGCGCGACGGTCGGCGACTTCGACAACGATGGCTTTCCCGATTTGTATGTCGCGAACTTCGGAGTGAATCGGCTCTATCGCAACAACGGTGATGGCACTTTTGCAGACGTGACTGAGTCGGCGGGTTTCGAGGGGGCTCGTTGGACGACGAGTTGCTTGATGGCGGATCTGAATGGGGACTCGCTGCCGGATCTGTATGACGTGAACTATCTCTCGGGTGAGTCGGCTGCGACGCAGATTTGTCGGCGCGGGGCAGAGG
>CAZNMS010000208.1:0-14179 GCA_964573505.1 uncultured Planctomycetaceae bacterium | reverse complement strand
AGCCGAAGTCGTGAGACTTCGGACGCAGTCGCTGCGGCCCCGAAATCTGACGATTTCGGCTACGGGCGATTGCGGTCGCTCCGCCTTAGGAGATTCGATGGCCGACCAAACTCAACGTCATGCTCAGTTGGTTCGTGATGACCGACGGTTGCTCGAAGGGCCGCGTTCTCGATCGGACGAGTTCTTTCGAGTGCTGCGTATCGTCACTGAGTTCATTCGCGGTTTTCGCAAGCTGCACTTCTTAGGTCCGTGCGTCACGGTCTTCGGCTCAGCTCGGTTCCCTGAGGGGCATCGCTATTACGAGCTTGCTCGGCAGACAGCAGCGGAGATTGCGCGACTCGGCTTCAACATCATGACGGGCGGCGGACCGGGCATCATGGAGGCTGCGAATCGAGGCGCAAAAGACGTCGGGGGAAGATCGATCGGCTGCAACATCCTGCTGCCTCACGAGCAGAAGCCGAATCCGCATATCGATGTGCTCGTCACGTTTCGGTACTTCTTCGTGCGCAAAGTCATGCTCGTGAAGTACTCGCAAGCCTTTGTGATTTTCCCCGGCGGATTCGGCACGCTCGACGAAGCCTTTGAAGCCGCGACCCTCATGCAGACCGACAAGATCACTGACTTCCCGCTGATTTTTGTCGGCACCGACTACTGGCAACCGCTCTTCGACTTCATGCGTCAGAAGATGACTGCCGAAGGCACGATCTCACGCAGTGATCACGAGCAATTGGTGCTCACGGACTCGATCGACGAAGTGCTCGCGGCACTCAATTGCTGCCAGTCACAACAATTACCCCCGACCGATAGCGGCCTCTCGGGACGGCGCTGGCAGATGACGGGGAAGTGAGCGAGCGGCAGTTGAGGCATTGTCGGTACGACGGACTTGCAGTCCGTCGAGCAGCGCGGGCAACGACTAAAAATCTGTCGTACCGAGAAGCAGCCGCCTCGTTCCGATCTGCTGATCGCATCATCCCAATGCGCCGCGCAGCAGCTTCAAGCTTTCGGGAACTGCGGTCGCCGGATCGGCTTTGCCTTCCATCTCCAACGAGATGTAGCCGCGATAGCCGGCCTTCCTCAGGATCTCGGCCACTTTGTGATAGTCGATGTCGAGCGAATACCACTCGCCGCCGCCGGGGTATGTCTTCGCTTGAACGAGCACTGCGTGAGGCGCGATCGCGGCCATTTGCTCGTAGGAGTTTTCGAGGAAGTTGCCGGTGTCCAATGTCACCTTCAGCCATGGAGATTTCAGCGCGTCGACGACTCGCAGAACTCCCGCCGCATCGCGTCCGAGTCCCCAATGATTTTCGAGGCCCATCACCACTCCGTAACGCTCGGCCTTCGGCAGCAACTTCTGAAAGCTGTCGATGACCCACTCAAAGCCTTGATCGTCGGTGAAGCCGTCTAATCGCGGTTCGATGCCTTTGTTCGCCATCAATTCGTCGAAGCTCTTCGAAGTCCCCCAGCGCCCGGTGTTGACGCGAATGGTCGGGATGCCGAGTTCATAAGCCAGTTCAAGACACTGCTCAGTGTGTCGAATGTTGGCGCGACGCTTTTCTTCCGACGGACTGACGAAGCCTTGATGCGTCGAGAAGCCCATCAGGTCGAGTCCGAGTGCGAATGCTCGCTGCTTGATGCGGCGCAAGTAGCCGAGCTCCACTTGTCCGCCCTTTGCCTTCGCGGCTTGCTCCATATGGACATGCAAAATCTCGACGCCGTCGAAGCCCATTTCGGCGGCTTGTTCGAGGCAGCTTTCAATCGGCACGGGCTCGCCTTTGAAGTGCCAGAAGGAGTACGTCGAGACTCCGATGCGCCATCCGCGGCGCGGCGTTCGAGTCTGCTCATCCGCAGCCTGAGCACCGAGCGGTAAGACTGCTGCCGCAGCCATTGCGAGCGCCTCGCGACGCGAAAGTGTGATCGACATGAGAGGTCTCCGAGGAAGCTACGAGTGAGTCAGCGAGAATGAGATTGAGATAAGTTCCTCACCGGGCGGGCCGGCACAATGGGCGAGGAACACTGGTACGACGGACTTGTAGTCCGTCGAACGTCGTGAGAAGCGACGGACTGCAAGTCCGTCGTACCCCAAAACGGATGTGTTCCTCTCGATGACGCGATGCGGAGTTGAAGCGTCCTGCGATTGACCCACAAGCGACAACCGGCGCTGCGAATGGCGGTGTTCTTCGCGAAGCAGACTGATCGCTGATGGGCTCAACAGAGAATCGAACGAGCGTATCGAGACGCACCGGCACTGCTTTTGGGTTTTCGTTTTGAGGTCCCGAACTCAGTGGCTATCGTCCCGCCCGCTTTCAGAACGTGCTTTGCGTAAGCCTCAGAAAGCCTGCCGATTCGGGAAGTGCGTTTGCGAGATGTCATCGCAATCGGGCCAATCGATGACGAGCTATCACATTCTCAAGCGGTGAATCAGCAGTCGATGTGAGGGTTGCCGAGCATGATGCCTCGGTGCGTCGAACTGCGAGCAAGGAGGTTGAATATGAACGCTAGAAACAATGGAGGCGGGGAGAATCCCGACCTCGTCGATCTCATTCGCAGTTGCATTGTCCGCCGTACCAATGGTGCGATTCGAAATCTCGATGTGTCGCTCGTTAATGGAGCCATTCTGATTTCCGGCCGGACGTCGCGGTTCTACGTGAAGCAACTCGCGACTAGCGCGGTCTTCGACGAAATGCCAATTGGCTTTCTGGAACTGCAAAACGGCATCGAAGTCGGGCAGTAGCTCAGCCCGCAATTGATGTCGGCACATTGAAGAGGCCGCTCGCAAAGCGACTCGGCATTAACGCGGGGCTCGCTTGTTTGAGACGGCAATGCCGAGAGTCCTCAGCAGCAATTGCGACGCGCGGCGATGACCTTCATGCAGCAGACGCGTGCAAGAAACGTCGACCCACTCATCAACATCCCGCGACTCTCGCGCGAGGGTCCAATACTTCCAATGGTCGACCAGTAAGAGGCCGCGTGCTTGAGCGACCTCACGGATGATCTCGACGTAAGCCGGCAAGTCAGAGAACTCATCACGCTCCGCCGCAAGCAACATGGGCGGCGTCGCAGCGATCAACAAACAGCCGTGCTCTTCAGTTCGAGTGGCGATCTCGTGCAACGCTTTTTCGAACGACTCTCGCCCGGCAACAGCAGTCGCGCAGTCCTGCAAACCGGGCATGCAAAAGACGACGTCGGGACGAAAGCGATTCAGCCGCGACGTCATTTGATCGCGCAGTTTCAGCATCGACGAATCTTGAATCGTGATGTCGACGATCGCGTCCGCCGCTCGATTGAGTCGCGTTCGCAGCACGTCGCTGAAGTACTCGACGTAACTGCGACGAACCATTTGCGGCGCGAAGCCGAGACTATCTCCGACGAACAGCCATGTGCGCGGCGATGAGCCTTTGAGGTACTCGCGAACTCGGGCATAGGCCGGCTCGAATGAGACAACTGCGGGGGGCGTTTCGATATGAGTGCTGTTATCGGCAACGACTTCCGCAACTCGACTCACGCTCTGAATCGCGAGCAGTCGACGGCGTCGATCACGACTGGTGTTGAACGCAGCACGGCGGGAAAACATGGCGGTAATTCGCGTTACATCGAGAGGCAGGATCAACTGGCAGAGAATGGCGGGGAGCCGCACTTTAAGGCTGTCTCAGTGCCAATCCAGCATCCGTTCGTCGACGCGATAAGAACTCGAATCGTCGTGCCGTTAAGGCTCAATCGTCAGGTCGCTCGGCTTGCCTCTATCTGCATCAGCGCGTCGCTACTCAAAGAGTTCCGCGACCGGACATTCGAAGCCGGGAAGTTCGGGAGCAGCGCTGATCGTCTCGCGGACATTGAAGAGTTCCGGCTCGCTACCGGGGCGATAGACCGTGACCGTGCGGAACTTCGGGCTAATCACCCAAACGAGCTGCACGCCATGAGCGAGATACTCCGCCAACTTTTCGTCGATGTCTTCAATGCGATCTGAAGGCGACATGATCTCAATCGCAAAGATCGGCGCACCGGCGACTAAGGTTGTTTCGCCGCTCTCACTCAAGACGACATTGCGATCGAAGTACGCGACATCGATGCCGACTGTCGAATCGGGATCGCGCGCGAGAATCGCTCCTACTTCGCCACCGAGCACGATTCCGGCCCGATCATCGACCCGCCGCTGCCATGCTTTGAGTTGATAGGCAACATTCACCAGTAACCGCGAATGGACTTTGTTTCGCACAGTCATCGGTCGCTCCCTCAATTCACCGCGAATCAACTCGCGATCAAATGCGTCGTTCTCGGGGAGCGACAGCATTTCTTCGGTCGTCATCAGTGCTGTAGCCGTCGCCATGATTGGTCCTGATTGAATTTCGCTGCTTGCTATCCGAGCCATCACAGATAGCGACTCCGCCGGGCGACCGACAATGGTCTTCTCCGCTCGAACTGTGTGCTCGCTCTTGAGTCATCGCTACGGTTTCGGTCTCAAGGAGATGCCGAATGACGAAGTCGATGATTCCCCTTTTATTGCTGAGTCTCATGCTGAGCGCGCAACTCGCGCTGGCTGACGAGTTCTTCACGGAGAAGGTCGAGCCGATTCTGAAAGCGCGCTGCTTCGAATGTCATGCGCACGGGCAAGCGATCGAAGGCGGGCTCGCACTGGATTCGAAGTCCGGTTGGACGAAAGGCGGCAAGAGCGGTCCGGCGGTCGTTCCCGGTAAGCCCGAAGCGAGCTTGCTCATCAAGGCCATCAGTCACGTTGAAGTCGATCTGAAGATGCCGCCCGGCAAGCGACTGCCCGTCGCTGAGATTGTGGTGCTCACGGAGTGGGTCAAACGCGGTGCCGTCGACCCGCGCTTGATGTCTCCGCAAGCCGCAGAGATCGCGACCGCAGACGAATGGGATGCCGAATTCAAGAAGCGGCTTAATTGGTGGTGCCTCAAGCCGATGCGCGTCGGTGAGCCTCCTGTAACGAATAATGCAGAGTGGTCGCGCGCGCCGATTGATCGCTTCATTCATGCGCGGCTCACAGAGGCAAAGCTCGAGCCTGCGTCGCGTGCTGACGATGCCACTTTGAGACGCCGATTGGCATTCGTGCTGACCGGTCTGCCGCCGACTCACTTCTCGGCAGCGGCAGCAGAGTCGCTCGAAGACTACGTCGAGCGTCTGCTCAAGAGCCCTCACTTCGGCGAGCGCTTTGCGCGGCATTGGATGGACGTCGTGCGCTACACCGACACGTACGGCTACGAGTGGGACAATCCGGCAAAGGGCTCGCACGAGTATCGCGACTACTTGATTCGCGCCTTCAATGACGACATTGGCTTTGATCGCATGCTTCGCGAGCAGATTGCCGGAGACCTCTTGCCCGCGCCGCGCGTGCATCCCGAAACGCAGACGGCGGAGAACATCATTGCTCCGATGTTCTTTCACATGGGCGAGCACCGGCACGGCAGCAGCCTCATGTTTAATGGCATCCATCAGGAGATGATCAACAACAAGATCGACGCATTCTCGAAGGCGTTTCTGGCGACGACCGTTGCCTGCGCTCGATGTCACGATCACAAACTCGAAGCCGTCTCGCAGCAAGACTACTACGCGCTCGCCGCTGTCTTCTCGACCCCGCGCTGGACGTCGCGAGTGGCTGATGCGCCGAGCAAGCATGCGAACGAAATCGCCCGACTCAAAGAACTGCGGTCTGCGATTCGGGCTGAGATCGGAGCGATCTGGCGCAACGCGCCGGTGAGTCGCGAGGCGTTGAAAGCAGCACTCGGAGATCTCTCGAAAGCGAAGCCGGCGCTGCAAGAGGTTGCTTATCCGCTGACGAAACTTGCTCAGCGCGAAGCCGACGCAACCGTTGCATGGGGCGAACTGCAAGCGGAATGGAGAACCGCTCGCGAGCAGCGACAGAAAGCGAATGCCGCTTTCAAACCGCTCGCGACGTTCGCTGAGAGCAACGTTCAATTCAGTGCGCAGCCCGGCATCGTGCTTGAAGGAGACGGCTTCGCTCACGGAGTTGTCGCCGATGCAACGCCGCTCATCGCGCTCGAAGGCGAGACGGTCATTGCCCGACTCTTGCCGCAGGGACTGCATTCGCACGCTCTGTCATCAAAATTACCCGGCGCACTGCGAATGCCGCCGCAGCATTTGCTCGCGGGCAGTCACTACAGCTTGAACGTCGCGGGCGGCGAGTTCAGCGGGCATCTCGTGCAAGACGATCATGCCTTTCAGAACGAGACCGTCGGCTTCCTCAATCAGGTCGAGCCTCAATGGCGATCGTTCGGCGATGCCGCGCTGATTAACGGAGTGCAGCAAGTCACCGTTGAGTACGCGACGTGCAACCTCAACCCGAACTTTCCCCCGCGCACGGGGATCGCTCCGGGCCTCAAGAACAATGACTTCGGCTACGACAAACGCAGTTGGCTGAGCATCACCGGAGTGGTTTCGCACAATGGCGGCGGCACTCCGCAAGACGAACTCGACGCCTGCGCGAAGCTCTTTGATCGGCCGGCCCCGACATCGAATGACGACGTGCGAGATGTCATCGACGACTGGCTGCGGCAAGCAGTCGCGCGCTGGTGCGATGACAGAATTATTACCGGCGATCGAGCGATCGTTGATTGGCTCGTGCAAAAGAAGCTGCTGCCCAATCAAGCCGCCGCCGGCAGCAAGCTTGCTGATCTGCTTGCTGAGTACCGCGCGGTTGAAGCTCGCATCAGCTTCCCGCGCACCGTCAACAGCATGGACGAGCGCGAGACGCAGCGCGCGGTCTATCTCTTCAACGTGCGAGGCAACGTTGATGTGCTCGGTCGTCCGTTGAGTCCGGCGTTCCTCTCGATGTTTGCCGACCGCAACTCGGTCTCGAACAGCAGCGGCAGCGGGCGAATGGAGATCGCGGACTCACTGCTGGATCCCGAGCATCCGCTGACGGCGCGCGTTTATGTGAATCGAGTTTGGCAGTGGGTCTTCGGTACCGGATTGGTCGCGACTCCCGACGACTTCGGTCGTCTCGGCAGTCAGCCGTCGCATCCCGAGTTGCTCGATTGGCTCGCGCGCCAATTCATTCGCGAGCAGTGGTCAACGAAGACGCTCATTCGTCGGCTCGTTCTCAGTGAAACGTTCCGTCAATCAAGCATCGTGAGTGAAGCTGCAAAAGAGCGAGATCCGCTGAACCGCTTGCTCTCGCATTATCCGACGCGACGACTGGAAGCAGAGGCGTTGCGCGATGCGCTGCTTGCGGTCTCAGGACGTCTCGATCCGAGTTTGTATGGCCGGCCGATCTTGCCGCATCGGAGTGCTGAAGACGGTTCGAAGCGACTGTTCTCGGGACCGCTTGATGGCAATGGCCGACGTTCGCTGTACCTGCAAATGTCGATCATGGAGCCGCCGAAGTTCTTAGTCAGCTTCAACCTGCCGGACCTCAAGCTGCCGACGGGCCGCCGCGATGTGACGAACGTGCCCGCTCAAGCGCTCGTGCTGTTGAACGATCCGCTCGTCGTCGCGATGTCGAAGCACTGGGCCACTCAACTTGTGAAGCAACCGGACGAGACATCGGCCGCGCGCGTGCAAGGCATGCTGACCCGCGCCTTCGGTCGTCAGCCGCGCGACGCCGAGACCGCGCGATGGCTTGCTGCTCTGAAAGATTTCTCGGCGGCCCCGTCCGCAGCCGAAGTGCTCAAAGATGAGATCGCATGGCAGCAACTCGCGCACGCGATCTTCAACAGCAAAGAGTTCTTGTACTACCGGTGACGAGCAGCGGTCGCAGAACTCGCGCGAGAGTTCATCGCGAACGCGATTCTTGGAGTGCTCCGGCTCGACGGAGCCCTCCGACTGAGCGGCACTAATTTCAACCAATCTCTCCGCGACCCCGTCAAGAACGACGCCGTGCCGGAGATCTTTCCGTCCCCAATCTTCGTGTCATTCGCCTTTAAGAATGGTCGCGTCCAACAACCATTAACTCTGCTGTGACGGCGACGGTCGCAACGACTGACGAATCACGCGCCGCTGAGTCGGAGGGCTCCGTCGAGCCGGAGCACTCCATGAAGTTTCGCCTGCGGCTTACTTCTTCTTGCTCTTCGCTTTCGGCTCCGGCTGCCCATTGGCCCATTCCCAGTCGACGCTGTAGTCGTCGTCGCGACCTTGATCGTTCGAGTCGGCGATCCATTTCACTGTCGCGGCCCGTAGGCGAGTGAGCGCAGCGACGTGCTCGGCCTGCTTCGACGTTGCCAAATTCACCGTCTCATGAGGATCGGCGGCAGTGTCGTAAAGCTCTTCGATTGGCATCGTCGGAGCGGTGATAAAAAGCTGCGCTGGATGAGTCAGCTTGTTCTCGGTTGCGAGCTGCTTCATCAGATTCCAAACGGGGTATTGAGTGATCTTGTAATCGTTCCTCAGCAGCATCGGTCGGTCGGGAGTGAAGTTGCGGATGTAGCGATAGCGCGCATCCCGAGCGGTGCGGAAGCGGAAGTTCGTTTGATCGCAGCGGTCTCGCGCGCCGAAGACGATGTCTCGCGGAGTCGCCGCATTCGGACCGAAGAACGGCTGCCCGTGCATTGCGGGCGGCTGAGTCACTCCCGCCCATGACAGCGTTTGCGCTGTGACGTCGAGCGATAGCAGCAGCCGATCGCTCACTGAGCCGCGCTTGAAGTCCGCCGACGGCTTCAATGCCGCCGGCCATGAAACGATGAGCGGCACGAGCAAGCCACTGTCGTAACAGAACTGCTTCGCGCGAACGTGCGCCTGACCGTTGTCGCCGACGAAGACGATAATCGTGTTGTCCGAGAGCCCGTCGGCATCAAGCTGCTTCAGGATGCGGCCAATCTTGCGATCCAGTTCCGTCGCGGCGTCGAGATACTCCGCCCAGTCTTGTCGCACGATCGGATGCTCGGGGTAGTAAGGCGGGATCTCGACCTTCTGCGGATCAGCATGCGGCGGCGCATGAAACGTGCGGTGCGTCTCTTGAAAGTTGACCTGCGCGTAGAACGGCTGATGCTGCTTGAGATCGCTCCAGTTCGCCGAGTCGAACGCTTTGCCGGTGTATTTGAAATTCCAATCGGTCTTGCCGGAGCCTTTCACATTCACCGAGTCGGGAAACTCGCGCACGTTGGCAGTGAAGTAGCCGGCTTCTCGCAACCAATCGTTCACGACTTTGACGCCGCTCGGCAACTGCTGCTTGTCTTTGTCGGCCGTGCGATGTTGATGAGCGCCAATCGTCGTCTGATACATACCCGTCATCATCGCGCTGCGGCTCGGCGAACAAACCGGCGCCGTCGTGAAGTACCGCGTGAAACGCATGCCGTTCGCTGCGAACGCATCAAGATTCGGCGTCGCAACTTCTTTGGTGCCGTAGCAACTCAGATGCTGCCCGAAGTCTTCGGCGATCAGCCACAAGATATTCGGCTTCGCTTGAGCAGCAGCCGGCGCGGCCGACATCACCGAATAACTCAGCAGGCACAAACACAGAGCAAGTCGACGCAGCATGTAAGAACTCCTCCAATGACGACGATGTGATCGCAGCTTCGGCACGTCAGCAGCCGATCGCAGAGTGTCAGCATTCGCGCCGCAAAAGCACGCTCCGGCGACAAGCATTTTCGGGCATGGTTCACGGTGCGGTTGCAGAGCCGCGCCCGTCAGGAAGCGGAATCCGCTACGGAATAGCCAAAACTCCGCTTCCTAACGGGCGCGGCTCTGCGACCCAACGCGAGCCCGAAATGAACCTCGCCCATTTTCGGCACGACTCTCTCATGCCATTCGATGCGGGCGCAATGGAGTGCCATTGAGTGCTGGCAGCGTCAGTGGACCTCGAGTGCTCAAACCTCATCGGCCCATGTTGGGATCGGGCTCAGCACGAAGAACTCGTTGATGTCAGTGGCAGCGTCGATCACGACATCGCCTTGCTGCGCTCCGGTGCCACTGCCTCCGGCGAGCGTGTCAGTGCCTGCGTGACCTCGCAGACTGTCAACGCCGGCGCCTCCGTAGAGGATGTCGTTGCCGGTCGAGCCTAAGAGAGTGTCGTTGCCCGTGCCGCCGAAGCCGGTGTCGTCGCCGTCGCCCGCGTTGATGAAGTCGTTGCCGGCAGCTCCCGAGAAGCCGTCGTTGCCCGCGCCGCCGTCGAGTGTGTCGTTGCCCGCTCCGCCGCGCAGCGTGTCGTGGCCGTCGCCGCCGTTGATTAAGTCTGACCCGGCGGTGCCGCGCAACGAGTCGTTGCCCGCGCCGCCATCGAGCGTTGCAAGCGCTGTTGCGACCGTGAATCCGCTTGCATCAATCGTGTCCGCTCCGCTGCTACCGGTCAGCGATGCTTGCTCGACGGCGAGCAGAACATCGGTGCCATTGCCGGTCAGCGAAGTGTTTGTCAGCAACGAAACGCCGCTGACCGACTCGATGATCAAGTCCTCGCCGGTGCCGCCGTCGAGAGTGTCATTGCCCGCTCCGCCTAAGAGTTTGTCGTTCGAGTCCTCTTGTCCGAGCATTCGATCGTTGCCTATGCTTCCAATCAACGATTCCGCGCCGGCTCCGCCTTCGAGAGTGTCATTGCCGTCGCCGCCGTCGATTGTGTCGTTGCCCGTGCCGCCAACGAGGCTATCTGCGAACGCTGTCCCGAAGAGACTGTCGTTGCCGGCTCCGCCATCGAGCGTCACTGCGGCTGAGGTATAGCCGCGCGCGCGTCGAGGATGTTATTTCCGTTACCCCCCGTGAGTCGCACGGCTTCGGGATCGACGATGCGATCCGTCCCTAAGCCCGTGAGTCGCGTCGGCGTCAGGACGAAGTTCACGTCCGCTGATTCAAGGATGATGTCCGTGCCGAGACCGCCGTTGAACGTATCGTCGCCGAGTCCGCCCCGCATGGAATCGTTACTACCCCCGAGACCATTCAAACGATCGTTCCCGTCTCCGCCGTCGAGCGAGTCGCTGCCCGCTCCGCCCGTCAGATTGTCGTTGCCCCCATTGCCGACGAGCACATCGTTGCCGTCCATTCCGAGAATCGCGTCGAGCGCCGAACCGCCCAAAATCGTGTCGTTGCCCGCACCGCCATAGACAGTGGTGCTGATCGTCATCCCCGTGAGGTCGATCAAGTTTGCGGCGTCGCTGCCGTTGATCACGTAGGCAATCACGTTGCTAAAGACATCCGTGCCGAGCCCGCTGATCGTTGTGTTGGTGAGCGTGATCGTTGCGGTCTCGCCGCCTTCAAAGAGCACGTTGTCGCCCGCTCCGCCCGACACAGTGTCGTTGCCGAGGTTGCCGCCGACCGAATCGCCGCTCGTGCCGCCGCCGTCAACGAAGTCATTGCCGTCATTGCCCTGCACAAGATCCGCACCCGATCCGCCGAGCAAACGATCGTTCTCCGTGCCGCCGAGAATGGTGTCGTCGCCGCCTGCGCCCGAAATGGTGTCGTTCCCGGCATCGCCCATGAGCGAGTCATTGAGCGTGCCGCCGGTGATCGAGTCATTGCCGGCACCGCCTGAAACAGAGACGGCCTTTGCTCCAGTATCGAGCGGATTCACAACGAGAATGTCGTTGCCACTACCGAGATTGAGAGTCAGCGCCCCCGACGGATCGCGAAACGTCACCGTCGGCGTCGTGCTCGTTGACGACAACTTCGACAACTGATTCGCCGGCGTGCCGTCATCACCGAGAGTCAGCACATCGTCGGTGCTCGGCAGATTGATGGTGCGAGTTGTCACCGTCAGCGCGTCGCGCACGGACTCAACTCCGGTCAGCGTGATGACGTTTAAGTCGAACGCGATGTTGCCGTCCGTCGCACTCGAGAATGTGTGAGTGCTGCTTGTCGTCGTTCCGTTGCTGAGTTGCAGTGAATCGCCGCCGGTCGAGTTCGTTCCGCCGACGACGGAGAGACCGCCGCTCGGAATCGGATTACCGGCGCTGAGATCGACGATCACGGTGTCGTCATCGCTCGAACCATTGATCGTCAGTTGCGAGACCGCGACCGATTCTGACTGCGCACTGAGCACGCCATTGATGCGGATCTCGATCTTTGTGCCGTTCTTCTTGATCTCGAATGTGTCCGCGCGGCCGTCGTCGTTCTGCGGACCGGAAGGCGCGTTTGCGGCGCTGATCACGAGCGGGCTGGCCGTATCAACGATCTCGATCGGCACCACTTGATAGTCGAGCGCCGAGATAAAGAGTCCCGTTGCGACGGAGATCTTCGCAGTGCCCGTCAAATTGTTGGACGGAGTAACGGTCACGAGTCCCGTCGTTTGTCCGACTGAGTATGCGAGATTCGCCGGAGCGGTCACTGGCACGGGGGCACCGTTGTCTTGCAGTCGATGCTGATCGAGGAACGCAGACGCATCGCCTTCGGCATCGAGTGCTGTGAGTTGAAACGTTGTCGCGGTGTTCTTGAGCGTGCGAATCGCAGGCAAGTCCGCGAGGAACGGCGACGAGTTCGCAGCACCGTCCGCTTGCACGGTCACTTGAAACGTTTGCTGCGTCGACGCGCCGCCGGAGTCCGTCGCGGTGACAGTGATCGTGAACGTGCCGCTGTTCACTCCATTGGCCGCCTTCAACAGCACGACTCCGTTCTCGTGATCGGTCACGACCGAGATATCGCTCACAACGACGTCGGTGTCGGGGCGATTGCTCGTCGTCGGAACGGCGGCGATGGCTTGCCGGACGGACTCACCTTCAACGAGCACGCCGAAGATGCTGTTGTCGAAATCGAAGTTGCGTTGAGCACTCCCGGTCACGAAGAACTGCGAGTCGCTTTGATCGTCGATGCCTTCAATGAGCTTCGTCGCAGACAGCAAACCCGCGCGGTTGTGCTGCAGATCGAGACTGAATTGATCGTCGAAGGGGCCGAGTGACGAGCCGCCCGTGCCCGGCGGATTCCCCGTCGGATCGCCCGAGAAGATGTTCCCGTTGAGCACCTTGTGAAACAGCGAGCCGGCATAGAAGCCGCTCTCTGCAAGAGTTGTTACATGCTCGATCGCGCGATAGGCGTAGTCTTCCAGCAAATCGAACTTCAGCGTGCCGAACGATGTGACGTCGACGTTCAAACTGCGATTCGTACGCAGCACGGTCGTTCCAACATTCGCGCTCGAACTCTGCACCGAGTAAGTGATGTTCTGCCCGTCGGCATCGAAGCCATCGAGCGAGACGAGCAGCGGCGAGCCGGCGAGCAGCGTCACGTTCGGCAATGCGGCCAGCGTCGGAGCAGCGAGCACCAGTCGACTTTCAAGCGACTCGCTGCGAGTCAGTTTCAGACGGCGCCGCGCGGGCTTTCGAGCAGTCGTTGATCGAACGAATTTGCCACTGAGCCAGTCGAGCAAGTTGAAGCGTTGCATGTCGGGTCAATCAATGAGAGCAAGTTGAATTCAATAAGGCGCGAGCCCGTCACTCTCACTGCGAAGAGTGAAACGACCGAAACGCCGATCTCCTGAGGAACACATCAGTCTTTTGGGTACGACGGACTTGCAGTCCGTCGCATCTCTCGACGCACGACGGATTGCAGCCCGTCGCTTCTCTCGACGTTCGACGGACTGCAAGTCCGTCGTACCGGTGTTCCTCACCCATTGTGCCGGTCCGCCCGGTGAGGAAATCTTCTCAAGCGCGATCGAAAGCGGATGGCGCAAAGAGTTGCCAGTAAAGCCGCGCGGCGGGGCAGTCTGTATTCCGCGACGAGCCGGTTGATAGCGCTGACTCGACAACTTCACGCAGTCAGTCAGATCGAGCCCGCACAAGCGGACGACCGGCACCATCCGAACTCAGCGGACAGCCAATGGCGAGCAGACTCGCCGACAAAAGGCTCGCAATCTGAAGTCGTCGAGCGACTTGCTGTTCCCTGAATCTCGGCAGGGCGATGAGAAACGCCGTCCGCTCGCACGCTCATGCAGTGCGGCGTTAAGCGGCTTCAACAGCGCCAAGCGCGAGTGTTCAAAACTTCGAACACAACTCGACCGACGGCATCGTCGCATTGAGCGAACGCGAGTCGCGTAGGGGCGTAAGCATGCGAGCCGGAATTTGGCGGGCCGGCGCGAGCGAGATCAGCGCATGCGGAAGTTGTCTCTCTCTGCCTGAGTTCTTCGAACGCGCCGGCTCACCAATCACCTACGCTCGCTTGTCACACCGTAACATCACGACGAGATTCGCAAGTCCCGTCCTGCACGTCTCTTTCATCATCCCCTCAGGAGTTCCTCACCGAGCGGGCCGGCACAATGGGTGAGGAACAGTGGTACGACGGACTTGTAGTCCGTCGA
>CAZNMS010000207.1:0-14180 GCA_964573505.1 uncultured Planctomycetaceae bacterium | reverse complement strand
AAAGCAGAGGTGAGTTCCCTTCTCACACAGGGTCGCGACAACGAGCCGAAAAACTCTTCGGGAACTCATTGTTTTTCGCCCCGAAGGGGCATCTTTTGGAGTACGGCGATTCATCGCCGTTTTGGATTGCGGCGAAGCCGCCTTTTCTTTGGCAGAAAGAATGGGAAGAGCCATTCGACGCCGGATTGAATGGCGTTGAAGACGGCTCCGCCGAAATGGAAAGCGGTGATGAATCACCGCACTCCAAGAAGCGGCGCCCGAGTTCCCAACTCACACAGGATCGCAATGCCGAGCCGAGCAACTGAAGGGGCACCGGAAGGTTTCGACACATTGCGGTGCCCCTACAGGGCACGACATGAATTGCCTGTTTTCCTAGGGCGGCGCTCGCTATCGCGAGCTTGCCCTAGGCTGAAATGCGATGCCCCTTCAGGGCAAAGACAAGACTTTGCGCAACTTCCAAACGGTAGCTTCTGACCGATTGCCGAAACCGGGAAGTTGTTGCTTAAGATCGTTCGAGCCCCCCTGACTTCAGTAAACGACGCCCTTCGGCCGCTTCGCATGGACTCTGATTTCGAGTTCGTTAGCAAATCAGTCGTTGCTTCCACTGACGCAGGGGCAGTGGAGAGCGTGCCCCGCCAATTCGACTGGGGCAGAGACTTCTGACGCAGTTGCAGCGGCAGCCCTATTGCTTCGGCGCGTTTTCTGCTTTTGCAGCGACCTCTTCGTAGAGGCGGCGGACTTCAGCGAGTCGGTCTCGGCTGATGTGCGAGTCGCTTTCGAGTCGCTGCAGTTCGGCGAGCACTTGCTTCGCGAGTTGCGCTGCGTTGTTTGCTGACATTGCTCCGGGTTGTCGTCCGAGAAGGTCGACGATGAATGCGGCGGACTCGACATAGTGCCCGGCGGCATTGCCGTTCTGAGCGGCCCACAAGCGAACGAGTGCGCCAAACATCGACGGCTCAATGGCGAGT
The DNA here is from genome assembly GCA_964573505.1 of uncultured Planctomycetaceae bacterium. Lineage (GTDB taxonomy): Bacteria > Planctomycetota > Planctomycetia > Planctomycetales > Planctomycetaceae > AM-0621. The sequence continues at coordinate 13,212 of CAZNMS010000207.1, read as the reverse complement.
GCTCGATCGGCAAAGTTGATCGCTTCGAACGACAACTCTTCTTTGTTCGGAGCACTCTTCACCTTCGAGCGCCAGAGTCCTCGAAACAGCAACGCTTGCGCGAAGCACGCGTCGTTCGGAGTCGCGAGCGACAATTGGCCGTCGAGCGATTGCAGGCCGCGATAGTCTCGCTGCTGATACTTCTTCGCGGCTTCGACGACTGCCAGTTCAACGCTGCTCGAAGCAGAGACGAGTTGCACGAACTCGCGCGGAGCGGTCGGACTGCCAGCAAGCTGTAACATTGGTTCCATCAGCTTGAAGCGAGCCGTGCGATCCGACCGGCGGGCCAACAACACATCGACAAAGTGCTGCTGCGCCGCATGCGACTCGCCCTTCGCGAGTGCGAGCATGCCGCGTGCTTTCGATTGGTCGACCGGATTCGGCAAGCTGTCGGCAACTCGTTCGGCTCGATCAAAGAACCGCGTGCGCGCGAGTCGTCGAACAACGGCCGCTCCATCAAGGTCAAGCTGAGTCAGCAGCGAACGGCTTTGCGTGCGCTCAATCAGTGGATCGAAGGCCGCGAACGCATCAGCTTCCCAGTGAGAAGTGCGTTCGTCACTCGTTCGCATGCGCGGCGTCAACGAGCGGACGGCAAGCACATTGCGATTGTCGGTGTTGATCGGTGCTCCGGCGCAGAACTGCATGAGGCCGGCATGATCAAGACTGAGCGTTGCAGCGACATCCGCGACGTCGTTGATGCCGAGCCATCCAAACTGCTGCGGCTGACTTCGCAATGGCTGCCCGGTTGCGAGTAGTTGCTGCTCGATCTCAAGTGGCTGCCGCGAAGCTAAGAACAACAACGTGCCGGCATGCGGTTGATAAAGCCGCGTGTGCTCGAACGAGTCGAGCAGCGTTGCTCCGATCGTCTTCATCAACGACTCGTCGATGAAGCTCGCATCCATCCATTGCAAGAAGACGCCGTCGTCCGTCAGTCGCGCTCGCGCCAGTTGCAGAAACTCGCGCGTGTAGATGTGAGACGCGCCGGCGGTCCATGGATGCGAAGGCTGCGACACGATGATGTCGTAACGCTTCTGAGTGAGAGCGAGCGCGGCGCGCGCGTCGTTGTGAATGACCTTCAATCGCGAGTCGCTCAGTGGGTCGTGCTGCCGCTGCGTTGCGACCGTGCGAATCGCGGCAACGACCTGCGGTTCAAGCTCGATCGCATGAATCTCATCAACGGACGCGGGCACTCCCGAGACAGCGCCGCCTCCGCCCAATCCGACGATGAGCACCGACTTCGCTTGCGGTCGCGCGAGGACTGGCAACGCCGTCAGCCAGCGCAAACCGGCTTCTGCTCCCGCGACCGCTCCGCGCGGAGCAATGACGGATTCGGGCAAGCCATTCGTCGCGAGACGGAACTCACCCGAATGTTCGATGAGCGCGACCGTCGATGATGAACCGACTGCCGAAAAGATCGTGCGTCCGGCTAATGGCTCCTTCAGCAACGGCGACGAACGCAGCACCGATTCGATGTTCGCAAACGCGACGCACAGCACGCAGACAGCAACGCCGATCAGCGGGCGCCAATCGCGCTCTCTCTTCAATGACGGAGCAAGCGGGTTGCGCTGAGACCGCACGACGATCACTGCTAAGAGCAAGTTGATCGCAATGCCGCAGCCGAAGAGTCCCCTGAAGCCGAGCAGCGGCAGCAAGACATGCCCGGCAAGCAAAGCGCCGACAATCGCTCCGAGAGTACTTGCAGCAAACAAGCGGCCCGTGCCCGTTGAGCTTGCTCCGTGCCACTCAACCGCAAGCGGCAATGTCATGCCGATGCCGAGCGCGGACGGAAGTAAGACGAGCATGCTCAAGATGCCGCCGCCCCAAATCGAAGTCGTATCGAGCCAATGGCCGACCAGTGGCAAGAAGCCGCTCACAGCAAACGCAACCGCCGTCCCGACGGCCGCGAGACACTGCGCTGCAACGAGCAGACGCGGCACCGCATGCCCGCTGCGCAATGCTCGACTGACCCACAAACTGCCGGCCGTAATCCCGATCAAGAACGCCGAGAGCATCGTCGCAAAGGCAAAGACGCTGCCGCCGAGCACATGCGAAAGCAGGCGCGTCCATGCGATCTCGTAAGCGAAAGCAATCACGCTCGAAGTCGCGACGAACAGCGCGAGACGGTTCGAGCTTCGCGGCGATGTGACGACGTTCGATGAGTCGTCGATCGCGCGGTGATCTTTCTCACCATTAACTTCGCACGATGCAGAGTCAGCACGTTGAGGCTGCAACGACGATAGCGCTGCGAGCGCGAAGACAAGCACGTTGACGCCGACTCCGACGAGCACCGTGACCGAGAGGCCGAGCGCCGGCAGACAAACAAACGCCGTCGTCAAAGTGCCGAAGACCGCGCCGCAGGTGTTGAGTCCGTAGAGCCGAGCAACTCTGCCGACATTGTTCTGAGCGTCTTGACCTGCAAGCAGCGGAAGAGTGGCCCCCATACACGCAGTGGGCAGCAGCATCAGCAGAAAGGTCAGACCGGAGTTCAACGCCACTTCAAGCAAGCCGCCGGCATTGGGCGGGATCGGCTGCGAGCCGCACAGCCAAACTCGAATGAGTCCCGCTGCCTGCAAGCCGAACGGGATCAGCAACGCTCCGACGGCGACTCCGAGTTCAAGCACTCCATAAGCGAGCACGGGCCGAGTAATCCGTCGTCCCCAGCGCGCGACGCTCGCGGCACCGACCGCTAGTCCCGCCATATACCCGGCGAGCACGGCACCCATCGCGGCTTCGGATGTCCCGAAGACAGCAGCGAACTGTCGAAACCAAACGGTCTCGTAAAGCAGTCCTGCAAAGCCCGACAAAAAGAAGCAGACGGCAACAATGCCCTCACGGCGCGACGACGAATTCATGCAGCGACCTCCCTGTCGTTGGCGCGACGATGTCGCGATCCCCGTAGCCGAACTCATCAGAGTTCGAGGGAACGGCAACAGCGTCCTTGCTCGCGGTTGTTGATCTTCGAGAACTGAGCGGCGCAGCATCGTCGGCCCATACGCACCAACTAAAGCGGCCAATTCTCAGTTTGATGGATTCTGTTGGAGTTGGAAGTTCGCGGAGATGTTTTGAGCGTGATTGAATTGGGTGTAACCGGCATTCCAGCGCGGTCTCCGGCGAGCTTGTCCCGTCGTGACTAACGACTGACCCGCTACTCGCTCGCAGTGGTAGCGGAGCTGTCGTTGCTTCCGTTCGGGCGAGCCGGACGGAGACGACTCCAATTCAGCGCCGGAGTGCCGGTCACACCCAAACGAACTGGCCTCAATTCAGACCGCGAGCCGTATAGGTTGCCAGTCGCTGCTGCCACTGACGCGGGGTCAGTGGAGAGCCCGTCTGCTGCAATTCGATCGGGCATCAAAACAAAAACGCCGCCCGACTCAACGAGTCGGGCGGCGTCATTAAATCGCATCTGAGATGCGCTCAAGTTAAAAGAGGCCCTTGAGAAGGTCGCTGCAGCTCCCGACGTTTTGGGTCGACTCCTAAGGAGGCTGGGTCATTCCGCCTTAGAATGTCGGGAGCAGGGTGAATTCTAACCGCCGCTGGATTCTCAAGGGCCAGGTTGGGTCGCAGGGAGTCATATGCAGTGACTGTGCCAAACTAGTCGGCGCCGAAAAAGTCGGCGCGACATCAAGACTCTTCATGCTGATTCATTGCAATCTGAATCCGAATCCGCGCAAATCTCGGCGCTGATCAAACTCTCGAATCCTTCTGCCGGCGCGCCGACAAGCGCCGAAACCAATGCGCCGATCCGTTTCGGCGCTATGACGCTTCAACTTTTCATCCCCATTCCTAAAGCATCATGGCCGTCATCTCGCGCGACACTCTTGAGACCTTCGACAATCCGTTCCCTCAGCGGAACTACCTCATTGAAACGATCTGCCCCGAGTTCACATCAATGTGCCCGAAGACCGGTCAGCCCGACTTCGGCGTCTTGACGCTGACGTATATCCCTGACCGAGTTTGCTACGAACTCAAGTCGCTCAAGCTCTACTTGCAGCAGTTCCGCAATCACGGCGCGTTCTACGAGAGCGTCACGAATCAAATTCTGGACGACCTCGTTGCGATCACTCAGCCGCGCTGGATGAAGCTTGTGGCTGAGTTCACTCCGCGCGGCGGCATTCGCACCAATGTGACGGTCGAATTCGGACAACGTCCGTAGCTGCACGTCGTCGCTGCGAGTGGTTGTCATCGCCCGTCGGTTGCGACGGGCAGCGCTCCGTTGAGCTTGTCGGAGTAGCATGGACTTCCAGTCCGTGCGGTCTTTTGGATGTTCCCAATCGTTTGACGGTTGCCGTTCAGCACGGACTAGAAGCATGTTCGACGAGCAAGGGATTCAGTCCCGTGCCGCTTCGATTGGCCTTCGCGTTTGTTTGAGAAAGAGAATACGGCATGGGCAAGAAGCCCATGCTACGGCAACTCGGATGTTGCCCTTACCGAGACTCCCCGATGTCGCATGATCTCAATAGTCGCTCACGAGTCTTCGTCGCGGTGCTCGGCATCGCGGTCGTGATCTATTGCGTCATCGTGCTCGGTTACGTCGGTACGACTCCCGACTTGCGCCTTCGAGGACTGCTGTCCGATCACGGAGAACGCATCGGCGTCAACGGCATGCTGATTCGCGCCGTTGTTGATCTCGATGCCGAAGGCCCGGCGCCGCAACCCGGAGACTTTCTGGTCGCGGTTCGCGATAAGCCGGTGAGATCCTTTCTCGACTTTGCTTACTCGTTGCAGGCACTGCGCAACGCGCCGATTGATTCCGGCGGTCGATTGGCCACTCGCGGCGAGATGACGGTCGACTCGGGCGAACTCTTGCCGGCGCTCGTCGAGACCGACGATGGCGGGCGCTTCGTTCGCGTCGAGTTCTATCGGCCCTCTCAGAAGGCGACGCTGCGCACGCGGTTGCTCGTGAAGTCGCTGCCGCTCGGCGAAGTGCTGCTTTCGTTTGTGTGGCTCGCGCTGCAAATGGCCATCTTTGCGATCGGCGCATTGGCCGTTTGGCATCGCCCCTTCGATCGGGTCGCACGGCTCTTCTTTGTCATGTGCGCGGTCACGATGGGCGCCTTCATTGGCGGCTTCCATTGGTGGGTGCTCGGCGGAAGCCTGCTGCTGACGACTCCGTTTTTGGTTTCAGCGGTGCTTGTCCCGGCGGTCTCTTTGCACTTCTTCTTGAGCTACCCGCGTCAGCTCGAACTGATGACGAAGTATCCGAAGAAGACTCTGACCGTCATCTACTCGGTGCCGCTTGTCACAACGGGAGTCATGCTGCTGCTGAGTGCGTTCGGTCGCTTGCTCACAACTCCCGTGATGAGCGCGACGACGATCGAGTGGGTGCAGATGAGCCTCGCGCTGTTGCGCAACACGATCTACGGATACCTCGTTTTCGCGACCGCGTGCTTCTTCGTGATGCTGCTGACTCTTGCCAATGACTACTTCTCAGCAACGACGACCATTGAGAAGCAGCAAGTCAAATGGATGTTCCGAGCGGGGCTCTTTGCTGCAATCCCTATTACATATACGCTGTATTTGGCGCTCTTCGATCGCACCGGCTTCGCGCTCGGGAGTGCTCGTCTGCCGATGTTCTTAGCGAGCTTGTCGTTCATGCTCGCGTATTCGATCGGCATCTCACGCTTCAAGCTGATGCTCGTCGACGAACTCGTCAGCAAAGGCATGCTCTATCAAGCAGCGACGCAGGGATTGACCGTCGGCTACGGCATCTGTGTGGCGCTCGTCGCGTACTCGGCCATCAACCTCAATGTTGCCGGTGCCGTTCCCGGTCAGTTTCAGCAAGTGCTGTCGGTCGGCGTGCTGCTGACGTTCTCTGTTGTCGTGCTCTCATGGAGCCGCGATCGAGTGCAGCAAATGATCGACCGACGCTTTTACCGAGAGAAGTATCAGCTCGATAAAGCTCTGCAGCGCGTGAATCGCTCGCTCGACCGAATCGCTGATCGCAACTCGCTCGGGCAGAGAATGCTTGCCTCGTGCCGAGACGTTCTGACCGCCCGCTTTGCCGCGCTGTATCTGCGAGAAGGCGGACGCGGCAGCTTTCAGCTGCTCGTCATTGACGGCGGAATGGGATTGCCGGAACGGCTGACTGTTCCCGACGACGTGCTGGCTACTCTCAAGAATGATTCGGCTATCAGCGGCATCAGCAGCCCGAGCATCGACACTGAACCCGAGATCGTTCGCAGTCTCCGCCAGTTTCGCGTCGAGATGCTGCACTCGCTCGAATCCGACGATGAAACCGAAGGCTTGATCCTCTTAGGCCGCAAGCTCAACGGCAGTGGCTATACCGCCGAAGACCTCACGTTCTTGAATACGCTCGGCCAATTTACGGCAGTCGCATTGCGGTCGGTGAAGCTGCATCAAGACTTCTCGCGACTCAATGACGAACTGCAATTGAAAGCGACGAAGATCGACGAGCAGAAGCGGCAGATCGCGATCATGCAGGCCGAACTCACGCAGCGTGTCGAACCGGAGTCGACGACAGAACCGCTTGAACTGCGGCGCGAGATGATCAAAGGAAATAGCCCGGCGATTCGCGAAGTGCTCGAGACCGTTCGCAAAGTGGCGGCGACTGAATCGACGGTCCTCATTCAAGGAGCGAGTGGCACGGGCAAAGAGTTGCTCGCTCAAGCAATTCACGACAACTCGCCGCGACGTGCTGGACCGCTTGTGCGAGTCCACTGCGCGGCGCTGACTCCGAGCTTGCTTGAAAGCGAACTCTTCGGTCACGTCAAAGGTGCCTTTACCGGAGCCCATCAAAACCGCGTCGGTCGCTTCGAGATGGCGAACGGCGGCACGTTGTTTCTCGACGAAATTGGAGACATCACGCTCGAGACGCAGATCAAGCTGCTGCGCGTCTTGCAGTCGCGTTCGTTCGAGCCCGTTGGCGGAATGCGCACGGTCACAGTCGATGTGAGATTGATTACAGCCACTCATCAGAACTTGCCGAAGCTCATTGCCGCCGGTCGTTTCCGCGAAGACCTCTACTACCGCCTCAATGTTGTGAACGTGACGTTGCCGACATTGCAGGAGCGAAAGGACGACGTCTTCGAACTGGCGCTGCACTTCCTCAAGTCGGCATCGCAGAAGGCGAGCAAGTCGGTCAGCAGCATCGACGGCGAAGCAATGGATGCGCTGCTGAGCTACTCATGGCCGGGCAACATTCGCGAATTGGAGAACGTCATCGAGCGAGCGGTCGTGATGTGTGAGGGCTCGAAGATCACGCTCAAAGAACTGCCGCTCAATGTTCGCAACGGGCAGACAACGTCGCTCGGTACGCGCGACACGATGCCCGGTTTGCAGAGCGACGTGCCGCCCGAAAAAGTGCTGCGAGTGCCGACGAGCGTCCTTGCTGCAGTCCGCCGAACCGCGACGAGCAAGCCGCAACTTGAAGCCGACGAAGCAGTGACGCTGCGGCAAGCTCTCGACGACTGCAACGGCAACAAAGCCGACGCCGCCCGCCTTCTCGGCATGCCGCGTAGTACTTTTTACAGCAAGCTCAAGAAAGCCGGGATTCAGTAGCGGCAAGGAACCGCCGAACGTCCCCAACAACCGGCAGTTCCTTCAGGCCAGTCTTAGTTCCCTCAGCCGTCGGTGAAGCGCGTCATTGCACTTAGTTGATGTAATGTGAATTACAATCCGGAGCCTCATTGCTGAGTAACGGCAAGTTGCGCGAGTAAGCGTTGCTCCTGACCAACCTGAATTCACAACGTACTGGCAAGACACGCGGCTCTACCTTGAGCATTGAGCCAGTCGCCGTGCCGACTGACACGACCTCGGCTGTAAATGGAAAGCTCATGGAGCGACCCCAACTGAGTTGCTCGGGAGTGACTCGGTGCGACGACACAAATGAGGTGCCCGGATTGACAACACCAGTCGTCGTCAACCCCGGCAATGGACCGGCAGCCGCGAGCGACGCGATTTGAGTTGCACCTGAAGTTGGACTCGATTCGGTGCAACTCACCGGATCTCAGGAGTCATCAGTTGCTTCGCGTCAGGCTGCCGAGTGTCTGAATTCTCACTCCTTTTCACCCAACAGTAAGGACTTACGACGAGACCTGACCACGAACGAGAACTGGGGCTGCTGGGATTCGAACCCAGAACCAAAGGACTATGAGTCCCGCAGCGAGTGGCATGCAGGCTCTGCAAAACAGGGCTCTTTCGCCAGTCACCGAGCCAGCTTGACGGAGTTCGATCGCAAAGAACGGTCAGGTCATCTCCGCGACGGACTCACAAGGTGGGAGCGAAGTCGATTGCTCCTCTTGCTCCGACCGAGTCGCCTAGGGTTCGTTCGGTGCTCACTTTGGCTGCCGAAGTTCCGATCGCTCCGAGTGTGGGGGCGTCGTCGGCACGTCTCGACTTCGCCGCCGTTGTGGCGGGCATCTTCACGCTGCCGTTGACCGATGCTGAGAAGGCTGAAGCGGTCAGACGTTTGCTGGCCGGGATGCCGACAACAAGCACGAATTAACGTCAGACTGCTGGATGGCAGAAAAATACAGCGAGTAAAGATTCCTACCATTCAGCTTCACGCAGTAGGCCGTGACTTCTCGTGAGCCAGTTGAGTAGGTCGGTGAATAGATTCGGGGCTGCGTGTCGCCAATTTCGGTATCCAGTTCGGGAATCTCTCGACGGGCCATTCCCAACAGGCACATGGCGACAGACATCGGTTTAGGGCCGAACGACGCCATCACTAACGATGCCACTCGCCCTTGCTGCGAGTGTTGCACGAGTCGATCAAACGCCAGCGACACGTCATGATTGGGCACTCGCACGATCTCGGGCTCTGCTTCAGTTCGGAGATCTTGAAGCGGCTCGCCATTGGCTTGTATCGAAGTCGCGCGCTTGAGTTGGCTCTTCACGTCATTGATGAACTTCCAATTGTGGACATGGCCGGGGTGCAGCGAGGGAACTGGAAGTAGTAATTTGAATTGCACAGGCTGCTTGCCGTAGCGTCCCAAGATCTCTGCGATGTTCAAGGTCTGATAACCGACTCTGATCATGAAATTCGCAGACGGAGTCAACTCGCTGCTGAGGCTGCCGAAGCCAGAGAGCGTTTCCATATCTCGGGGAATTAGCGGCGTCTGCGCAGGTCCATCTCTAAGTGAGTCTTACATACACAACGGCCAATGAGCCCCCGCCGCAAAGCCGATGGCGACATTTTCACCCGCTGAGTCTGCGATAGTGTCCCGAAACCGTTGGATGACTGATAAGTTGCGACAGCCATTTGACGTTCACGATTCTTCGCCGCCTCTCTCAGCCGTTGGCTCCCGACACCTATGGCCGCTCAACAAGCTCCGCTCGTCAGTAAGCACTCTGAGTCACAATTCTTCCATCGACTGGAGTCGCTTGCTCAAGGCTCGACAGACACCGATCTCAAGAACCTTTGCAATGCCACTCAGCGGCTGATGGAGAATGCAGGCACGATCAGCAAGCAGGTCAATCGCTTCCTGCCTCAGTTCACGCTGCACGACACCGTCCACTTGTGGAACGTGCTCAGCTTCATGGAAGCGTTGGCGGGCGGAGCAGAGAGCATTCAACAACTCGGGGCCGGCGATTGTGCGATGGCGATTTGGGCCGCCTTCATTCATGACCTCGGCATGGTGTTAGAGGCCCAAGAGTTGGCACTCTTGGATGAAGCCGACGAGTTCGACGTCGGCATCGCGAGTGAGTTGGCTCTGCCAGTCGCTCCGCCGAGTGACGAGCGGGCTCATGCGTGGCGTGCTCATCGCGACGGCCATCCGCATTGGTCGACGATTCGAAAAGACCCTCACTCCAAAGCGGATCGCATGCGGCTGGGAGTCATTCGCGCGGACTTCATTCGCGCGTCGCATGCTCGGGACGATGCGTTGACTGGACACTGTCGCATCGCCGACTGGCTGCGCCTGTTGGCTCAGTCCGACAAACTGTTGGACGAGGCTTTGGAAACCTTTTCGCTAGCCGACCGCATTGTCCGAGTGGCCGTGAGTCACAATCAGGACATTGGCTGGCTGCCGCGTCAGTTGGGGCAATTGGGAGTAAGCCCAGTTCACGCTGAGTCGATGGGGGGAACTCTGGGCACGATCCATTGGACTTGGATCGGTTGGTTGTTGCGATTGGCAGATGTCATGGACTGCGACAAATCGCGGACTCCCAAAATCCTTTTCGAGCACAGCGGCATCACGGACCCGCGCAGCAAGACCGAATGGCAGAAGCATCTTGCCATTCGCGAGCGACCTCAGTGGAACGCAGACTCCGACCAGCAGACGCTGCTCTACACCTGTCAGAAATCTCCCAGTCCGATCGTCGAAAAGGCTCTGCATCAGATCGTGGGTTGGATGAACGCCGAGATCGATAAGGTCCACACGGCCCGACTCGATGCTCAGCACAACGACCTTCCGGCACTACGTCTGCCGTCGCGGGCGCGCGTCGAGATCAAGCAGCGTGAAGGCGGCTATCTCTATCACGACATGGAGTTCCGCTTGGATCGTGACGCGGTTGTCGAACTACTAATGGGCGAGAGTTTGTATGGCGGCCCAGAACTCGCCTTGCGCGAGTTGGTGCAGAACGCTTTGGATGCAGTGCATCTCCGCGACCAACGCAACAAGTTGGCCGCTCAACTGAGAAGGTCGGGCAGTACTGAGAGGCAGCGCCAGCCTCATCAACCGTGGGAGGAAGACGAAGTCCCCGGAGTCGAAGTCACCTGGGGCTTCGACGAGCATAAGACGCTGAGCGACGGTCGCAAGGGATGTTCCTTCATCCGCGTGCGAGACAACGGAGTGGGGATGACTGTCGGGACGATGCGTCGGTTTCTGACGGAGATCGGTAAGAGTTACTACAAGTCTGACGACTTCCGCGCCGAGCAAAGGTTGATGCGTCTCAACGGCATTCTTTGCACCGCGATCTCCCAATTCGGGATCGGCTTCCTCTCAGTCTTCATGCTGGCCGACGAAGTAATAATTCACACACGGCCGCTGGGAGTTGTCCCCGGACAGGAAGCCCCGCCCACTGACGCTGTGCTGCAAGAGTCTGCGCGCTTCCCATTCCGCGCCGAGATCCACGGTCCTCACGGCTTGCTCGCCTTCTATCCGGATCAATCGCGAGAAACCCAACAACCCGGCACGGCAGTCACTGTCTGGTTGAAAGAGAGATTCATTCTCCCCGAATGGGACGCTGAGCTATTCAAGAACCGCTTGCGAAAGGAGTTCTATGAACGCGACCTTCGTTCGGAAGACAATGCCAAGTTGGAACGGCAACGGAAGCAATTGAAACCGCTGGAACAGTTGCTCGATGCGGCGTTCGAGATCGGACGGTTCATCGTTTGGCCGCTGTATCCGGTGACGCTGTCGGATTCATCGAAGCGGGATGTCGTCGAGATCAACGGTGAGTTTCATCACCGCGTCTTGGTGCCACTCGATCGCGAGAAACTGCGAGCGAAGGCTGAGGAATGGGGCCATCACATCCCCGAGATCGAACAGACCGACTGGCGCGTTTGCGAGTGGATCGACGAGTACTCAACACCCACCGGCATCGAAGGCACGGGCACACGCATCCGATTGATTGCCTCGCATCCCGAATCGCAACCGACTGGCACCACCTACTTCAAACCCGCCGATTGGGCAGCTTTGTCCGAGTACTTGCCATCGGGCAAGCCGCGTCTACTGCTGGGCAACTACTCTGAGTCACAGCTTCCCGAGCCGATGAATCGCTACCAGTGCCTCGTGAACGGCGTGCGCATCGTGCCGGGCTTCGTCCCAAAGAAGGACGACCGCGACTGCAAACTAATGACGATCTTGAATCGACTGGCAATCTTGCCCGGAGCGGGCAGTTGGGTATGGATCGACTTACGTGGCGCTGCAATGCCCCGGTTAAGGGCTGATCGCTCGGAACCTACCAAGACGCAGCCGTCTGATACCGACCTTTTGGATTTCTGGAATCGCTGGAATGAACAGTGGACCGAGCCCGTGCCGCATTGGTTGTTCGGGCAGTTCAACTGTCTGCAATTCTGGAAGCCCGAAAACACACCTGTTCCGCAAGTCATTCGGCTCGGCTTGAGAGGTGTTAGCGCAGCGAAACTCGCAGCGTTCGTTTCTTCCAGAGCGGCAATTCTCCACTCGATCTACCGTCGTTTGCCGGGCGACGTCCGTCTGCTTGTGAGTCGCGAAACTGCGCCAAACCTGAATCTCGATCGCGCTCTAAATCGTGACCTCAATCGCGATGTGGATGCCGAACTGGTTTTCGCGCGAGCCTTTGACCTGTCACGAGGTTTCGACCACATGCATCCGGATGACTTAGAAAGGAACCGCCCTCACTTCATCGCAATCAAGAATGCTCTCAGTGATGGCAGCAACCGAAGACGCGTCGCCATAACAGCGATCATGCAATCACATCTCGCACAAGAGGCGATCGCCGCGCAATTGGCGGAAAGTCATCCAGCACTGGGGCTGAATAGAGTCAAAATTACACTCGATTCCATCGACTTGGTCGGTCCTATGCACATTTCGTTGCGACAAAGCGCCCAAAGCATTGCCGACTGGCTAGCTCCGTATGATTTGGTCGCCCCCTTTACAGTCATCCCGATGTCGAGACTGAGCGCACAGATATCAAATTGGACTTCTCGACGTTTTCAGCGGCTCTACATGTTGCCCTTTCTTCTCGGTAAACATCCGAGTTCACGGTGGCGTCCGAATGGATTGCCGACTCGTCTTGAGTCACTCCTGCTGTTTATTCCGAATCCCGAGCACTGGGAGTGGTTGTTCGAGGAGCACTCGCGCGAGGAGTGGGAACAAGGCTCGGCCTCGGCGTTGTGGGACTTGAAGACGAGGCAAGTGCTCTATGCCGATGGCGTTCATGATGAGGCCTCCATCCGCCAGCACGGCCTGCCGCTGCTCGACTGGCTCAAGCTTCCCGACTGACGGCAATTCGAGCTGCCATCAGAAACTCGCTCACAACAATTGATCGCGAACCGCAATCGCGATTTGTCTGGCGAGGGGCGGAGTGTGGCCTGATGAAACTTTTAAGTCTTGTTGTCGCTTTTGGTTGCGCGGCGGTGGGCGATGGTCACGGCTCGGCGGCGGATGGCGAAGGATTGCCTTAGTTTCTCTTCGTGCCACTTCTGCATCGCCGACACGCTGACCCGAGTGTAACCGTTCACGGGGCGGGAGGCGGAGAATTAGGGATTGCTGGCGGTCACACATGTTT
>CAZNMS010000206.1:0-14210 GCA_964573505.1 uncultured Planctomycetaceae bacterium | reverse complement strand
CTTGATCTTCTTGGTGTCGTTGCCGTGACATGCAAAGCAATTGTCCGAAAGGATCGGAAACACATCCCGACTGAAATTCACCTTTTCCTGAGCCCGAGTTTCTCGAGCAGTGCTCAACATCGCCAAAACAAGAACTAAGAAGAGAGAGCGTTTCATGCTGCTAATCCCGAGAGTGACAGAATTCCCAACCAACGAGAGAGACCAATTGCCATCTCTGACTCCAACTTCATGCCACAGTTTTAACTTCCCATAATGCTCCCACCGAACTGTCATTTCCCAATATGACTAGGCAATCAATTGCAACGCGACGCCAACCTCGAAGTCTCATTTTGTTCCACGCAATAACGAATTGCCTCGACAATCTGCGGCAATTCCTCTGCGATGTAAAAAATGCGAAAATCACGCAACCACCACAGCCTGTAGTCATACGCATACTCGATTTTGTAGCGAATATGATTAATCACCCGTTCCGAAACTGCGCAGAAAATTGTCGATTTACCCAGAACCCTGAACTCTCGATAAAATGAATCCAATGCTTCTTCAGTCCAGTCGCCCTCGATGACTATCGCAAAAACGTCTGCCGATTTCAGTGCGTCAAGCCACATTGCTCCGTGCCAGCCAGTCCAATCTCCGCTTAGAAAATTACGTTCATCTTTACTAACAAAGTCGCCGGTAATGGAAACTTCAAACCCTTGCATCACCAAGACACTCCTGAGGAGTTTTGGGGTGTCGATCTCCCACGGGAGGTGAACAATATGAACACGAGGCAATGATCTCTGGGAATTCGCATATTGCTTGGGCGAAGCCTCTGGCACCAACCGAAGACTGGATTGAGTCTGAACTAGTTGATCCCGCATTCGCACAAGCAGGTCCGTCTGCGAAAAACGATTTCCGATCAACGCAGCCAGTGTGTGAAAGAAGTAATTCACGCTTTCGGCGTCTTGGCGCGATTCCTCAATAACAGGAAGCCTCTCATCGAAGTTCCAATAAGAGAAATGGGGCACGTAAAGCATTCGAAGTAATTCTTCGGGCGCGACATTTTGATTGACCCAGTCGCCGTAGAACTCAGCGACCAACGGCGAGAGACGGCTAATCCATGAGTTTGCAAGTTGATACTCCTCTCTCATCGACAATCGCGACAGAATTGGCAGTACGATCGGACGGGCGCGTCCGTAGGGCGATTCACTTCGCTGCTTGATTACCTTCCGGGCAACGTCGAATGCACCGTCAACGCTTTGATGATTGGGAACAAAGACGGTTGCTAATACGTCCGGGAATTGAATTGTGCAGATGCCGCCGATGTCGGTGATGCCTGTGCGACTATCTAGAAAGATGAAGTCGAATTCTTGCTGCCATTCTTCGCGTAATTGCTCGACATATTCGCCGAAGAAATGCTCTTCGTAGAGCTTCGTCCAATCCAGTTGCTGCACCCGCCGCGCGTATGAGTCATCGGTAATGCCGGCGCGGATCAATGATAGTTCGCTAGATTTGTATTTCGGTTCGACCGGAGAGTTACTCCCATTGGATCGTTGCGGCGGCAGTTCGCGTTTTAGTGTCACTTTGCAAACACAGTCTCGCCAATTCGGAGCCTTTCTGTCGGCATGCTGCTGTACCAATTCGACAATGCCCGGAGTCGACGCGGATTCTGGGGCGAGCCACTTATCAAAGTACTTGTGCAAGCCGGGTGCTTCGAGATCCCAGTCGACGCACAAGACACGATGCCCCCAGTCGGCCAAAGTGGCGGCAATGTTGGCGAGTATAAAACTCCGGCCAACTCCGCCTTTGTACGAGTAGAAAGTGGTAATTAAGCCGAGTTCGCGACTCATTGGATGCTCGGTTTCTGAGTGCGGGTTAATACGGGACATGATTCGGGAAACTGCAACTGCGGCCAACTCGAATCCCATGGCGGTGTATTCACAAACCACGAGCAGAGTTCCTCAGAGACCGCCTTCATCTTTTCGACGAAGTCTAAATACTTCACCGACTCCTTGTAGACGGGATAAGGACAGTTCCAATCGTGAAAGCGATTGTGCTGAGTCCATTGAGCTTCGGGCGGGAAGTGTTCGCCGTCAGAAAAGACGATCGGGTAGATCAAGCCTTTCGCCGCTCCTGACCCGAGTCCGAGCAACTGCTCGCGCTGCCGCATGACATGCCACTCAGCTCGACACCAGTCGGAGCGAAAATACTGAGGATCCCAAACGGCAATCATGCATCGCGACTTTGCGAGCGCCGTCCGCAGTTTCTCCGGCCATCGCACTCCCGTCTCCATTTCCCAATCCACAAAGACTTTCGGCTCATACGCGGCATGGGAGGCAAGCCATTGCTTCAGCTCGGGTTCGAAGTGATTTCGCACCCAATCCAGCACCGGCGGCTTGCGGCTATAGCTCAGAAATACGTCGAATTCGTAGTCGTCTGCCATCAGGAATCTCGCTCAGGAATGCAGCTTTCTTTGCCGCATGCTGTTGTTCGACAGCGACTTCAGCAACTGGATGTCCGAGCGATTCATGCTAACTCGATGCAGCATCGCGGCTTTAGGCTGCTCGTTAGCGACGAAGAACGATTGAGTGCTGTCGGACTCGTGATCATCAGAAAGAAATCTCATGCCTGAGTTGCCGGAAGTTGAGACGATGGTGCGCGGCATTCGACCGCATATGCAGGGACGCAAGCTGCTCGCGTTTCGCGCGTGCCCGTGCGACTGCAAGCCGATGACCATTGAGCCGTCTCTACCGACGATCGCAAAACGAGTTGCCGGTTTGACCGTCTCGGAAGTCCGACGGCGGGCTAAGCGAGTGGTGCTCGTGCTGTCTTCCGGCGAAGCCTTCGTCATTGAACCGCGCATGACAGGACTGATGCTCGTTCAAGATCCGCCTGATCCCGATCACCTGCGCGTCGAGTGGGAGTTCGCGGACAAGAAAGAGCCGCGATCCGTTTTCTTTTGGGACCGACGCGGGCTCGGCACCATTCGGTTACTGAGCGCCGAAGCACTCGCGCGATTGATGGGCTGCGAAGTACTCGGACGCGACGCGCTCGAAATGACGATCGACGACTGGATCGAGTTCTGCGCCGGGACGTCGAGCCCCATCAAAGTCGCGCTGCTCAATCAGAAGCGAGTGGCCGGCATCGGCAATCTCTATGCGAGCGAGATTCTGCATCTCTCGGGCATCTCGCCGCTGCAATCAGCTCGCACGTTGAAGCGACCGCAGATCGAGCAACTCGCAGAGAACACAAAGCTCGTGCTCGAAGATGCGATCAAGCACGAAGGCTCGACGCTGAGCGACGGCACGTACCGCAACGCTCTCAATAAGGTCGGCGGCTATCAGAACGCTCATCGCGTCTATGACCGAGAAGGCGAGCGCTGCCCGAGCTGTCACAATTCTGACATCCTGCGAATCGTGCAATCGCAACGCTCGACGTTCTATTGCCCCGCCTGTCAGAAGCTGCCGCGCGGAAAGCGGTCATCATCGGCTCGCCGTTAAAACGCAGGGGTCGGGTCTACGAAATTTGGAAATTGGCGGGATGAACGGCTTCCTTCGCAAACAGAGTCTGCGCCCCGCCAATTTCGAGATTTCGTAGCCCCGACCCCATCTCCGCGCATCGCAGAATCGAGCCGGACTCGAACGATCTACTTCTCGTCCTTCGCGCCGCCGAGCGTCACGTTGAGTTTGTACTTCGTCTGCAAGTGCGCATGAGCCTGACTGGCATGACTGTCCGTCGGGAACTTCTTGCAGACTTGCTGAAACGCCGAGATCGCTTTGTCGTTATCGCCCGATTGCTCGTGCGTGAAGCCGATCTGCAAGAGTGCTCCGGGCGCGGCGGCGGGCGAGCCTGCGACGATCTGCCCGTAGAGAATCACAGCTTCATTGAACTGCTTCAGATGACGATGGCACGCAGCCATCTCCTGATAGTTCTGCGGGAAGTTGTTGCACTGCCGCATGACTCCGATCGCTTCTTTGTATTGGCCGGCATCGCGATGCGTGATGCCCATCAGCCACATCCACTTGTCCGCGTTCTTTGTGTCGGACTTGATGAGCTCCTGATAGACCGCAACGGCTTCGTTCCATTTATTCGCTTCGCGGTATGTCTGAGCGATCTCGCCATGCCACTTCGCAGCGTTCTCGGTGTCGGCAGCAACGTTGCGTTGATACGCCTGCACGGCCTGCTCGACCTTTCGCTCTTGCCGGAAGCTGTAGGCAATCTGATTCGTGCCCTCGATCTTGTTTTGGAACTTCGCGTACTCGGTGCGCGCTTCGTCGTACTTGCTCTGCGTCTTCAGCCAGTTCGCGAAGCGACCGAGAATCTCATCGTCAGCACCGAACTGCTTGAGGATTGAGTCATAGGCTTCGCGCACTCTCTCGGGACGACGAGACGCCGCTTGCACGTCGGCGATGTAGAGCCACTGCGTGCGCGAGGCGGCTTTCTTTTCGGGAGTCGAGACGTCGGTCGAACACTTCTCGCGAACGTAACCGGCCGTCTGATCGGCGAGCTTCTCGCCCTTTACTTTTGACTTCTCGTCACCGGTCAGCGTCGAGATCGGCTGATGCGCGAAGTACCAAACGTGATACGGCAGTTGCTCGGCTTTGTAAGTCGACTCGATCGCGCGGATCGCTTCGCCGAAGTCGGCCTTATAGAAGCTGAAGCTCGCATACTGCTGAGCTGCCTTCACACAGATCGGAGCAGACTGCCCTTTGCGTTCGAAGTCGAACGACAGCTTCTTCCACATTTCGACGCGGAGCGGGTCGTTGCCTTCGACTTCTGCAATATCGATTACATCAGACATCGCCATTGCCGCTGCGAAGTGAGTCGGGTGCTTCTTCGTGACGTCGTCGTAAGCCTTCTTCGCCTTCTTGACCTCACCGATGTCTTTGTAAGTGCGACCGATGAGATAGGCCGACGTCACCGCTTCCGGCGACTCGGGCCAATAGTCGATGACCGATTGGAAGCCGTCCTTGATCGCAGTGTTCTGCTTCTTGAGATGAATCTGACAGAGGCTCCACTTGAGCTGCGCGAACGACGCGCCTTCGCTCATCTCATAGAGGGTGAGGAATTTTTCATACTCCCCCAGCGCCGCCTTCCAGTTCTGCTCGCGGAAGTACTTCTCAGCGATCTGCATTTGATACCGCTCGGCCTCACGGAGTTTGGCCCAGCGATCGAGCGCCATCTCATCAAGCGGCCCCGCCAATGCGACCGTTCCGAGTCCCATTGCTCCGATCAAACTCAACAACGCGAGAGCACGCTTGAGAGTGCTCGACCAAAACCCGAGATGCAGTTTCATGAGGCACGTTCCGAAGGAGGGATGAAGAGGCGGGTTTATCGTCGGGGAAGTTTTGCGACTGCGGCGATAGGACGAATCGGACGCATTAGACGAATAGGACCGGACCTATAGGACTCATAAGAGCATGCCGACGATCCTATTAGTCCTATGCGTCCCATAGGTCCTATCCGTCCTATCGGCATCGGCACCCAAACGCGTGACCGGCTTAAGCCTTCCGCACGCCGACAGTCAGCAGCAGATTCGCCCACAACGCTTGCTCGGCAGTTTGAATCGTGAGCACGTGATCTCGCGAAGCAACCGCGTCGTAGAACTCCCACTTCTGAATGGGCTTCAGCTCGACCTTGAGTTTGTTCTTCTTAAACAGCGATCGGTACTCGTTCCAAATTGGAGGATCGCCGCCGAGTGCATACGGGTCGTCCGCCGGGATGCCCATTGTGTTCGCGGCTTCAATCGGGATCGCGCTGAGCAACGCTTCGAGCACCTGCGTGCAATTCACAACGCCCGGCATGAGGTTCAACGAGATCAACTCAGCATTCGGTCCGAGCGTTGATGACGCCGGATAGTTGCCGTCAGCAATCAGGATCTTCGAGTGGTGTCCGCAGCGTCCGAGGATCTCGTTGATCTTCGGGTGAATCAGAGTGTGCTTCAGCATTGAGGTTTCCTGTTGAGAGAGAGCTTGAGTTGCGCGGACGAGTGAGGCGGTCTCACCCTATTGATTGATCCCGATGCCGCTCAAGGGACCGCGACGATTACGTCAGTTCAAACGAGTGAGCATGCTCGGCAGCCATTTCACCTGCGTGATAGCTCGACCGCACGAACGGGCCGCTTGCGACCATGCTGAAGCCGAGTTGTCGAGCACGCTCGCCGATCTCGTCGAACTCTTCGGGCGGCAAGTAACGCTCGACGGGCAAGTGCTCGGGAGACGGTTGCAGGTATTGGCCGAGCGTCAGCATGTCGCAACCGACAGAGCGTAAGTCGGCAAGCACTTCAAAGAGTTCCTCATGCGTCTCGCCGAGACCGAGCATGAGGCCGCTCTTCGTCGGCATCTCGGGAGCTTCCTCTTTGATCTGCGCGAGCAAGTTGAGAGTGCGCTGATACTCAGCATTGCGACGAACTCGGTGATAGAGACGCGGCACCGTTTCGGTGTTGTGATTGAAGACGTCGGGACGCGATTCGATCACCCGACTGATCGCCGCTCGGTTGCCGAGAAAGTCGGGAGTCAGCACTTCAATCTGTGCTCCGGTCTCAGCACGCACGACTTCGACACAGCGATAGAAGTGCTCTGCGCCGCCGTCCGGCAAGTCGTCGCGAGTGACCGACGTGATGACGACGTACTTCAACCCGAGTCGCTTCGTTGCTTCCGCGAGTCGTTCGGGTTCGTCGGCTTGCACTTGCTCGGTCTTGCCGCGCGGCACCGAACAGAAGCCGCAAGGCCGCGTGCAGACGTTGCCGAGAATCATGAAAGTCGCCGTCTGCTGCGACCAGCACTCAGTGCGATTGGGGCACTTCGCGCTCTCGCAAACGGTTTCGAGGCGCAAGTCATCAATGACCGCACTCGTATAGAACATGCCCGGCTTCGGCAGAGGTCGCTTGAGCCAGCGCGGCAACCGACGCACTTCGCGCGGAGCTTCAGGCACGGCATCCAGAGTCAGCACCGGCAGAGAAAGAGAGGACTCGAACATGCAGGATGTCTTCTTTGTGGAGCGAACGATCGGTCGCGACCGTTGCGATTCAGAGAGCGGCAATCCGTCGCAAGTGAGACGAACGCGCAATGGTTACGAATGAAAGCAGCGCGTCCCTGCGGTCCCTTTTTCTTGAAAGCACGCGGCCGGAGTTGAGACGTTCAACTGCGGTTTTCACGCCGTCTACGCGCTCCCCCGAGGGTCGCGGTTAAACGTCCAATACTCGCGCCAACGACTTAGGAATCGTCGAGGAATAACGCCCCGATGCGCGTTGCGTAGGTCGGACGCCGACGTCCGACAACGACGCAGCTCGGACGTAGGCGTCCATGCTACGAATTCTTCGACGATCTCTTAGCTAATCACGCCCGCTTCGGGACTCGAAGCTGTTGCATACAGCTTCTTCGGAATGCGTCCGGCGAGATACGACATACGGCCCGCCTGACATGCAAGCTTCATCGCGGTCGACATCGTGAGCGGATCGCGAGCACTCGCGATCGCGGTGTTGAGCAGCACTCCGTCGCAGCCCAGTTCCATTGCTTCAGCAACGTCGCTCGCCGCACCGACTCCGGCATCGATGATGACCGGGTAAGTCGGATCGTTCTCTTTGAGGTACTCCAAACAAATGCGGATGTTGTTCGGATTGAGAACTCCTTGCCCGCTGCCGATCGGGCTGCCAGCAGGCATCACCGACGTCGCGCCGGCGTTCTTGAGGCGCCGTGCAGTGATGGGATCGTCGGTCGTGTAGCACAGCACTTGAAAGCCGTCGGCAACGAGTTTCTCAGTGGCTTCGAGCGTCGCAACGGGGTCGGGCAGTAGCGTCTTCTTGTCGCCGAGCACTTCCAGTTTGACCCAGTCCGCTCCGGGGTTTTCGAGCCCCAGCAAGATCTCGCGACCGAGCCGCGCGACTCGCACTGCATCTTCAGCCGTAAAGCATCCGGCGGTGTTCGGCAAAATCGTGTAGCGCTTCAGGTCGATGTAATCGAGGATGTTGCGACCGGCTGAGTCGATCAATCGCTCACGCCGCACTGCAACAGTTATTACCTCTGAGCCGCTAGCTTCGAGGCACTGTTGCATGAGTTCGAACGTCGCATACTTGCCCGTCCCGACAATGAGCCGAGATTGAAGCGTATGGTTTCCGAGGACGAGTGGTTTGTCTGACATTGTGAGCAAGCAATCGGTCAAGAAGGGACAAGAGCGGGACTGGAAATACCGAGTTCCGCGACATCGAAGGGAGCGGTTCTCGGTTCGTATTGAATGCCGCCATCACCCTCAACGGGACGATCATGCTTTCGCTGTCCCGACCAAATGGCGGCAGGCACTCCATCTGGGTACGCGGCGCAACGTCGCTCCGGAATGTTCTTCAAGTGACGGCACCAAAGACATTGACCGTGCGGCATGTCCCCATCGAAACGACTCATGACTTGCTCCGTACCTCGCGGCGATAGAGGAGACCATGCAGATCAGCGACTTCCTGCCATGCGGCATGTAATGCGACGGACTCAGCCTCATCCGGATTCAGCGTACCTTGAGCGACATGCTGGACCAAGACGTTCGCATACTTCTGCCATGTCAGCCAGAAGTCGTGAGCCAGAACATCAATTTCGATCGGATGGACTGGATACTCCATGATGTAGCGGTACTGCTGGGTGACGACGCGCGACTGCCACTCACCCGCAGTAAGCCCAGTGACAATATCCTCGATCGAGAAACCTCGTTCTTCGGGATGATTATGAATCGAGGTCGCGTCCCTCATATCGGCAAGGACATCGTCGGGTATCGGAATCTCGTAGCGGTCCGTTTCAAGACTGTGAATGACATGCCCGTCATCGGTAACGACATGCATTCTTTCTCCGAATGCTCGCAGCACATCGTTCTCTGCCCATTTCAAGGCTTCGTTGCGGCTTCCAAAAGGCGGCGGCAGGGCGCGACGAGTTGCTGGACCCAACTCATCGAACTGGTCGTCACTCTGGATCGCCACGTTTAGCCCTCAATGAATGCAGCAGCTTGCCTTAACTAGTGGGTCTTCAAGTCTTGATCGGGTTCAGCGAGTAGCTAAGCGGCTTGCCTGCTTAGCTCAGTTGCTCAGCTATTGAGACTGGTAGTCCTGATGCCTCTGCCTTGATACCGCCCTTAGCCATCAATCTTCGTGTCGCGGCTGATCGGCACGCCGATCATGTTGCCGGTGAACACCATGCGGCCGTCGACGTAACCCTGAAACGCAAACTCCGCTCGGCGACGGACGCGGATCTCGACGACCTTCGCCATCAGGATGAGCCGCTGCTTCGGGAAGACCGGCAAGCGGAAGCGCACCTCGTTCATGCCGCCGAAGCCGAGAAAGTCACCGGCGAGCAATTCAAACTTACGCGCATAGAAGCCTGCAAGCTGAGCCGCGCATTCGCACATGACGACCCCCGGCATCAGCGGGAAGCCGGGCATATGTCCTTGAATCCAAAACTCGTCGTCGGTCACGTCCTTGAAGCCAATCAATCCATTGGCTTCGCGGTCGATATGAACGATGCCGGTGAGCTGCTCCATCTCATGCCGCTGCGGATTGATCTTGCGGATTTCATGAATGTCGAAGAGCGGCTTATCGAAGTTGAGTGTGAGCTGACTGAGGTCGAACAACGCTTCGGGACGCATAGAGAAAGACTCCTAAATTCAAAGGCCGGGCCGCAGCGTAGTGTCTTACCGAGAGCGGTCGAAGCGAGCATGCGATGCCATTGTGAATTCAGTGCGAGGGGCGCGCATGCGTTCGAGTGGCGAATCGACGTCAATCGTTCGGCAGAATCTCGTCACCGAGCGCGGCGAACGCTGCACCACTCGTGCGTCAAAACCCCGCCGGTTGTATGTGCGATGCGGCGGCTGAAGAGCGACTACTGAGCCGCATGAATCAGCACTCGCAGATCAAGCGGAGTGCCGCAAAGTCCGCAGGCCGTATTGTTGGATTGGCAGGCCGGTCGCATACTCCCGCCCCGCTCCGCAAGTGAGGGTTTTGAAATTCGATTCACAAGAATCGCGATGCCTCAACGCGGCGCGGTCTCGCTGACTCCGCGAGTTCCGCTTTCTGGTTGCGAGTGAAGCCGATCCTTCATCAGGGCAGGATGACTGTGATTCGTTTTCGGGCTCTCGCGACAAGTCGCTGTTGAGTGCAGGACTTTGCGTTCGCGTCAATTGGCATGCTCCCCCCAGTCCGACTGACGCCGGTCCGATCATTCGCAAAGTGAGCTCAATCGTCAGAACGAATTTTGGGCTCGACACATCTCATGACGAACTGACTGTGAGTTTTTGCCGATCGTTCCTTCGATCGGCGTATCAGTTGCAGACGTCGCGATCACACCGAAATCGCAGGGCAGGCGATTTCCATACGGGGCCAGCGTTGCCGTGAGCGGCGGCGCATCTCTTCACCGTTCGGGCTTTTGGGGCAGATCATGCAGGCATCAGACGACTATCGAATGTTCGCGGAAGAGATCGCGCGACTTGAGTCGGAAGCTCAAGAGGTGCAGCACCTCATTCTCAATCACACCGAGCGACTCCGACAGATCGAGCATCGCATCTTGGCGCTGCGATCGGTTGTTGCTGGATCGGATGCGCGCACCACTGCGTTCTTGCCGGGGAATCTCGAACGCACGTTGCCGAGTGAATCAGAGATCCGCGCAGAACGCGGCGCACTGAGTTCCGCGCTCTACGGAGTGCAGCGCGCCTTTGCTCCCACTTCGGTCGATACTGCTGCCTATCGAGGCACTGCCGGAGCAGCGCGGCAACCCTTCGCCAATCGCATCGGAGTTCCGAAGCGCGGAGCTACCGCAAAGCCCAGTCCGACAACTCCGGTCGTTAAGGCCGTTGAGACCGGCAGCCCGCACGTCGACACAACGTCGTAGCATGGACGCCTACGTCCGTGCTTCCAGTTGGTTGCGAGTCCGCGCGGGTCGCGCTCGGACGTAGCCGTCTGATCTACAGCGACCCGGCACATCAACAACTAATTCGACAGCGCACCTTCGAGGTTCCGTAGCCGAAATCGTCAGATTTCGGACGGCTGAAATGCCTGAAATCTCACGATTTCAGCTACGTGGTGCGCTGTAGAACCAATCGCCGATGTGCCCCTAAGTGCCCAACAACGCCCCGATTCGCCGCATGCCTTAGTGCTTAAAGTGACGCCGACCGGTGAAGATCATCGCCATTCCGTGCTCGTTTGCGGCGTCGATCACTTCTTGATCTTTCACTGATCCGCCCGGCTGAATGACGGCTTTGATACCCGCTTTCGCCGCAGCGTCGATGCCGTCGCGGAACGGGAAGAAGGCGTCCGAAGCAACGATCCCGCCGACCGCTCGTTCGCCCGACTTCTTCGCGGCGATCTCAGCAGAATCGAGGCGGCTCATCTGACCGGCACCGACGCCCGTCACCATTCCGTCTTTCGCGTAGACGATGGCGTTCGATTTGACGTGCTTGCAGACGATCCATCCGAACTTCAAGTCGATCAGTTCGGCATCCGTCGGAGCACGCTTCGTGACGACTTTCCATTCGGATTGCGGATCCGGTTGATCGTCGCGGTCTTGCACTAAGAGACCGCCCGAAACGCGGCGGTATTCGAGCATGCTCGCACCGGCATCATTGAGTCCCGGTAGCTTTAGCAACCTGACATTATTCTTCCACTTTGGCCGAGTCGTCAGCGCTTCAAACGCTTCCGCCGAGTAGCTCGGGCAGATGATCGCTTCGACGAAGCGACCGGGTTCGCAGAGCAGTTCAGCAGTCGCGAGATCAAGCTCGCAGTTGAAGCCGATGATCGAGCCGAACGCACTGACGGGGTCTCCGTCGTATGCCTTGCGGAATGCTTCGGCGAGATTTGCTCCGATCGCGCAGCCGCAGGGATTGTTGTGCTTGAGCACTGCGGCGGCCGGTTGCGAGAAGTCGCGGACGATCGCGAGCGCGGCATCGAGATCGAGCAGATTGTTGTAAGACAGTTCTTTGCCATTGAGTTGCTCAGCCGCCGCAAGCGAACTGCCGGCGAAAGTCGGTTCGACATAAAAGGCCGCTCGTTGATGCGGGTTCTCTCCGTAACGGAGGCCGCTGCGTTGCTTGAAACGCAGGTTGAGCGTCTCGGGCAAAGCGGCTTGCTCAGCGGGACTCGCAACGAGTCCCCGCATGTAGTCAGCAATCGCGCGGTCGTAATTGGCGGTCATCTCGAACGCAGCGGCAGCAAGCTCGCGACGCAGCTCGGCACTGAGCTTGCCCGTCTGCAATGAGGACAGCACGCGGTCGTACTGACTCGCAGAGGTAACAATTCCGACATAGGCATGATTCTTCGCGGACGAGCGGACCATACTCGGGCCGCCAATGTCGATGTTCTCGATGGCATCAGCGACGGAGCAACCGGGCTTCGCGATCGTCTGCTCGAACGGGTAGAGATTCACGACGATCAGCTCAAAGGGAACGATCCCGTGCTCGCGAATCGCGGCGGCATCTTCCGGAAGATCGGGACGACCGAGAATCGCTCCGTGAACTTTCGGATGCAGCGTCTTGACGCGGCCGTCCATGATCTCGGGAAAGCCGGTGTAAGAAGAAATATCCATCACCGGGATGCCGGCGTTTTCGAGGAACTTGCGAGTGCCTCCGGTCGAGATGATCTCGAAGCCGAGCTGCACGAGCCCCTTGATGAAGGTGTCGAGACCGGTTTTATCACTGACGCTGACAAGAGCGCGACGCGGAGTTGATTGAGTCATGAGTCCATTGAGCGAAGAGGTTCGAGCGGTCCGCGACGTCCCACCACGAACGCCAAACAGCCGCATTTCGGCGGGATTCTAGGAGTTGCCCGCGCGGGCAAAAGCGACCATTTTCGCTGAATCAGCAGCCTTTGAACTTCGCTCCGGATGACTCACCATTTCGCCCCGACGCAGCGATTCTCGTTGTACGACGGACTAACGAGGCTCTGTCTTTGACCGACGAGTTTCAGACGTGCAGGGGCGAGTTACCGATCGAAGTGAACTGTCTTCATCCGCAGCCGGGCTTTGCCATCCGTAGGAATCCGCCTTTCAGCAGTCGCACCTGCAAAGCCGAACTGCGGATGTGCCCATGTAAGTCGAATTGCAGCCCAATGGTTTCCAACAACGTCTCACACGAAACTCGCGCCAGAACTCACGATCCTCGGACTCAAGTGAACTCGTCGCTCGTCGTACCGAAACGACTGCATCATCGCCCACAAAACCACTTCTTGGAGAGGTCATGAGAGACTGTCTGCTGCTGACCTCATTTTTGCTCGGGTGCATTGGCGTTGCTCATGCTGAGCCGAAGATTCCCCGCCGTCCTGAGACGAGCGGCACTCGACTGATCACCGCCGATGCTCAGCGCGCGATTGATCGCGGATTGCGATTCTTGTCTGAACGACAATTGGACGACGGCAGCTTCGGAGCAGGACGCGGATACGGACGAGATGCCGGAGTCGTTGCTGTCGGAGGAATGGCATTCCTCGCATCGGGCAGCACTCCCGGTCGCGGACCGTATGGCGAGAACGCCTCGCGCTGCGTCGACTATCTCTTAGCTGCGAGCCGGCAAAGTGGGTTCATCTCAACCGCCGACAGTCGCTCGCACGGGCCGATGTACGGGCACGGATTCGCGACGTTGTTTCTCGCAGAGGCATACGGCATGTCGTCCCGCAAAGACATTCGCGAGAAGCTCGACAAGGCCGTGCGACTGATCGTCGCGAGCCAAAACAAAGAAGGCGGATGGCGCTACGACCCGGAGCCGAAAGAGGCCGATGTCTCCGTGACCGTCTGCCAAATCATGGCGCTGCGAGCAGCACGGAACTGCGGCATCTACGTTCCGAAAGACACCGTCGATCGGTGCATCGAGTATGTGAAGCGCTGCCAAAACGAAGACGGCGGCTTCCGCTATCAGCTCGTCCGCAAGAGCCCCAGCATGTTTGCGAGATCGGCAGCGGGACTCGTCGCGCTCTACAGCGCCGGTGTCTACGAGGGACCGGAGATCGCGAAGTCCCTCTCATATCTTGAGCAGCATCCGCCGCGCGGTTTCGTCATCGACCCGCATTACTACTACGGCCACTACTACGCCGTGCAGGCGATGTATCAAGCCGGCGGCGACAATTGGGAGCGCTGGTTCCCAATGATTCGCGATCAACTGGTGAAGGATCAATTACCCGACGGCAGTTGGGCCGATCAGCAGTTCTCGAACGAGTACGGCGCCGCAATGTCGCTCGTCGTCTTGCAGGTGCCCAACAACTACCTGCCGATCTCTCAGCGCTAAGA
>CAZNMS010000205.1:0-14217 GCA_964573505.1 uncultured Planctomycetaceae bacterium | reverse complement strand
AGAAGCGACGGACTGCAAGTCCGTCGTACCCCAAAATGGATGTGTTCCTCAGGAGAACTGTCTGTGCCCGAAACGAATGCGTTGCCCGAGTTCAATCAGCAGGCTGCGATCGAGCGAGTTGCGAAGTTGATGGCGATACCCGGACGCAGCGGTGAAGAAGCCGCTGTTGCCGAATTCATCGTGAAGGAGCTTAAGGATGCCGGTGTCGCGGACTCGGCCATCGCGTTCGATAACGCGAACTCACGCAGTCCGATTGGCGGGCAGTGCGGCAATCTGATTGTGAAGTTGCCCGGGACTGTGCGCGGGCCGCGTCGGTTGCTGATGGCTCATATCGACACCGTTCCGCTCTGTGTCGGCTGCGAGCCCGTTCGTGATGGCGACTACTTCAAGCCGAAGTCGGCAGCGACCGCGCTCGGCGGTGATGATCGCTCGGGGGCGAGTGTCATTCTTACGACACTCATTGAACTGCTGCGTTCGAAGACCCCGCATCCGCCGCTGACGTTCTTATGGGCAGTGCAAGAAGAGATTGGTCTCGTCGGAGCACGATGCGTGAGCGTGCCGAAACTCGGTCAGCCGAAGCTCGCGTTCAATTGGGACGGCGGCGCAGCAACGCTCGTCACGATCGGCGCGACGGGCGACTACGGCATCGAGATTGAAGTCACTGGCATCGCGAGTCATGCCGGAGCGCATCCCGAGCACGGAGTGAGCGCCATTGCGATTGCGTCGCTGGCGATTGCCGACTTGCAGCGCAATGGATGGCACGGGCTGATCGAGAAGGGACGCAAGCGCGGAACGAGTAACGTCGGCATCATCAATGGCGGCGAAGCGACGAACGTCGTCACTCCGTATGTGAAGCTGAAGGCCGAAGCACGCAGTCATGATCCCGTCTTCCGCAAGAAGATCGTTGACGAGATCCGTAAGGCGTTTGAGCGAGCGGCAAAGGAGATCAAGAACTCAGCCGGCAAACGCGGCGCGGTGAAGTTCAATGCCGAGCTGAAGTACGAAGCCTTCCGCCTCGCTGAGCATGAGCCGACCGTCGCAGCGGCAGTCGCGGCCGTCACTGCGGCGGGACTGACTCCCGAGATCCGCATCTCGAACGGCGGACTCGATGCAAATTGGATGACCGCGCACGGCATCCCGACAGTGACGCTCGGCTGCGGGCAATCGGGAATTCATACGCCCGACGAACGGCTGCATGTGCCGAGCTACCTCTCGGCATGTGGCATCGCTCTGCAATTGGCATCAGGCAGATAGAGCCGCAACTCGTAGCTTGACTCTCCGAGGCTATGATTTTTTGGTAGCCGAAATCGTCAGATTTCGGTTTCTGGCTCGATCTCCGAAGTCTCACGACTTCGGCTACGTAAATCTTCACAGCCTCTCCGAGTCGAGCCGTCTTCGAGCACGCTGCTCGACTCAGCGAGTCAAGCATCCGTCTCGGATGCGGCTTCGCGGCAACGTGCGCCGCATCAAAACAAAAGCGGGGAGTGGCTTCGGCAGCCGCGCGCCCGCTCGTCAGCACACTGCGATCAGCAGATGCATCTCCCTCAAACGCGGGGGCAGCGTTGAAACTCGGTAATCATTAGCGTTCACCGCAGCACCTTATCGCCTTGAGTCTCAGGGCGAGCTTGTCAAAGTCCGCCGCCTATTCTGGCAGGAGCCCTTCGGACGGGGCTCAATCATTTCACTTTGCAGAGGATAATTATGGTCATTCGTCGTCGAGGTTTCACATTAATCGAGTTGTTGGTCGTCATCGCCATCATCGCTGTTCTGGTCGCGCTGTTGTTACCCGCCGTTCAACAAGCACGCGAAGCCGCTCGCAGATCACAGTGCAAAAACCAATTAAAACAAATTGGAATTGCGATGCATGACTACCTCGAAACCTACACCATTTTCCCGCCAGCAAGCGTCCGCGGCGGCAATCAACTGTCCTGGCACGTCTTGATCCTGCCGAAAATGGACTTCCAAACTCTGTTTGAGCAGATCGACTTTAGCATTACAGGGTACGGCAGCTTTGACGCACTGCTCGGTCCCAAAAAGATCCCGGCATACTTCTGTCCAAGTTCAAATAAAGAATTCGACACCTCGGCAACAACATATTACACAACACACTACTATGGCATCATGGGGCCCAAGAATGTGACGGCGGGGGTGCCAGTTGCCTACACTTGCGGTAATCACGGAGGTGGTGCATCTGCAACCGAGTGCGCCAACCCTCCAACTGCCGCACATGGGGGCTACTCAATTCACGGAATGCTCAACCTTCCTTCTCGCGTCCGCGACCGCGATGTTACCGACGGATTGTCAAATACGATGTTTGTCGGTGAGATCTCGAATCATAAGACTCTCTCAGGCACTGATATGAATGGGTATCGGAGATGGTATCGAGGTGAGAATAGCACCCCGAGTGCCGGGTCGAAGAATATCGCTCAGCCAATTAATACAACGGCGTATAACGGCTCAAACAACTTCAACGACGTTAGCCTCGGCAGCAATCACACTGGCGGAACTCAAGTACTAATGGGTGACGGCGTCGTGCGGTTCTTCTCTGAGAATATCGACATGTCGGTTTATCTCAGTGCTGCGAGCCGCAATGGAGAAGAAGGCGCGTTTCAACTGCCGGCAGATTAGGTTTGCTGAGATCAAAACTGTTTACGTCACGGTGAGGGCATGCGTTGTGCGTGCCCTTACTTCTTTAATGATGTTTGTCTGGGCGTCGTAATGATGATCCGACTAAAGGAAAATGAGATGCAGAGTGTGATTGGCAGGCGAATGGCAGTGCTCACTCTCGCCGTCCTTGTAGGGGGGGGGATGGGCTGCGGTGGCGGCGGGGCAAAGGACGAGTTTCAGCGCTTTCGGGTCTCCGGGAAGGTGACCTTTAAGGGCGAGCCAGTTCCGGCGGGCACGATTTACTTCGAACCCAATGCCGCAAAGGGGAATAAGGGTTCGTTCGGAATGGCGACGATTTCCGGCGGGAGCTTCGACACTTCCTCGCTGAAGGGTTCGGTCGGCGGACCTCACTTTGTGCGGATCGAGGGCTACGACGGCAAAGTGACTCCCGAAAAACCGCAGGGCAGTTTGCTCTTCAATGCGCATCGCATTGAGATCGACTTGCCGAAGCAGGACAGCGAGCAGAAGTTCGAAGTCCCGGCGAGTGCGGGCGAGAATATGGAACTCAACGGCCCCCCGGCATAGCGCAGCAGGGGGCGAAGTTTGTCGTCGGATGCGGCAAGCATATGAGGGCAGATGCGCGGTACGACGGACTGCAAGTCCGTCGTACAGAAGGCGGCGAAGGTCGACGGTTGCTTGAACCGTGACTTTCGCCGCCTCTTTTCGTTTTGGCGGGCAAGTATTTTGGGAGATCGAGCGACGTCGCGCTCTAGCCCACAAGCCGCTGCCGGCGGCGGAGTTCGCTGAAGAGGCGGCGGAAGGGGCGTTGTGATTGGTCCTGCGGAGTTTCGACCGGCTCGTTGCGAGATGGCTCGCGCGGCTTTTCTGGGCGCCGTTCGGCAGTCGCGACGGCCGTGAAGCTTGCGTCGTCGTCATCCGGTTGCACGACGTCGAAGGTGTCGCCGAAGTCGTTCTCAAAGGCTTCTTCATCGGCATCGATCTCGCGAAGCTGACTTTGCAGCGACTTCGCGACGGCGTCTTGCGCTTGTCGAATTGCTGCTTGCGCATCGAGGCAGAGATCAAGCACTTCCGAGCCGATGAGATCCTCAGTGCCGGGTTCACCCGACGTCAGCATGTCGATGAGTTCGGCTTCGATCTCTGCGCGTGAACGGGGTGTTGTCTCCGGCAGCACGGTGTCGCCTTCGGGGTCAATGATGTCGTTGATCAGCGGCACGATCGCGTCGAGATAGCGGTTCGGTTTGAGCGGTCGAATGTCCTCAACAACGCCGTCGTCATCAGCGGCGTCGGCGTGCGTTGACTCTGTCTCGTAGCTCGCCGCCCGTTCGACGTTTCGCGGCTGACGAGTTGTCGAGAAGGCGTCGCGACGACGAATGGCCTCTTCGAACCCGAGTGTCATTCGCGGCGGTTCATCGGCGAGCGGCTCAGCGAAATCGCTCATGTCGTCGACTTGCGACGTCGACGCGAACGAACTGCTTGACGGAGTCGGCGCATCGTTCGTGACTTGCCGAGCGAGGTTCCAAATGACGCCGCTGAATTCGGGTTCCTGAAGCGCGGCGTAGTGATCAACAACAATTTCTTCGACGAACTGAGGCACGGGTTGTTCCTCGTGAGTAAGTGACGTCTCAGACAACACCGAGCGGTCGTTGTCTGAGTGGAGTTCAAATTCCATCACCGTCGTGACGACGGCGTCAGTGGCGGAGTCATTCTCATTGTCGTTCACAGTGCGAGCCGACGATTCGAGTGACTCATGAAGTTCGATAGTGGCGGTCTCAGAGAACTGATTTGCGGAATGAATCGAGATAATCGAGGGCTCGGCGCCAGGAGCACTGAAGTCGGTCTCAGTCACAGTCTCTGAGTGATCGACATCGTGCTGAGCGGCCAATGGTTCGAGCGTCGGCGCGTTGCTCTGAGCGGCTTGCTGAGCGAGTGCTGCGACGGCATTCGCAAGCTCAACGGCCTGCGAGCGACGCGGCGCAGTGATCGTGAAGCAGCAGCCTTCAGACGATGCCGACTCGGCTCCTGATGTAAAACTTGTGACACACGAATCTGCGGTGCTCGCAGTGTCGTGAAAGCACGCACGCAGGCTTCGAGCGGGCTGCAAGTCTGCGGCCTCTGTAAGTGATTCAGCGGCCTGCGAAACGAGCGTTGTGCGATCACTCTCTGCGGTCAGTCGCTGATCGAATTCGACCGTGCTTGCAGGCTCTTGCGGCTCGAAAGAAGGCGCGACGTGCGAGCGCTCGTCGGTCGTCGTCATGCTGCGAAGTTCTGACGGTGAGTCGTTATCGAGAACTTCATCGGAGTCAGCACCGAACTCAAAGACGGTCGGTGCATGAGCAGCTTCACTCGTCACCGACAGCGCTGCCGGTTCTTCGTCGCCGCCGAATTCAAAGCACGATGTTGAGGCTTCCGCGTTGTGCGGTAAGGGCTCGTTATCGCGGCGTGCAGTGGCGTCTCGCGCCGGAAGAGTGGCTCGCGTTTGAAACGTCTCAGTGTCAGTTGCGGACATGTTGAAAACGGTGTCGTCGTTCGGAACTTCGAACAGCGTTTCGTCCTCATTGGCCGAGAACGCACTGAGGTCATGCAGGTCGTTCCAATGCAGCGGCAATTGCTTGAGTTCAGACAGTGCGAGTTGCACGGTCTCGGGAAGCACGGGGCGTTCTTGTTGATTGAGCGCCAGATACAAGCAGTGATCGGCAAGCAGATTGAGGCAGCGCGGGATGCCCGCCGCCGCACGCACGACGAACTGCAACGCTCGCTCGGTGAAGACCGACTCCGGCTTGCCGCCCGCCCAATTCAAGCGGAAGCGGATGTAGTCCGCCGACTCGCTCGTTGAGAGCGGTTGCATGCTGAGATGCGAACTCACGCGTTGATTCAGCGCATCGAAGTCGCGCTCGGTCAGTCGTTCTTCCAGTCGCCACTGGCCGCAGAGCAGCAGACGCACGAGCGGCAATCCCTCTTCTGCGAGGTCGGCCAAGATGCGCAATTCTTCGAGCGCATCCGTCGGGAAGTTGTCGGCTTCGTCGATGAGCAGCGCGACCGCTTCTTGTTCGGGACGAGCCGCCTGCACGCGCCGACGCAGCGCGAGTCGCAGTTCCGTTTCGTCGAGTCCCTCAAACTCGCAGCCGAGTTCATTCAGGATCTCTTGCAGCACCGCGCGGCTCGATTGGAACTTCGCATGTCGAAGCAGCACGACATCGA
This sequence comes from uncultured Planctomycetaceae bacterium, assembly GCA_964573505.1. Taxonomy (GTDB): domain Bacteria; phylum Planctomycetota; class Planctomycetia; order Planctomycetales; family Planctomycetaceae; genus AM-0621. Next base: position 8,391 of record CAZNMS010000205.1, on the reverse strand, counting down.
ACTCAGACCGAAGCTCGATCGCCACTCGCTCCAACAACAGCGACTTACCGCTGCCCGCGTCCCCCGTGAGGATGCTGATGCCTTGCCCGCGCTCGATGTTGAGACGCAGTTCGTTTGCGGTCTCTTGCAGCGTCGCAGTTGTGAAGAAGCACTTCGGGTCCGGCATCGCTCCGAAGGGGCGACGAGCAAGATCGAATGCTTGCAGGATCTTTTCGAGCATGCCGGAACTCGGATCTTGTTGAGAGGTGTAATAAGTGTTGCAGTCAGTTCGCCGCGATCGAGCAGTATGGCGGCCCGCAGATAAGCCCCGCCCCACCGACCTTGCGTCGGTGGTTATCTGCCTCATGGCTACCGAACGAATTCAGCACAGTAGCCACGAGGCAGATAACCATCGGGACAAGCCCGATGGGGATTCTTGAATTGCGAACCGCTCGGCTGAGTGCTGCCGAATTGAACTCGCAGCGCCAGTGGCAACTGCGGCCCAAATACCGAGGCGCGGACTTTCCCCTCTTAATGATCGAACTCGCACAACCGGGTTCTTGACTCGGATTTCTGCGAAGTCGCGCGACTTCGGCTCAAGTTCGTCTGAGATGCTTGAATGGTGCTGTTTTGAGTGCGTTCGACTTTTCGAGTGCTCTTCGAATTGAGGCAGGCACGCTCTCCACTGACCCCGCGTCAGTGGAAGCAACGACTGGCGTGCTAACACCAGAGACCACAAACCGCGTTGTGCCCGCTCTCCACCGACCCCGTGTCGGTGGGAGCAACGACTGATTCGCTAACGGTCGTGAAGTCAGACTTCTTGCAAAGCTCGTTCGCTAACAATGGGGTTGCTCGAACAATCCTTAGCCGACCAGTCGCTGCTTCCACTGACGCGGGGTCAGTGGAGAGCGAAAGGCCCCGCAATCCGCTTTCGAACGACGCAGCGAATTCATCGAGTGGCCGCAGAATTCAAATGCGGCTGAGGCAACCAACAGTCCTCTTCAATGCGTTGTGACCCTTCGGGGCACTCGGCATGATCCCGCGCCCGCCGCAGGCACTTGCTGGAGTAGTGAGTCGCCGCAGGTTGATTCGGTCTTTCTTTTCCTAGACGGAAGGAGCATTGCTCATGCACGACCACGAACATGAAAGTCGCGGTCCTGGCTTTAACCGTCGTGATTTCCTCAGAGGGTCCGGTGCCGCAGTGGCTGCGACGGCTCTCGTGCAGGGGGCTCACGACGCTCAAGCGGCTGACACCAAAAAGACGGTGTCCGCTAAAGCCAGAGACGTGAAACTCAAAGTCAATGGCAAGGATGTCTCGGTCAAAGTTGAGCCGCGAGTCACGCTGCTCGAAGTGCTCCGCGATGACCTCAATCTCACCGGCTGCAAGGACGTTTGCGATACGACCAATTGCGGCGCTTGCACCGTCATGATCGACGGCAAAGCAACGTATGCGTGTGCTCGGCTCGCGATCGAAGTCGAAGGCAAAGAGATCAAGACCGTTGAGTCGCTCCGCAGTGGCGACACCGTTGATCCAGTCATCGCCGGCTTCTGCAAGCATGACGGCATGCAATGCGGCTTCTGCACTCCGGGCTTCGTTGTCGCGACCCGCGCGTTCTTGAATCAGAAGCCCAATGCGACATTGCCCGAAATCCAAAAAGGTCTCGGCGGCAACATCTGTCGTTGCGGCACTTACGCTGGCATCACGGCGTGCGCGATGGAACTCGCTCAGAAGGGAGGACGCTAATGGCCGAACGCAAAGTCTCTTGGGGCCCGCGCGATAAGCACTCGCTCATCGGCAAACCCATTCCGCGTATTGATGGCGTCGAGAAAGCTTCCGGCGCTGCGAAATACACTTATGACATCAACCCCGAAGGCACGCTCTACGCCAAATTGCTGACCTGCAAAATGGGTAAGGCGAAGATCACTCGGCTTGATGTTGAGAAGGCCAAGAAGATTCCCGGCGTGTTTGCCGTCTATCTCTTCAAGCAACTCGGCGATGTCTGCAATTGGGACGGCGATATCGTCGCGGCCGTTGCGGCTGATCGGGCTCAAGTGGCCGAAGACGGAGTGCGAGCAATCGAAATTACATTCGAAGCTCAGCCGCACTTCGTTGATGAAGACGATCTCGAAGGGGCTCGCGCCTTCAAAGAGACTGTTGAAACCGAAGTCGATGGCAAGAAGGTCAAAGAAGAAGTCAGCCGCGCGAAGCCTCTCGTTGATCGCGTCGTCGGTGATCCCGATGAAGCCATCAAGAAAGCGGCTGTCGTGCATACCGGCACTTACGGCATCGCGACCATCAGCCATATGTGTCTCGAACCGCACGGCTCGCATGCGGAGTGGAAGTCGGGCGAAGGTCCGAAGCTCGTCGTGCATCACTCGACGCAGAACGTGTCGGGCACCGGCGGTCAGTTCGCTCAGAAGTTCGGTCTTGATGCGGCTGACGTGCGCATCCTCTGCAACTACATCGGCGGCGGCTTCGGTTCGAAGTTCGCAGCGGATGAATGGGGATGGGCGGCCGCTCAATTGGCAAAGGACTCGGGGCGTCCCGTGCGCTTGATGTTGGATCGAGCGACCGAACTCAAGACTCCCGGCACGCGACCTTCAGGCTTTGCGGAAGTCACCGTCGCAGCGGACAAGGACGGCAAGATCGTTGCTTGGAAGAGTCATCACTGGGGCACCGACGGTCCTCAAGGCGGCACGATCGACGGCAATCAGATGCCGTATGTTTTCGACTTCGAAAACAAAGACGTGAAGTCGACGGGCATCACAACGAACTGCGGTCCTAACCGTGCTTGGCGCGCTCCGCATCATCCGCAGTTGTGCGTTGTGACCGACTGCGCGATCGACGATCTCGCCGCGAAGCTCAACATGGACCCGATTGATGTCTTCCTCAAGAACATTGATCAGCTCGACAAAGTCGCGAGCGATAAGGCTTACAATAAAGCCGACGTCTATCGCGCCGAGATCAAGCGCGCGGCCGAGCTCATCGGTTGGAAGAAGAACTGGCACGCTCGCGGCAAGGGCGAAGGCAAGACGGTGAAACGCGGGCTCGGTCTCGCGATTCATCGTTGGGGCGGCGGAGCGGTCAAAGGCACGTGCACCGTCAAGGTTCACCCGGATGGCGGCGCGGAAGTGTTCTTGGGATCGCAAGATCTCGGCACCGGTACGCGCACTGTGATCGCTCAAGTGCTGGCCGAGACGTTCGGCCTCGCACTCGACAAGGTGAAGGTCAACCTTGGTAGTAATGCTTACCCCCCGGCCAATCCGTCGGGCGGTTCGATTACTGTAGGTTCTGTTACAGGATCAACGCGCCGAGCCGCTCAAGAGGCTTTGTGGAAGATCAGCGATCTCGTCGCTGAGAAATACAAAGTCGCGGCGGACTCGATCGAAGCCGGTGACGGCAAGTTGTGGTCGGGCGGCAAAGCGATCTGCACATGGGCTGAAGCGACTCGGTTGATTGGCCCGATGGCACTCGAAGTAACGGGCAACAGTCCCGTGAACGACGGCCTGACGGACAAGCTCGTCGGCGGTTGTCAGATGGCGGACGTCTCGGTCGATACCGAAACGGGCATCATCAAGATCAACAAGATCGTCTCGGTGCAGGACATCGGCACGGTGATCAATCCGCAGACCGCGAACAGTCAGGTCTACGGCGGTTTGATCATGGGCATCGCGTATGCGGTCTCTGAAGAACGCATCATGGATAACCCGACGGGCCGGTACATCAACGCCGATCTCGACAACTACAAGCTGCCGCGCATCGGCGACATCGGCGAGCTCGTCAGCGAGTTCTACGAACCGGACAGCGAGTACAAGCGCGGCGTCGTCGGTCTCGGCGAACCGCCGGTGATCTCGACCGGAGCGGCCATTTCGAACGCGGTTGCCAACGCGATCGGCGTGCGAGTGCCCGTGCTGCCGATGACTCCGAAGCGCGTGTTGGAAGCGCTGAAGAAGAAGGCGTAGCTAGCGCACTCGCAGCGCAAGAATGGCGCACTCGTTCCCAAGCTCTGCTTGGGAACGCCGCTTCGGGAAGCTCTGCTTCCCGTCCAGCCGACAGCGCAATGCTCATCGCGAGCAGAAAGACAAAAACGGGAAGCAGAGCTTCCGTCGCATGAGTTCCTAAGCAGAGCTTGGGAGCGAGTGTTGAACCGGAAGCAGAGCTTCCTCTCGTGCGTTCCCAAGCAGAGCTTGGGAACGAGTGAATCCTCAAACCTAACTCAGGAGGTCCACAATGCGACCCTTCGAATATGCCCGGCCAGAAACCGAAGCCGAGGCCGTTGAGCTGCTCAATGCTCATGACGGTCAGACGGCAGTGTTGGCGGGCGGTACTGACTTGATGAACTTGCTGAAACGCGACGTGCTGCAACCGCAGCGGCTCGTCGACATCAAAGCCATCTCTTCAATGAACGGCATCCGCCGTGACGGAGAGGGCGTGCTCATCGGAGCCAACGTGACGCTCGATGATGCGCTCGCGGCTCCGGAATTGGCTCAGCATCACTCGTTGTTGCAGATCATCGACAATCATCGCGCGATTCAGATTCAAGCGATGGGCACGCTCGTCGGTGATCTGTGTCAAATGCCGGCTTGCTGGTACTTCCGCAACGGTTACGGCTTGCTCGCGTTGCAAGACGGAGCCTCGCTGATTGAAGCCGGAGACAATCGCTATCACGCGATCTTCGGCAACAGTGGCCCGGCGAAGTTTGTGTCGTCGTCGCGGTTCGCTCCGTCCGCGATCACATGGGGCGCGAAGGTCCGAGTCATCGGTCCCGGCCAACAAGAGCAGATGGTGCCGCTCGAATATTTCTTCGTGACTCCGAAGAGCAACGCTCAAGGAGTGACGGTGCTCAAGCCCGGTCAGCTCATCACTCACGTGTGGCTGCCGACCGCGAAGCACGACGAGAAGAGTGCGTCCTATGAAGTGCTCGAGATGGCCGGTCTCGATCGTCCGCAAGCGGCTGCCGCTGTGTGGCTAAAGATGCAGAGCGGCATTGTTCGCGAAGCTCGGATCGCATTGGGGCATGTCGCCCCGACGCCATGGATCGCCATGGAAGCCGCGCGAGCGATCGTCGGTCAGTCTATAACGGAAGATACAGCCGCGCAAGTGGCTGATATCGCGGTGTCAAAAGCGACGCCGCTGTCGATGAACGAGTTCAAAGTGCAAATGGCCCGAGCCGCCGTGAAACGCGCGCTGCTGCGAGCCGTTGATTTGTTGGAACCCGATCTGAAGTAGTTCATCCGAGGATCGCGGCGATGGCGGCGATTGTTGGTTCGAAGAATGGGACCAATGCGACGGATGCGACGAATGAGTGGTCGTAGCCGGATTCGTCAGAATTCGGACTCACTCGCACGAGCGTCCGAAATCTGACGATTTCGGCTACGGCACGCGCGAAAAAATTCATTCGTCCCATTTCCCATCATTCCCATTGCACGAACAACGCAACTAACTCCGCGACGACCTCCTTCCCAATTCATTCAAGGACACTGCCATGCAACAAGAACTCGAAGTCCTGCGAGGCGAGCGATGCCGTCACTTGCTTTCGAAGGGCTACTACATGAACGCGGGCCTAAAGCCCGAAGACCGCATCGGCGACGGAAATTTCTGGTGCGCGAACACTCAGACGATCTACGGCCCTGACCGAGGCTTCTGCAACGGCCAAGACTGCACGAAGACAACTCGCTCGTGCTACGAGACGCCGTAGTTTGGTTTGACGGCTTCAGTGGTCGCCTGCTGACGCGCGACGCAACTGGTCTGCAAAAAAAAGGGTTCAGCGAGCATGGCTTGCTGAACCCTTTTTCTTGCGCATAGGCGAACGGAGTCGCAGTTTCGTACCCGAACAAGTTCCGTTTGCAGATGAGAGCTTACTCAAGCCCGGATGCTCTGAGCCCACTGACGCTCGGCTTCGCTCAAGGCTGGCTCCGGTTCGGACTCGTAGATGTAATCTTCGTAACCGGCGATGTCGTAGACTCGATGTAGCAACTGTTGCAGGTCGATGGGCACATCGGGGAAGTCGCCATTCAGCGGGATCGGGATGACTGGCAGACGATCGCGCAACTGAAGCGGCCATGCGGCAATGTCCGGTCGCGTCTCCGGGCGGATCACCGAGACGAGATAGTCGCACGGCGGCACGCCGCTGATCGGTAGACGCGGCCCGCCTCGCAAGAGGTCGATTTCGACGATCGACGTCGGGCTGCATAACAGCACCGAGCGTTTCATGAGGTACTGCTCGCGGTCCGGTCCGTAGCGTTTGTTCGACGGACTCAGGAGTTCGATCAACGTCACCAACTTGCGGCTGTGCCGATCGCGAATCTCAATCTGCGAATGCCGTTCGAACTCGGTATCGGGAATCTTCGCAACCAGTGGCGAGATGGCCGTTGTAGCGCGTTCCAAGACGGCGACGTCGCTTTGAACCGGTGCTTGCAAGATCGACACATCCGGCTTGCAAAGCAGCTTGCGGCGTTCTTCATACGAGGGCTCGTGAATGAAGACTTTCTCTTCGAGCTTCACAAAAAAGTTCGGACGCACGAGCGCCGCGAGTTCGCCGCGCAGCTCTGTCATGTACGCTTGATGAAAGTCTTCCCATACCGAGGGTTGTTCGAGGTACGGGTTCATTCCCGGAAAAGGTGAGGGCATGAGAGGCTCCGATCATCCGCTTATTGGTTCTGTCCGAGTTGATTGGGGCATCTTCAGGGCAGCATTCCACAATCGCTATCTTAAAGGGGCAGTATCGTGCAGCGAGGGAGCAGGCGAGGTCGCATGTTCGATTTTTCGGAGTCGGCGGGCGGAAGGCTTCGCCCGTGATCTGAGTCCGCCTCTCGCCAATTTGATAAGGCCGAAACTCATTCCCTCTTCAGCTTCGTTTCCCTCATGAAGCACTGCCCTTGCAGTGGTTCCCGCGCCTTCGCCATACCGCCTGAATCAAGTTGCTCTCGTAGTTCTGGAGCATGGGAACGAACTCGATGAGCAGTGTGGCATGAGTTCTGTCCGAGACGTCTTCAATCGCAACGCCATGACGAATCGTTACTTCTTTCGATGCTATCTCAGTACTTCTTGCGAGTCCTTCAATGAGTCAGCCTCAACCCAATATCGCCGAGTTGTTGCCGCGAGCCCGAGCCGGGGATCGGGAGGCTCAGAATGAGTTGTTCCAGCATTGCCGCGCGTATGTTGGGTTTCTCGCGCGGTCGCATGTTGAGAGTTGGTTGCAGGCCAAAGTCGATGCGTCGGACTTAATCCAACAAACGATGCTCGAAGCTCATCGCGGTCTCGAACGCTTTGATGGTGCGACTGAGGGCGAGTGGCTCGCATGGCTCAAGCAGATCCTGCGACACAACGCGACGGATTACATCCGCCGCTTCGGGGCCGCGAAACGCAATGCGAGCATGGAACGCGAATTCTCGCTCGGTCAGTCGAGCATGTTTCGCGGCGTGCCCGAGCCTTCGGGCCGCGAAGAGACTCCCAGCGCGATTCTGAATCAGAAGGAAGAAGAATTACTCGTCGCGAACGCGCTGGCGAAACTATCGGAAGATCATCAAGAAGTTATCGTCCTTCGCAATTTGCAGCGTCTGCCGTTCGATCAGATTGCCGAGCGAATGGGGCGCACCCGTCCGGCGGTGCAGATGCTTTGGGCGCGAGCCATGAAGCGACTGCAAGAGGTCGTGAATCAGATGTCTTTCCATCAATAGCTGTCTGCGATCGAAATGGGATCGCGACGGTTTGTCATGAGAGTCGAGTCATGTTGCGGAGCGGGTTGATCACAAGCGGGTTGCTACTGAGTGCGCTGCTGGCGTTGTCCGGTTGCGAAGAAGAAGTCAAAGAAGAAGAGCCGGTCGCCGAAGCTGAAGTCGTCGGCACATGGGTCTACACACGCGAGCGTCGCGACGACACTCTCGACCTGAAGATGGCTTTTCATAGTCGCGGCAAGTTCGAGATGCAGAGAGGCAAAGAGTGGCAAGTCGGCCTCTGGCATCTCGACGACAAAGACGTTGTCGTGAAAGTCATTTGGATGAAGCAGCCCAATGGCGAAGAACTCGACATGCAGACGTCCGGCGTGATGACTCGCTACCGCGTGAAGATTCGCGGCAAGAACACTCTGCTGGTTGATCAACCGAGCGGCGACACGATGACCTTCAACAAGCAGAAGAAGCACACCGGCCTCTTCAATAAGGATGTTGGTCTAACCGTGACGGCGACGGCGAGTGATCCCGCGCCCGTCGAGAAGACCGAAGAGAAGAAGAGCGGGCATTAAGTTCTTCCTTCGTAACTTCGGCGCGCCGTGCGCGCATCTCTTGATGACCGATTGCAATCCAGCATCTCTGCTCTGCAAACGGTGAAAAGCGTGTTGGAACGAGACGATTTTGGCGGCCCTTGTACGACGGACTTGTAGTCCGTCGATCTGCGGCTGCGACGGACTACAA
>CAZNMS010000204.1:0-14254 GCA_964573505.1 uncultured Planctomycetaceae bacterium | reverse complement strand
TCACCCGCGTGGCACGCAGCTCCAGCGTTGCTGTGCGAGCAGGCTTCTCGTCCTGTGCCAGTATTTCGAGTTCATAGCGATGCATCACCGGCAACTGAGTGAAGAGTTCTTGCAACTCGATGCGCTGCGGGTTGGTGCCAATTGTCTCCACCTTGCGATGACCTTGCGCCACCCGCACGACCCAGCCATCGCCGGCTTGATAGAGACGACAGAAGAACTCGAAGTCGTCGGCTCCGCGATCGCAGATGTGGAGATATCTGACACCAGCAGTCGCAGGGCCGACATCTTCGAGGACTCGGCCCCAGATCTCAGATTCACGCTTGCGTTTGCGGACTGCGGCGGATGATTCGCCTTTGATTTTCGGCTGGCGATAGAAGATCTGCTGAGCCGCGATACCGATGACTTCTCCGTCATCACGTTGCACGAACCCGAAAAAGTAGCTTGAGATTCCATCCCGAGCCGCAGCGGGACGACGATCTCTTTCACTCGTTGAATTCGCCGTCACGAGAGATCTCGCAGTCTCGTTTTCGGCGAGGTTCATTTTGTCTCGCATTGGGTCGCAGAGCCGCGCCCGTTAGGAAGCGGAGTTTTGGCTATTTTGCAGTGGATTCCGCTTCCTGACGGGCGCGGCTCTGCTACCTCACTTTGAACCATGCCGGAAACGCGAAGGCGCGAGGTCCAATTAGTTGAGCTGCGGGTCTTGCTGAAGCACGCCGATGACTTGAGTCACTTCTTTGAGCCGCAGTTCGGCAGTCGCTTGCGAAACCGACGCTCCGCAGAATTTGAAGTTCTGAATGGCTCGACTCAGACACTTTGCGGTCAAGCTCAGTCGGCCTGCATGTAAGAAAAGCTCCGCGAGATTCATGAGGTCGGAGCCGGCTCCTTGATCGTCACTCAGTTCGCGATGAATCGAATAGGCTCGCGCTAAGAAACGCATGCCGACGGCAAGATCGCCGCGCAGTCCGGCGAGCACTCCGAGATTGCCGCAGTCGGCTGCTTCTCCGTCGCGAGCGCCGGTCGCTCGTTCAATCACGAGTGATCGCAGCAGCAAGTTCTCGGCGAGTCCGTATTCGCCGCTCGCCATTGCATCGAGTGCTCGACCGGTGAGGTCCGCAGCGACGTCGTGATTGGCGTCGGAATCAACGTCGAAGCTGAAGGCCATAGAACGGCACTGATGACTGCGGGCGGTCGACCAATCTCCGAGCTGTCGTTCAACGCTCGCGAGGTTGTGTAACACAACTGACAGCAGCTTCTTGTCACCACTTAACGCCGCCTGATTCCATGCGGTGCGATAGACGGTGCGGGCTTCATCGAGTCGCTCGCGACGCACGAGAAACTCGGCTTGAGTGAGCAACATCTCGGGAGAGCCGTCGCAGGTGATCGCGGCGTTGATGATGGACTCGGCAGCGGCAAACTCACGCAGAGTCTCAAGCTGACGCGCTTCAGCCAGCAGGCGACGCGCAACGTCGGAGCAAGGCGACGACACATGAGAAGACGACGACGGAGCAAGTTGAGCAGCGGGCATCTAGCGGTCCTTCACACTCGGAATAGAAATAGAAATCACGAGTGTGGCGACGCCCGACGGAGCCGAGATGCTGTCCAAAAACGAGGACGCGCGGCTTCCTGCAGGAGCTCGAAAGCCCGGTCGCCCGTTGCAAGCGGGCGACCGAACTTTCTTCTCAACCGAACGCTGAGTCGTTTGGTCGAGGGAGAGAGAAGAGAGACGGGGCGGAGATTAGCCCGGCCTCATTTGTTGTCAATCTGGGATATCTAGCGGAATTGGCGAGCATGGTTCGTATTGACCGAGACATCCGAGATCGGGAGTCTCCTGCCGCTTTGCGGGCCGCAGATTTTGAACGACAGCATTTGCTGCTCGTCACCCCGCCTTTGATCGCGCTGCGAAATGCCGCTTGAAGGTCGAGTCACGAACGTTGCGCTGAGCGCGACGAATAGCAATCCTCGGACAAGGAGGTCCGTCTGATGCCGCTGCCCCCATTGCCTCATTCGGTCAGTTTGCATCGACTGTTTCCGCAAGCGAGCTTCGTCGGTTGCGGTGACATCGCCGCGCAAGATGTGACGGAAGACAGTCGACAAGCGACGTCGTCATCGGTCTTCGCCGCGATCTCGGGCACTCGATTTGACGGGGCTCACTTTGCGAAAGACGCCGTCGAGCGCGGTTGCCGAGCGATCCTCACGGAGAAGCCGCTTGCTGACGTTCGAGTTCCGCAATGCATCGTCCCGGATGCTCGCGCGGCTTATGCGCGACTGTGCGATGCGGTGATGGGACATCCCGCGCGGCATTTGAAAGTTGCGGGCGTCACGGGGACGAACGGCAAGACGACAACAAGTTGGTGGACGCGGTCGATCCTTGAAGCGGCCGGGCATCGCTGCGGTTTGCTCGGGACGATCGTTTGTGATGATGGCCGACATGCTCAAGAAGCGGGGCAGACGACTCCTGACTCAAAGCAGCTTGCTCTTTGGCTGCGGCAGATGGTCGATAACGACTGCTCGCACTGCTCGATCGAAGTGTCGAGTCATGCGCTCGATCAGCGTCGAACCGCGAGCGTCAAGCTTGCTGCCGCCGCTGTGACGAACGTGACTCAGGACCATTTCGACTATCACGGCAACTTCGAAAACTATCTGGCCGCGAAGCTCAAAATCGTCGGTGAGATTGCACCCGGCGGCGTGCTTGCCGTGAATGCTGATGATGCAAACGCCGACCGCTTCCGCGCAGCATGTCAGTCAGCCGGGATAAAAGTTGTGACATACGGCATCGACTCTGATGCGGATGTTCGCGCGACGCTGCTCGATGAATCGCTTGACGGCACGCTCTGCGAATTCACGCTCAATGCGATCCGCACGCGACTGCTCGTCCCGATTCCCGCGCGGCATAACGTCTCGAATGCACTGGCCGCAGCAATTGTTACATCGCATCTCGGCGCGTCTCAGTCGGAGATCGTCAGCGGGATCGAGCATGCTCCGGCAGTACCCGGTCGGCTTGAGCGAGTGGACTGCGGGCAGTCGTTTCATGTCTTCGTTGACTACGCGCATACCGACGACGCGATTCGCCGAGTCGTCACGTGCTTGAAGCAAGTCTGCTCGGGCCGAGTGTTCTGCGTCTTCGGAGCGGGGGGCGATCGAGACCGCACGAAGCGGCCAAAGATGGCGCGTGCTGCGGCACTTGCGGATGTCGTTGTTGTGACGAGCGACAATCCGCGAACCGAGTCGCCGCAGTCGATCATCGAAGAGATTTTGGCCGGACTGCCGACGGGATTTGGGGCCTTTCATGTCGATCCTGATCGACGCAGTGCGATCGAGTGGGCAATGACTGAAGCACGAGCCGGCGACTGTGTGCTGATCGCCGGTAAGGGCCATGAGCCGTATCAGATCATCGGTCGCGAGAAGTTCCCGTTCGACGATCGCGAAGTGGTGCATGAACTGCTCGCGAAGCACTCGCTGCCGGTTTCGGTGCCGTCATGACGAACTCAATGAATGAGGCTTCGCCGCAAACATTGCGGCCCGACGCTCCGCGTCGGGAGTCGCGACGCGGAGCGTCGCGCCACACTACGCAGGCCGACAAGACAAAGCACTCCGTGTCAAATTTATCTCGTTGAGAAGTAATACGTATTACATCAGGAAAAGAACAATGCCATTCACACTGTCCGACATTCTGACCGCGACAAACGGGCGACTGACGCAAGTTGCGACCGTCTCGAACGCCGCGCTGACGATTGAAACGGACTCGCGGAAGCTTGCCGGGGCGAGCGTCTTTTGGGCTCTGCGCGGCGAGCAATTCGACGGGCACAACTTCGTGAGCAACGCCGTCGGCAACGGAGCCGTTGCGTGCGTCATTGAGCGCGGCCGCAATATCAGCGTGCCGGAGTCCTGCACCGTCATTGAGGTCGATGATTCACTGCAAGCACTCGGCGATCTCGCGCGCTGGCATCGACTGCGACTCGGTACGCCGGTGATTGGTATCACCGGGAGCTTCGGTAAGACGACGACGCGTGAGCTTGTCGCAAGCGTGCTCGCCACTCGACTGCGCGTCTTTCAGAGTCAGAAGAATTTCAACAACGACGTCGGCTTGCCGCTGAGCCTCTTCGATTTGAAACCCGAGCACGATGTCGCCGTGCTTGAACTCGGAGCATCAGCGGTCGGAGACATCCGCCGCTTGTGCTCAGTGGCGTTGCCCAACTTCGGCATCATCACCGGCATTGGCCGCGCTCACTCAGAGTCATTCGGCGGAGTCCGCAAGACACGCGCAGCAAAGGCGGAACTCGTTGAATGTCTGCCGACGGACGGCCGCGCGTTCTTGCCGTTCGATGATCTTGAGAATGCGTTTCTCGCATCGAAGTCGGCATGCCCCGTTGAGTTTGTCAGTCAATTGGCGGCGGCACCTGACTCGATGTTGAAAGCAACTCGGATCAGCACGCGGAATGGCCGAGTGCAGTTCAACGTCGGCTCGCAGACCTTTGAGTTTGAGGCGGCGGGAACTCACTTCGTGCGCAATGCCCTCTTTGCCGTCGCGATCGGTCGTCAGTTCGGTTTGACCGATGCGGAGATCGCAGCGGGACTCGCGAACTTCAAGCCGGTTGCCGGGCGCTGCCAAATTCGAAACGTCGGCGATTGGACCGTCATCGACGACACCTACAACGCGAGTCCTGAAGCAATGGTCGCTGCCTGCCGGACGTTGGGCCAATGGCCGACGAACGGTCGTCGCATCCTCATCACCGGCGACATGCTCGCATTGGGAGACGATGCGATTGGCGGTCATCAAGACGTCGGCATTGCCGCAGCGGAAGCGCGAGTCGATCTCGTCTTCTCGCTCGGCGAGCACGCGCGCTGTGTTGTTGAGACCGCTCAAGAAGCAGGACTTGCTCCCGAGCAAGCCGTTGCGTTCGGCGATCTCGACGCGCTGCTGCAACGACTCGACTCCGAACTCAAAGCGGATGACGTCATTCTCGTGAAGGGTTCGCGCGCGATGAAGATGGAGCGAGTCGTCGAGTGGCTCATGCACCGCGCGGTGAGCCCAGTGAAGTCGCAGCGCGTGCGATCAGCTCGGCAACTTGCTGCGACATAAAGCGGCAACGCGCCGTCGTTCGTAGTTTCGGCTTCAGTCGGTCGTCGCTGCACTGCCTCTTCGGGAACTCGTAGCTCAGTCTCTCCGAGACTGAAGCATTTTGCAGGTCGAAGCGGCTTGACGGCCGCCAGTTCGAACCCAAAAACGAACTCGCAGGGGACGATCAGTAAGTCGCTTCGTCATGCGACAATGGCCGCCTCGGAGAGTCGGCCCTACGCCTCAGTTCCAAACTCACACAGGATCGCGAGGCCGAGCCGATCAACTAAATGTAAATGCGGATCTACGAGCGGTTCCGTTTGATCGCTGCTTGTCGCTCTCATTGAGGCTCAATCAGATGTCTTCGTTGCTCGGAGTTCTGCTGCTGCTATTTGCTGATCCAGCAGCGCCGAAGTTTGCAGCGTTGCCGTTCTCGACCGACGTTGCGGATTCGTTGAACGTCGGGGAAGAGGCCAATGCGGATGCGAAAGAGTGCCTCAACGGGCTTTGCTGGCAGCCGAGCAAGTTCCGCGTTGAGTGCTCGCGCGGCACCGGTTCGATCGACGTTTGGCTGAAGTACCCGTCGCCTCTGCCGAGTGGCGTTGCTCAGAACGATGTCGTTGTCGTTGAGGGGTCATTGGCGAAAGACAAGACGGGGCAACCGAAGCGTGCGCGAGCGATCGTCGTCGTGCACGAATCGGGCAGCGGCATGACTGTCGGCAAGTTGATGGCGTCGGGCATTCGAGATCGCGGGCTGCATGCCTTCATGGTGCAGTTGCCGTACTACGGGCAGCGACGAGGCGCCAATGGCCGACCGAAGGGGACTCAAGTTGCAAGCGTCATGCGGCAAGCGATCGCTGACGTGCGACGAGCACGAGATGCCGTCGCTGCTCTGCCGTATGTCGATGCCGAGCACATTGCGGTGCAGGGCACGAGCCTCGGCGGGTTCGTCGTTTCGAATGTCGGAGCACTCGATGCGGGGTTTGATTCCGTCTTTATTCTGCTCGCGGGCGGTGACCTCAACGTGATGATGCAGAACGGCAAGCGAGAGGTCGCGCAACTCCGGCGCGAACTCAGTGATGCCGGCATTGAAGGCGAGTCGCTCAAGAGCTTGCTGCAAGTTGTCGAGCCCACTCGGACGGCGCATCGACTGCGTCCCGAGCACACATGGCTTTACTCCGCCGTTTGGGATCAAGTGGTGCCGATCGAAAATGGCGATGTGCTCGCGAAGACCGCGAAGCTAACGCCGCCGCATCACATCAAACTGCTCGCCGATCACTACACCGGGATCGTCTATCTGCCGTTGGTGCTCGATCACATGCAGCGGCAAGTGATGAAGTAGCCCCCTTTTGGAGTGCGGGGATTCATCCCCGCTTTCAGATGCGGCGGAGCCGCCTTTGTCTTGAGCGCGGTTTCATTGCCCGCTGACTTGCCGGTGAAGGTCGACGAAGACAAAGGCAAAAAAGAGCGGCTGCGCCGCAATGGGAAAGCGGCGATGAATCGCCGCACTCCAAAATTATTGCCCCAACAATGCTCGCAGGTGCTCGACTAACTCGGCTTCGCTGACGGTCGTTTGCTGGCCTTGAACCTTGAGGTTCTTGACCTGCCAAACGCCGGCTTGAAACTCGTTCTCGCCGGCGATGAGCGCGAGTTTGTGCCCCTTCTTGTCGGCGTACTTGAACTGCTTTCCGAGTGCCTTTGCTTCGGGATAGACCTCAACTCGCAAACCGGCGGCGCGGAGCACTCGGCTGATGCGCATGTAGTCGCCTAATCGCGGCGCATCGAATTGTGGAATAAAAATTTCAGCCGGAGTCGATGAGGACTCGACCATTCCGAGCAGCTCCATTGCCGCGAGCAAACGATCGAGACCGAGACTCGCTCCGATGCCCGGCAAGCGTTCCTTCGTGAAGATGCCGGCGAGATTGTCGTAACGACCGCCCGAGCAAACGCTGCCGATCTCCGGCTTATCGCCGAGAAACGTCTCGTAGATCGTGCCGGTGTAATAATCGAGACCCCGCGCGATCGAGAGATCGAGTCGCACTCTCTCAGCCGGGATGCCGGCTTTGTAGATGCAGTCAAAGAGTTCGCGCAGACGAGCAACTCCTAATTGGCCGATCTCATTGCCGGCGAGCATTCCTTCGAGCGATCGCAGCATGTCGAGCGGGTCGCCGGTGAGTTGCACGAGATCAAGTACGCGCTCGGCTTGCTCGCGCGTTGCTCCGACTTTCTCCGTCATCTCTTCAATGACTTTCTCGCGACCGATCTTCGGCAGCTTGTCGATCGAGCGCAGCACGCCGACGGACTTCTCGGTCAGCCCCTGCTGCTGCAAGAGGCCATTGAGCACGAGTCGGTTGTTGATGCGGATCGTGAATCGCTCAAAGCCAATCTTCGACATGAGATCGTGAATGACGAGCAGCGTTTCGATGTCGGCGGCATTGGACTCGGTGCCAATGGTGTCGAAGTCACATTGCATGAACTCGCGATAGCGGCCCGCTTGAGTGTTCTCGCCGCGCCAGACGGTGCCGATGTGATAGCGCTTGAAGGGCGTGCCTAACTCATTGATGTGCTGAGCGGCGAAGCGCGCGAGAGGGACCGTGAGATCGAACCTCATCGCGACATCGCGCTCGCCGTGATCTTTGAAGCGGTAAAGCTGCTTGTCGGACTCTTCACCGCCTTTGCCCGTGAGGATCTCGGCATACTCAAGCGCCGGAGTGTCGATCGGGCTAAAGCCGTAGCTGCGATAAACGGCCTTCGCGGTTTCGATCAGTCGCTCGCGCGCAATCATCGGAGCGGGCAAGTAGTCGCGAAAACCTTTGAGGGTCCGAGGTTCAATCAGGTCGCTCACAGTGGGTTCCAATTTCAGAGTTCGTCAAAGAGAAAGTCGCCATTGGCGACGAATGGGCTCGGCAGACACCGCTGACGAGCCTTCGGTTTTCAAATCTATGAGACGGCGGCGTGCTGCTCCGTCGATTGCCGAGAGCGTGCATGCGCGCGAACGATTCAGAGGCTTGCTCGGCATTGTGCGGGGCGGCGTTTTAAGTCGAGCAGTCGCGCTTCAACAGCATGCAAACCGACTGCGTTCAGGACGCTTTGTCGTGATGCGCGGCCTAACTGGGAAACCGAGGAAGGTCGGCTAACATCCCGCCCGCTTTGCGAGGCTGAGATTGGGGATTGCTCTGCGGCTCCCGTGAGTAGTGAGAGCCACAAATCGGAACCGTCCCCGTTTTCAGCGATTTCACGTCATTGAGCTCATCTTCGCGACCCTCTTCACCAAGACGGCGCTTCCGATATTGAGCCGCGACCTGAACTGGTCCGGCCTGCGAATGCTTTGCTCCGCGCCAGCCGGACCGCTGCGCGCGAAGTGGCCTTTTCGCTCGGGATTGGGGCTCGATGGCAGTCCTCCCACATTGAGCAGAAAGATTCGCACATGGCATCAGCTTTGGACGTCTACGCGCCGTGTCCTTGTGGCAGCGGGAAGAAGATCAAGTTCTGTTGCGGCAACGCACTCTCCGAGATGGATCGAGTCTCGCGATTGCATGAAAAGCATCAGCCGCAGCAAGCACTCGATGCTCTCGAAAAGATCGGCAAGCAATATCCCGAAGCGCCGATCGTCCCCATTACGCGCGCTCAGCTCTTGATGGAGCAGCAACGCTTCGACGAAGCCGCAACGCTCATGAAAGAGTTCGTGAAGGTGCATAGCGAAATCGGGCACGGTCATGCGTTGCTCGCAATGGCTCACTTCCTCGATGTTGGCTTTCACGAAGCGAAGCCGGAGATTCATCGAGCGTTTCAAGTTTGCACTCACACTTCGCCCGAAGTCTTGTCGTCGCTCGCGATGCATATCGCTGATGATCTGATTGAGCGAAACCCGGTTGCGGCGCGCGAGCATCTCGGACTTGCGCTGCGACTCGCACGCGACAAAGACGATCGCAATGCGCTGTTCCAACAACTGATGCAGTTAGATGGCTCGCAAAGCATTCCGTACCCGCTGCGAAGCACTCACCACTTAGAGACGCTCGAAGCACCGGAAGGGCATGAGAAGGAACTGAAGAACGCGATTCGCATGTCATCGCACGGTTGCTGGGAGATCGCGGGCAAGATCTATCAGAAGCTTGCTGAAGCAATGCCGACGCATTGGGGATGTTGGAAAAACATTGGCCTTTGCCGCGTTTGGGACGACGACCTGCCGGGAGCGATTGAAGCGCTGCGCAAGGCTTCTGAGTTGTCGACCGATTTCGAAGCCGCCGTTGAGTGCGAAACGATGGCTCAATTGCTCGAACTGCCCGACATCGAAGAGCAAACGGAGTTCAAAGCGACGCGTCTGAAGTTGAAGTCGACATCGAAGGCGCTGTCGATTCTCGACGAGATCCCGCGCTGCGTGCGCATGCCCGATCAAGCGACTCCGGTCGAAGGCATGAACATCGTCGGTCGCTACTTGTTCCTCGAGTTTGCGCCGTCACCGGACTCCGATGACACTCCGCTCATTCAAGCAGAGGTCTCGGTCTACGATGTTGACTTCGGCGAGATTAAGCACGGAACGGTCTCAATTACGGGTCTTGATGGCTCAGGACGCGAAGCTGCTGTGCAAGTCATCCATACGGCTCTCGGAGATGAAGTCACTGCGTTCGAGCCGCATGAGTGCGGTCATACTCACGATCACGATGGCGATGAAGGTTCCGATCACGACTGCGACGCCCCCGTTGTGAGGCACGAGTTCACAGTTCGACAAATTCAGACCGAGATTGTGCCTCTGCAAGATCGGCATTACTTCGGCACGCGAAACGGAGCTGCCGCCAAACGCCACTCATGGCGCATTCAACACACACAGAAGTTCTTGCGGGACTACTGGTATTCGTTCTCGCTGAAGCGATTGGGCGGTAAGTCACCGAAGGAAGCGGCCGCTGATCCGGCTCTCAAAGTCAAAGCGTGTGCGGCGATCTACTCGCTCGATGCGCTGGCTCATGTTTCGACCAACAACATCAACCTCAATACGGTCCGCACGGAACTCGGTCTCGAACCCGAAGCCGTTCTGACCGCAAACGACGAGACGATCGACACTCTGTCGGTGATGCAGTCGCATCGCTTGCCACTGCAAGAACTCTCGTCAGAGCAGCTATCGCATGTGATGCAGCGCTCGTTGCTCGTCCGCCACTTGCCCTTCAGCTTCGCGGTCATGAATGAGATCGCGAAGCGCGGGATTGAGCATCTCAAAGGCGTCTCGGTCGAGCAGTTCGCGCGTCTGTTCCTCAATGTCGCAGTGGAACTCGGTGAGCGAGAACTGGCGCTCGAATGGTGTGTTCGCGGTCGAGCTGAATGCGAGAAGGACGGCGAGTTCGGACAGCGTCTCGAATGGACCGCACTCGAACTCGAACTGCGCTTAGAGAACCCCGATGACCCCGCGATTCCGGGGCTCGTCGATCACATGTGGAACTACTTCGGAAGCAAGCTGCCGCAACTGCGACCTCAAATGGAAGCGTTGCTTCGCCGCGCCAACTTGCCGATCCCCGGTGAAACGAAATCGGGACTCGTCCTGCCGGGCTCAATGGCGAGCAGCAGCGGTGCAACGGCGGACGCTCCAAAGTTGTGGCTGCCGAATAGCTAGTGCTGAGGCAGAGCTTGATCTGCGAGTTCTCAATCTCAGTCGCCGAGCGACTGAGCTACGTAGGCGAGTCGCTCCGCGACTCGCTTTCTTTCTGAAACTTATCAAGGTTCTGAATCATGTCTGAGAAAGAGAAAGTCGTTCTCGCGTACTCCGGTGGGCTCGATACCACCGTCATTTTGCATTGGCTTGCGGCTCAGAATTATGAGGTCATCGCCTACTTGCTCGACATTGGGCAGCAGGTTGAAGACTTGCATGTAATCGGCGAACGAGCGAAGCGCAATGGTGCATCGCAGTACTTCGCGGTTGATGCGCGCGAAGAGTTTTTGACCGACTACTTCTTGCCGTGCTTGCATTCGAATGCGGCTTACGAAGGTCGCTACTTGATGGGTACGTCGATCGCGCGACCGCTGATCGCGAAGCATCAAGTACGAATCGCGCACGAGACGGGAGCGCGCGTCGTCTGTCACGGAGCGACGGGCAAAGGCAACGATCAAGTTCGCTTCGAACTCGGCTATCAAGCGATTGATTCAAAGCTCCGCATTCTCGCCCCCTGGAAGAATACGGACTTCATCAATCAGTTCTCGGCCGGTCGCAAGAGCATGCTCGACTATGTCGACAAGCACGGTCTCGAAGCGAAAGCCAGTCGCAAAAAACCGTGGTCCTCGGACGACAACCTGCTGCATATCTCTTACGAGGCGGGCATTCTCGAAGATCCGTGGCTCGGTGCTCCTGACGACATCTTCGAGCGAATGGTGCATCCGACGAAGGCACCGGATGCTGTCGAGCGATTCATCATTCATTGGGAGTCGGGCGTGCCCGTTCGAGTCTCGGCCTGCATTTCGAAGCCGGGTAATTTCGAAGGCATTGAAGTCACGACTTACGAGTCCGGTGCAACGCTGTCCGAAGGCTTGCTCAATGTCTTTCAGTATGTCGACGCGGCAGCCGCTCGAAACGGCGTCGGTTCGCTCGGCATGGTCGAGACGCGGTATGTCGGCATGAAGTCGCGCGGTGAGTATCACGCTCCCGGCCATACTGTGCTGAGGGATGCTCATCGAGATCTCGAAGGTTTGTGTCTGATGGGCAGCGTGCTGATGGAGAAAGAGCGCCGCATGCCGGACTTCGCGGGACTCGTCTACAACGGCTACTGGTTCGATCCGGTTGCTGAAGCTCATCGGGTCTTCTTTCAGAGCACGCAGCGCTTCGTCAGCGGCGAAACGCGAGTGGCTCTCTACAAAGGCAACGTCATCGTCGAAGGCCGCCGCTCGCCTTACAGCTTGTATGACGCGTCCGTTGCAACGATGGACGGCGAGAGCGAGAGCTACCGTCAAGAAGACGCAAAGGGCTTCATCCGCCTGCACGGTCTGCCGCTGCGAGTGCGACGTCAGGTTCAAGGCCCGCCAGCCGGCGGCGATGTGTAAGAATCGCGACACCGGTAAGACGCGTTACAGTCAGGCTTTTGAGAGTCGCCTTTCGCTGCGCGAAAGGCAGCTTTTGCGCAGCAAAAGCCGACGATCAGAGTAAGCCTCATACTCGCCTTAAATGCAAAACGCCCGCCGTTCACGAGGAACGGCGGGCGTTGCTTTTTGAAGCTCGGATGAAGATTCGGGTTACTGCGGTCAATCAAAGGAGCAAATCACCCGAGCATCAGAAATCGGTAGCAGTCGGTCAGACTACTTCTTCGGCTCAGCCTTAGGAGCTGGCGGAGCGGCTTCTTTCGGCGGCTTCGGAGCTTCTTCAACCTTCTTAGCTGCTGGAGCAGCGGCGGCTGGAGCAGCAGGAGCTGCTGCGGAGTTGCAGCAGGTCGGAGCTGCGTTGCAGCAAACAGGCGCTGGCTTGCAGCAAACCGGAGCCGGCTTGCAGCAGGTCGGGGCCGGAGCAGGCTTGCAGCAAGGAGCTGCGGTCTGACATGGAGCCGGGGCCGGAGCTGCTTGACAGCAAGTCGGCTTGACGACTTCGCAGCACTTGACGGTCTTCACTTTGACCGGCTTGCACTTAACGGGTTTCGGGCAGCAATCCTTCGCGTTGGCCGAACCGGCCAAAGCGAGACCGGCGACCAGCGCGGCCACAGTGACGATCTTTCGCATTCTCAATCTCCTTCTCAGATTTCCAAAACGAGGCTCAAAATTCCTTGCCGAACAGTCAGAACGAGGCGTCATGCCTGTCTGGGATATGTGGGTAAAGTCGGCGGGATTTAACGGCGGGCGGACTATGTCGAGCCCGTCCGAGATCGTCAAACGACCGGTCGCAGCGGTTTTGCCGGAGATTCGGCTGAGGCGTTGCGGCGACTAAGAAGTGAAGAGCGTTACTGAGCGAAGGTGTCGCGACCGGTTGAATCGGCACTGTTTCACGAGCCGGCTTGCAGTCTCGATCAGTGCATCCCGCAAAATCGGAGCGTCATTCAGTGCTTGCGGAGACGAGAACTCAGCCGAGAGATTCCGTTCGACGGCCGGCGGATTCGTAGCGGAGACTGATTCGCACCTAAGAGATTGCCGGTGAATCACTTCCCGAGTTCGTAGCATGGACTTCCAGTCCGTGCGTCTTGCGGGTTAGGCGTAGTGTGGCGCGACGCTCCGCGTCGCGACTCCCGACGCGGAGCGTCGGGCCATATTGATTGCAGCTTCGGCGGTCGTTTAACCCAATCCTCGATCGTCGCGCTTGCCCCAACATCCTTCGTTTTGAGTCTGCTCATGCCCCTTCAACCGCACCGACGCAAAGGCTTCACGCTCATTGAGCTGCTCGTCGTGATCGCGGTCATTGCGCTGCTCGTCGCGCTGTTGCTGCCGGCGGTGCAGCAAGCACGCGAGGCTGCTCGGCGGGCTCAGTGCAAGAACAACTTGAAGCAGTGGGGCGTCGCTCTGCAGAACTATCACGAGTCGCGCGGCATGTTCCCGATGGGGAAGATCAACACGCTGCACTGGACCTTTCGAGCGATGCTGCTTCCGGAACTCGATCAGCAGCCGATGTTCGACAGCGTGCCGCTCGGAACGATGTGCTTCACCTACATCGCGCCGCTGCCGAGCAGTCAGAACCCCGCAGATGACTTCTTGCCGATCTACGCCTGCCCGAGTGATTCCAATTCCGGTCGCAAGTTCGTCGACCCGACTTTGGGCGAGCACATGCCCGGCAACTACACCGGCTGCAGCGGTTCGACGAGCACCTCAAAGGACGGCTTGCTCTTCGTGAATAGCAATGTTCGATTCCGAGATCTGACGGACGGTGCGTCGAACACGATAGGGATCGGCGAGCGCGGGATCTCCAATCAGCTCAACATCGGATGGAGCCTCTGCGGCGCGAATCAAGATGCCTTCATTCCCGTTGAGTTTGGCATCGGTCCCGGTGACGCGTCGGGGGCTCATAATGACCGCTTTTGGAGTCATCATGTCGGCGGTTGCCACTTCTCTTTGATGGACGGCAGCGTGCGGTTTCTCAGCAGCAACCTCAATCAGAGCGTGCTGAATGCGCTGTCGACTCGCGCCGGCGATGATGTTGTCGGCGAGTTTTGAGCCGAGCGGTTGCTGTCGCACGCGGGCTCAACAACTCCGAAGACGGCACGGACTGGAAGTCCATGCTAGTGCGCTTCCAAGTGGATTGAATTA
>CAZNMS010000203.1:0-14306 GCA_964573505.1 uncultured Planctomycetaceae bacterium | reverse complement strand
CGCGCCCGTCAGGAAGCGGAATCCGTTACGACATAGCCAAAACTCCGCTTCCTAATGGGCGCGGCTCTGCGACCCAATGCGAGACCGAAATCAACCTCGCCGAATCCCCGTTGTTCTACGTGAATTGCTCCTCGGAACTCGCGACGCGGAGCGTCGTGCCACTCTTTTTTCGACAGCCTCTGACGACTTCCGCGACGGCTTTGCCGGCAACATCAGCATGGCGTTCTTAAGGGTTGCTTGATGCCTCGACCGCTGAAACATGTTCGCACCTCCGCCGCCACCGAGGCGTTGTTGCTTGAAGCGGCACTGACTCTCTTTGCTGAGAAGGGCTACGCCGCGACGACCGTGCGCGACATCATCGCCGCAGCAGGAATCACTCAGCCGACGATGTACTACTACTGTCGCGACAAGGCCGATCTGTTCCGGCGGCTTGTCGAGCGACACTTCGAAAGCAGTCATCAACAACTTCGTCAGGTGCTTGAAGAGATCACCGGCTGCGAATCGCGGTTGCGAGCACTGGTGCGTCGTTCGTTCGCCTACTGCGTCGCTGATCCGCGGATTCCAAGACTGATGTTTCAGACCTACTTCGGCTCGCCACTCCCGGAAGTCTCAGAGGTTCTGGAGCGTCTGACGAAGGCTCGTTTCAACCTCGTTCGCAAGCTCATGCGCGACGGCATGGAGTCAGGAGAACTCGCCCCCTCTGACGAGAAGTTTCTGGCCCTCACGTTTTGCTGCCTGATGGATCAGCCCATCAACCTCTTCGCTCGCAAGCCGCGCCCGGGAAGATTTCTGACACCCGCGTTAGCCGAAGCCATCGTGACACAATTCCTACATGGAGCAATCGTGACATCCCCAAAGGCAACGTCGTCTTCTTGATGACTCAGTCAAGACGATTCGAACACAAGGCAACGGCTGACAGATAAGCTCCCGCGCCTCCGAGCCGTTTCCCGAGCCATTCGCAGCAACGCCTTCGATTCGTAGGTCATCGTTTCAGCGTGTCGTGCGAGCATCTTGTTGCGACCGATCTGTTCCAAAACGTCGGTTCCGCAAACGCTGTGAAGTTGGTTGTTGAATGACAATTTCGAGTGGCACTCGAAGATCTCGAGGCGGCAGCTACAGCCAGCTTTCTGCTCTGCGCCGTTAAACGGCCAATCACCTCATTCATGACCGCGCGAGACATAAGTCTCGAATTCCACTGCCCCCTTTCCTCTGCCAATCAAGTGCATGCAAAGAAGTGGCAGAGGAATGAGCGCCTAGGTACGTCGCTCAATAAGCTCAGCAAATCTTTCGCTGGAAGCGTCATTCAAAACTTCGCACTGCGAATGACTTCGATGTCGGTCGAGTACGCGATCATGGCGAAGCGGGCGAAGAAGTCGCGTTCGAGCCGCTCAAGCAGCGCGAGTGCTTGCTCGGGCGGGAGCACGACTTCGATTTGGATGTTCGCGAACTCTTCGATGTCCGCGATGCGCGAACCTTGAGCCCCCTGCCCCTCGACAGGAAACAGCGTGAAGCCGTGCGCTCCGACGTCTTTCAACGCGTCGACCACAAAGTTGCGCGCGAATGCCTCGCAGATGATTGTGACCAACTTCATCGGATGAAGTTTCATGAGGCGTCTCCGCAGATGACTCGGGCCATCTCCAGATAGAGCGGCACTCCGAGCGTGATGTTGAAGGGGAATGTGATCGCCAACGCCGACGTCAGATACAGCGACGGGTTTGCTTCGGGAATCGAGAGTCTCACCGCTGCGGGTGCGGCGATGTACGACGCACTCGCAGCGAGCACTCCCATCAGCATCGCTCCGCCGAGAGAGAGACCGCACGCATGACCGATGCCGATTCCGGCTGCCGCATTGATGATCGGCATCACGATCCCGAATCCGACGAGCACCAGTCCGACCTTCTTGAGATCGTCAAATCGCCGGGCTGCGACCATGCCCATTTCGAGTAAGAAAAGTGACAGCACGCCTTGAAACGGGGCGACAAAGAAACCGGCGGTCGCCTCGTAGCCGCGCTCGCCGGACAGCAAGCCGATCAGCAACGCACCGACCAACAAGATCACGCTGCGACCTAACACCGCCTCATGCAGTGCGGTCTTGAGCGACGGCCACAAGGCGTCTCCCTGAGTTCGCGTTGCCAACTTGCCGAGCACAATCGCACTCACGATGGCGGGCGACTCCATCACGGCGAGGAAGGCGGCGGCATACTCTTCGTAAGGCAGCGAGACTGACTTCAAGAAGTTGGTGGCGGCGATGAAGGTCACCGCGCTGCACGAGCCATAATGAGCCGCCAGCGCGGCCGCATCGACGACCTTCAGACGGCACAGCGACTTCAGGATGAAGAAGCACCACAAGCAGATCGCGGTCCCCAGAAAGACCGCACCGAGGCACGGCAACCAAACGGCTCCGAGCCCGACCTTCGCAATCGAAACGCCGCCTTTGAAGCCGATCGACGTCAACAGATAGATCGTCAGTCCCAGATAAAGCGGCTCGGGAAATTTGAGATCGCTGCGAGTCACCGTCGCGAAGATCCCCAATGCAAAGAACAAAACCGCCGGAGAAAACAGGTTGGCGTGCATTGCTTGCACCAACTCAGCAGACATCGAACCTCCCGGAATCAAAAGTCGCACATCACCGCGCCTCGCAGTGACTTCGACAGTGATTCCTAGAGCCATCGACACATCGGACCATTCGATTCTCGCGCCGCGATGCTTTGGTTTTCTCGAAGTGCAGCCTTGTTGCATTCCGTTATGAATGCTGCGAGGTCAAGCAGCGGGGTCGGGTGTTCGGTTTTTCGGAATTGGCGGGAGTTTGGCTCGACTCGCGGGCAAGTCCTTCTCCCCGCCAATTTCGAAAAATCGAACACCCGACCCCTCTTCGTTCGACCTGCGGATTCACGAACCGCCGGCGCAACCGACTTCGATGCCGTCGCTCGACCGTTTCATCAAGCCAGCCTGACTCGCTGACTCGCAGCCTCTCAGCACCATCTGCTCGACTCAGAGAGGCTGTGAAGATTTACGTAGCCGAAGTCGTGAGACTTCGGAAATCGAGCCCGAAACCGAAATCTGACGATTCCGGCTACCAAAAATTCACAGCCTCAGAGAGTCAAGCTACGAATCCCGAAGCGACTCCTAGATCCGAGTCGACCGAATCCACTGGGCGAGCGGTGATTCGGTCGGAGGCTGTAACTCGGATTCCACTTTGAGAGGAGTCAGTATTGGCTGCGGGACGGGGCACTCATCAGAGATGGAAGACTCGCTACGCCAGAGCGACGCGATCACGGCGGCGGCGAGCATGCTCACGATGATGGAGAGGCTCAGCGCGATCGGAACCGGAGCGATATCAACCAGCAACATCTTCGTGCCGACGAACGTCAAGATGCCCGCGAGGCCGTATTTGAGATACCGGAACTTGTCCATCATCCCCGCCAACGCGAAGTACAACGACCTCAGTCCCAAGAGCGCGAAGACGTTCGATGTGAAGACGATGAATGGCTCCTTCGACACCGCCAAGATCGCCGGAATCGAATCGACCGCGAAGATCACGTCGGTGATCTCGACCATCAACAACACCAACAGCAACGGCGTTGCCCATAACTTGCCCTCCTGTCGCACTAGGAACTTGTCGTCATGAAAGGTGCTCGTCGTCGGAACGAGCCGGCGAAAGAGCCTTGAGACAATGTGCTGGTTCGGATCGGCGGGCCTGAGGTTCGGTCTCAGCATCTTCAGCCCCGTCAGCACTAGAAACGCTCCGAAGATGTAGATCACCCAGTGGAAGCGATTAATCAGCGACACGCCGGCAAAGATCATTGCCGCTCGCATCGCAAGCGCACCGAAGACGCCCCAGAACAAGATCTTGTGTTCGCAAAACTTCGGCACCTTGAACGCGGCAAACAACACGGCGAAGACAAAGACATTGTCGACGCTCAGTGACTTCTCGATGACGTAGCCCGTGAGGAACTCCAGCGCCATCCTCGAACCGCCCCAGAAGTACAAACCGGCGTTGAAGACCATCGCGAGAGCGACCCACACGCCGCTCCATGCCAGTGCTTCCTTCATGCCGACGACATGCGATTTCTTGTGAAACACGCCGAGATCAAGAGCCAACATGGCGACGACAAACGCATTGAAGCCGCCCCAAGCCCACAAAGAGATTTCCATGATCCGATTCCCAACTGGGTAGAGGTTTTCGCGCACTCCTCGCGCTTTTCGTAGCTTGACTCTCCGAGTCGAGCACCGTGCTTTCACTCGTTCCCAAGCTCCGCTTGGGAACGCACCTTCGGGAAGCTCTTGCTTCCCCTCCGGTTCTGACTCGGCATGCAAGTCACGCGGCAGTCGCCTGAAGGCGGCACTCGTTCATCCGTCGCGCAACGGCCTTAAGGCTCTGAGTTCAGCACCGCGTTCGAAGAAGGCTCGACTCAAAGAGTCGAGCGACCTCTTCGTTGCGGCTTCGCGGTCTTACGCCCGAGCAACAGCCAATCCCGATGCCGAGATTCCCGAACGACCTTCGCCTCGCTTCTCAAGCCGGCGCGTGACTGCTCGCGACGCACGCTCGGCCAACATCGCGACCGCGCCTTCGACGGTTTCGTCGACGTCATCCAAGACGATCTCGCCCATTGGCTTGAGCAGAATTCGCAGCGTGCAGTCCTTGTCGATCCCGCCGCGCGGACCATTCAGATCCATCAGCGACACAGAGACCCTGCGGATGCGGTTCGAGAATCGACCGAGTGCAAAATGCAGTCGTCGTTCAATCCACTCGCGAGTGTCCGCTTCGAGCTTCAAGTTCCGATTCAGAATCTCGATGACCATGACTTCGTCTCCCAGCACATTGAAGGGCCTTGCCGAGCGGGACGAAAATCGACTCCGAGCTTGCAGTCACCCGACCGCAGGCTCGTCGCGGCGTGTTGCCTGCGACTCGCTCGTGCTTTCCGAGTGCTGTCTACGCAGGCCGGTCGAAATCGACCAAAAAGAAGTCTCGCTGCGAATCTTCGATAAAATCGATGTGTAGTTTTTGGAGACGAAAGAGACTCGGTTGGCGAGAAGACATCGCCACCGTCGGCATCCATGAGACGGACCCATTCACTCATTGCATCCGCGACGACGTCACTTCGAGAAGATCGAAGTAGTGCTGCGACAGTTTCAAATCGTCGATTCAAGGGCACCTGCGTATCAACCGCCATCCAATTTGCGGCGACGGTCGAACGATCTCTTCGATCCATGTCATTTTTCTGACATGCGAACTCTTCGCAGCCGCCACTCTTTCAAAACAGGAAGTGCGATCATGTGGAATCAGCTCAAAACAATGTTGTTACTCGGCGCGATGAGTGCAGTCCTCATCGGCGTCGGAGCGGCGTTCGGTTCGACGATGCTGCTTGTCTTCGCGGGTCTTGCACTCGTGATGAATGTCGGCTCGTACTACTTCTCCGACCGACTGATCTTGTCGATGCACGGGGCTCAAGAGGTCTCAGAAGAAGAGCAACCGGAACTGCACCAAATGGTGGCCGAGATGGCGGCCAACGCCGGCATTCCTAAGCCAAAGGTGTGCATGATTCCTGAGTCCTATGCCAACGCGTTTGCGACGGGCCGAAACCCGCAGCATGGCGTCGTCGCGGTGACTCAGGGAATTCTCGATCTGTTGCCGAATCGCGAACTGCGCGGGGTGATCGCGCACGAGATCGCGCATATCAAGAATCGAGACATCCTGATCGCCACCATTGCGGCTGTGATCGGCTCGGCCATCACGTATGTCGCAAATGCTACACAGTTCGCAGCACTGTTCGGTGTCGGTGCATCCGGGTTCGGATCACCGGATGAAGAGAGCAGCGAAGATGAAGCCCCCTCACCCTATGGCGGCCTGATGATGGCAATCGTCGCTCCGCTCATCGCAACGCTCATGCAGATGGCAGTCTCACGGTCGCGAGAGTACGTCGCCGATGCGACGGCCGCAGAACTCACGGGAGACCCTGAAGCATTGGCTCTCGCACTGCGACGACTTCACGAACCCGAGTCCGTCGCGACCGACGAATTCACAGCACCCGCGACGGCAAGTCTCTTCATCGTCAATCCACTGTTTGGAACCGGCGGGATCACCAATTGGTTCTCGACCCACCCGCCCTTCGAGGATCGCTGCGAGCGACTTGAAGCAATGGCCGACGATGTTCGGGTGCAGTTCGATGTCAATCCTTGGGTTCGACACGCGGTCATGCGACAGACCACAGAGACTGCGTAATTTCCGCTACATCATAGGGAGTGCCGTCAGACACCCGCGCATTCTGCAGAGCATGCGAGGGACTGACGCTGCTCGGATCGAAGCTTCGCGATCATCGGAGTGATCTGCTTGAGGCTTCTCTGACGCAGTTCGCAGGGCGGTTGGACACTCGGGCTCCTCCGCTCTGCGACACTCCGCCCTTCAACTTGAAGACGATTCCAGCAGAACCGTAGCTGAAGTCGTCAGACTTCAGACGCCCGGTCTAATGCCTCCGCATTCTGACGAATCTGGCTACGACCAATGCGGCTCTACAGACGTCTGTTGGAAACGTCGTCAAAGGAACTTCGAGTTATGGAGACTTAAGCGAAGTTCACGCAAAACACGATTGAGAATGCCCCGCACGAGCGAAGCGGTGGCAGCGCGGTTGATAGGGAGTCAACGGCGCCAAAGGAGTTCGCTTAGTGTTGGGGAGGACACTCTGATGTTGGTATTAGGACGCAAGCTAGGTGAGGCCATCGTGATCTCAGGAAGAATCAAGATTCAGGTCATCAGCCAAAGAGGCGGATCAGTGCGACTGGGGATTGAAGCTCCTGATGATGTCTTGATTGATCGCATGGAGATTGCCGAACGGCGAGCGGCACTCCAGTTGGCAGGTGCGATTGGAGAGACGCTACCGCCACCCAGTCGCAACCGACTTCCCGTGCCCGAGTTCGCATAAGCCACCGAGGTCACTTCAAACTTTTCGGCACTCGTTCCCGAGCGGAGCTTGGGAACGAGTGCAATTCTTTGCACACGCCTCTGATCCCATGCCAGAAGTCACACAAACAACTGTGACTTCGCGGCTTCCGAGATTGCGACGACAGCCGGGTGCTTGAGACGTCGTTCGACGGAGACTGCATAGAATCGCTCGCGCACGGATTCGATCTCACCGAGCACGCTCACGCCGTATTGATTGCAGATGTCGTCTCGAATGACCGTCGGGCCGAAGAACAGCCCTGCTCCGTTAGCTCCAAAGACTTTGGCCAGCGCGCTGTCTTGAAACTCGCCCACGATGAGCGGCCGCAGCTTTGATTGCTCGAGCCAATGATCAATCGCGCGACGCACCGCTCCCTTTGGCATCGGCATCAGCAATGGTGCCCCGTCCAATGACTTCGGAAACTCCTTGCGGTGCTTTGCCGCCAAGTCTTTCGTGCCAAAGACCGACAGCGAACTCTCGCCGAGCAAGTGATTGAACGCCTTAACGCGGACGTTGTGAGCAATCGGAGCATCGGTCAGCAGCAAGTCGAGCCCGCTGGCGGAAAGCTCGGTCAGCAGCTTGTCCGTGCTGTCCTCGTAACAGACGAGCTGTACTTTTTCTGGCAGCTTCAAGGCCGGAGCCAGCAGTTGATGCACGATGAGTTTCGGCATGCTGTCCGAGATGCCGACGACCAATCGCAGCGGTCGCCCCGTCGGTCGGCCTTTGACCGTATCCATCATCTCGCGGCCCAATGAGAAGATCTCATCGGCATAGCGATAGACCGTTTGACCGACCTCGGTCAGAGCAAGTCCGCGTCCCGACTTCGCAAACAGCTTCTCGCCGAGCGATGTCTCCAACTGCTTGAGCTGCATGCTGATCGTCGGCTGAGACAAATGAAGCTTCTCGCACGCGCGAGCGATGCCGCCTTCTTTCGCGACCATCCAGAAATAAAGGAGATGGTGATAGTTGATCCAATCCATTTGCTGTCTCTCAGACATTGAGTTTTTCGAAGCGATCAAGCGGCTCATTCAATTCGTCGATCGCGCATCGTCGGTACTAAGAACCTGCATCAGAAGCAAAGGTTGCATCTCGCTCTCCGTGCTCGCTTGCCCTGCTAGCTCTCCGTCCGGCTCGCCCGGACGGAAGCAACGACTGGCCAGCTACAGAATGCTTTCTCATGAAGATTCACATCACACTTTCAAACATGCCGCTCGACGAGAACGACGAGCGTTTCATCTCTCGGCGACTCAACTTCGCGATCAGTCGCTTCAGCCAACACATTCGCCGAGTCAACGTGCATGTCTCCTATGAGCCGAAGTCACAGACGGTCTTCAGTCTGCGAATTCGCATGCAGGCCATGTTCATGCTCGAAGGATCGGTCAGCGTCGAGACCCTCTGCAATGAACTGCATTCGGGAGCCGCGACGACCGCCGATCGACTGGCACGCAGCATCGAGCGTGAACTCCAAAACCGCCTCGAAGCCAATCGAAGCAGCATGCCATTTTGAGCCCCTTCGAAGGCGAGCGGCAGGTGAGTTCCAGTACGACGGACTTGTAGTCCGTCGTACAGAAGATCGCCGGTAACTTCTCATCTGCCGCTCGCCTAACGACGGAATCAGACGATGTGCGTGCTCGCCACTATCCTTCGCCTCTTTGCCCCAACGAGCAGGATTCGATGGCCACACTCGGATACCGAATCACGCCCCGTTGGGGCTTAGGTTTGCGTCGCTCTCCGCGCGCCCGGGGCATCGCTCAGGGCGTTCGAATCACGGCCCTTTGGGCCTCATGCGTTTCAGATCGCGAGTCATTCAACGCATTGATTCGGCTCATCAAACCAACGGACTCAGCACTTGCTCGGTAGGAATTCTGACCTCAGTCGATCCACGGCTTCGTTAAACAACTGCCGAGCGCGCTCTTTCGAAACGCCTAGCTCGTTGCCGATCGACTCGAAGCTCACTTTGCCTTCGGTGCCATCCAGTCCGCAGCGTCGGGCCATCACGAAGTAGTGACGTTCCGGCAGTACCTTTTTGGCCTGCACGTTGAAGCGACCGCCGAGAGCTTGCTCGTCGTTATGGTCGCTCTCGTCGAAGGTCGAGGACTCCGCCAATTGGTTGAGGTAATCGGGTTCGGCAGAGATCACATCGAGTCGCGACTCAGCCGCGCGGTTGCGAACCTTGTGAAGATGTCGCATCGCGGCATTCACGAAGTAGGTGCTGAAACGAAAGCCCCGATCAGGATCAAACAAGTCGATCGTCTTCAGCAGGATCATCGTCGCATCGCTGAAGAGGTCATCAAAACTGAGACGCTCATTGGCGTACTTGCGAGCCGCTGCCGAAGCCAGGCGTAAGTTTGATTCCACCAAGACTTCGCGAGTGCTTCCAACAAGACGAGCCGCTGCATCTGCCGCTTGTTGATGACGTCGCGACTTCGAACTGCTTCGCCCCCGCTCCGCTTGCGCGAGATGCCAGCGTTGCTGCTCGCGGTAGTAGCCCAACAACCGAAATAGGAACTCTTCACCTTGAGGAGTCAGCAGCGCCGCCTGAAACAGAAAGCTGCGATCGGTGCGTCCCCGTTCGTCGCGCCTTGAGCGACCGCAGTCGTCCTGAAAGAGCACTATCGTTCGAGCCATACGCTTGAGGCTCTTACGTTGGCCGCGCAGCGAACTCGCACTGCGTCGAGAAGTCGTACTTGTCGTCGTCCGAACCAAAGCCGGTGAGCTTCGTGAGAGACTTAAAGTCGTCACAGCATTACTCCACAAGTTTGAGATCGCGCGTCGAGCGAGGTCGCGTCGAACTGTTGAGAGCAATCTTCGACTTTCTCTGTCGTTCCACAAATACGAAGACTCATCAAATCACTTCGAGAAACTTGAAGAGCAGAACCTACGAGTCTCGTCAGAGTTCTTACCAGTACGACGGACATCTTGTCCGTCGCGTTGTGTCATCGACGAACAGGATGTCCGTCGTACTGCGAGTCGCCGGCGATAACTCATCTAACGCTCGCCCTAAACGTGAGTTCGAGCGCTGAGACCGGGCCGCAATTCTCGAAACCTCAGCCCCAATGCTGCCGCACAGATAGAACGAACGCGGACTACTCAGCGATGCGGTCTTAAGGCGGGAGAAGGCGGAGTTCCTGCTCGCTCTCGACACCGTCTTTCGCCTTCATCTTGAATCGAGCTTCCTATTCGCTTCGAGCGCCTGCTTCGCAAGCGACTGCCGGCAGAGTTCTTTCACAACCGATTCGAGGCCGAGCGTTACTCGGGCAAGTCGCTCGAAGTCGATCTTGTCCGGCGTGTCGGTCGCGCGGTGATAGTGCGGGTAACGAAACGGTGCGGTGTCCGTGACCATCACGCCTTGATAGCCGAACTCCCAAAAGGACCAATGGTCCGACCAGCCGACTCCCTTGAGTTGCCCCGGCAGCGAACCGGCTTCAGACGGGAATTGAGCGTGCTTGCGAAACAGCGTGATGACATCGCTGACAAGCGGCTTCGAGTCGATGTTGCCGATGAACGCGATGAAGTCACCGGTCGCACTCAGCTCGACAGTTGGCACACACGGCCCTCTTTGGAGTGCGGGGATTCATCCCCGCTTTCACATTCGGCGGAGCCGTCTTTGTTTTCGAAGCTTGCGAACGGCAACCACCTCTCCAAAAAAAGAGCGGCTGCGCCGCAGACCAAACCTGCAATGAATTGCTGCACTCCAAATTACACCGGCAACCTTTTGGAGTGCGGGGATTCATCCCCGCTTTCAGATTCGGCGGAGCCGTCTTTGTTTTCGAAGCTTTCGAACAGCAACCGCCTCTTCAAAAAAGAGCGGCTGCGCCGCATACCAAAGCGGAAATGAATTGCCGCACTCCAAATTACACCAGCAACCTTTTGGAGTGCGGGGATTCATCCCCGCTTTCAGATTCGGCGGAGCCGTCTTCGTTTTCGAAGCTTTCGAACAGCAACCGCCTCTTCAAAAAAAGAGCGGCTGCGCCGCAGACCAAAGCGGCAATGAATTGCCGCACTCCAAGATTAGACCAGCAATTGCTGCATGACGTGCGCTTCTTCGACTCCGGTCAGTCGCGCGTCGAGGCCCTGCACTTTGTAGGTGAAGCGTTCGTGATCGAAGCCCATCAGGTGCAGGATCGTCGCGTGCCAGTCGCGCAGGTGAACCGGGTCTTTGACGATGTTGTAAGAAAAATCGTCGGTCTCGCCGTGAATGACTCCGCCTTTGATGCCGCCGCCGGCCATCCAAATCGTGTAGCAGCGAGGATGATGGTCGCGGCCGTAGTTCTGCTTTGAGACGCCGCCTTGCGAGTAGATCGTGCGTCCGAACTCGCCGCCCCAAATGATGAGCGTCTTGTCGAGCAACCCTCGTTGTTTGAGGTCTTGAATCAAGCCGTAGCTCGATTGGTCGACGTCGCGGCATTGATCGGGCAACCGACCGGCGACATTCGCATGCGTGTCCCAGTTGTTGTGATAGACCTGCACGAAGCGGACTCCGCGCTCGACCATCCGTCGCGCGAGCAGCACGGTGTTCGCGAACGTGCCGGGCTTCTTCGCTTCTTCGCCATAGAGCTTGAATGTGCCTTCGGTCTCTTTGGAAAGGTCGGTGAGTTCAGGCACGCTCGACTGCATACGGAAGGCGAGTTCGTATTGCTGAATCCTCGTCCGAGTCTCCGGGTCGCCGAT
Organism: uncultured Planctomycetaceae bacterium; assembly: GCA_964573505.1. Lineage (GTDB taxonomy): Bacteria > Planctomycetota > Planctomycetia > Planctomycetales > Planctomycetaceae > AM-0621. The sequence continues at coordinate 2,697 of CAZNMS010000203.1, read as the reverse complement.
CTCTTGAGCGGTCAACTCATTGAGCTGATTCAAACCATCGAGCGTCTTGCGACGAATCTCGCTCGGCACCCCGGGCGGGTTGTTGATGTAGAGGATTGGATCGCCGGCATTGCGAAAGCTCGTCGCTGAGTACTCGCCGGGCAGATAACCCGACTGCCACAACCTCGCAGAGATCGCTTGCACCTGCTCGGTATTGGTCGGCTTTGCAACCATCACGACGAACATCGGCAGGTTCTCATTGAGCGACCCGAGTCCGTAGCTCATCCATGAACCCAAACACGGTCGGCCAGTCACTTGATTGCCCGTTTGGATGTAAGTGATGGCGGGCTCGTGATTGATGGCTTCCGTGTTCATCGAGCGGATGAAGCAGAGGTCGTCGACCATCTTCGCAGTGTGAGGCAGCAGCTCTGTGACCCACATGCCGCTTTGGCCGTGCTGCTTGAACTGGAACTTCGAAGGAGCGATCGGAAAGCGAGCTTGCCCCGAAGTCATCGTCGTCAGGCGCTGGCCCATGCGGACCGAGTCAGGCAAGTCCTTATCGAACCACTCCTGCATGACGGGCTTATAATCGTAGAGGTCCATCTGAGGCGGACCTCCAACACAATGGAGATAGATAACGTGCTCAGCCTTCGTCGCATGATGGCTCAGCTTTTTGTGAGCCTTAGCTGTTGCGACGGCTTCTGCCCCGAAGGCTGAGCTACCAAAGATGCCACCTTCGCGCGCCGCGAGTGCGGAAAGCGCGCCCCATCCGAGCGCATGCGAGCCCTGCTGAAAGAAGTATCGGCGAGTGAGTTGCTGACCGCGTTCTTGGAAGAGGTTCATCATGGGAAGGACTCCACAGAGAGGGACGGTTGGAGGCAGGACGTTGAGGCGGGCCAGAGATTCTCATGCGTCGTCAATGCTACGACCTCGGGGCAGCAATCTCAGTCGCGGAACGACTGAGTGACATCGGCGAGTCACTCAGTACCTCACCACGATGTTTGATTGTTTCATTCCCGACACACATGCGAAGAGCGAGCATGAAGCTATCGAACCGCCGCTGCTTGCAGGAACCGTTCCGCCCAAAGTGCCGCGCTGCGAAGTTGCGATCTTGGCCGAAGGAAGCACGGACTCAGAGTCTGTCCGAAATGGTTGTGGGATAGGCTTCCAGGATGTAATGAGAGTTCCATAGTAGATTACCTATGCCGACAGGCAGGATGCCCCACTTCTCGAACAGACTCGCACTCCCCCGATTCTTGGGACGAACACAATGAAGAAGAAACCTGAAGGATTCATGAGCATGCCCCTGTGGATGAAGGGGGCGCTCCTCATGCTCATTGGCTCTCTGACCAATATGGTGTTGAGCTTCGTTTCTCCCATCGTGGGAGACTCCGAGGCGGCTCGCGGTCAACGATTCGGGCAAGGACTCGTCACGTTGCTCTGTGTCATTGCCGGCGTCGTGCTTCTGATCATCCACTTTGTGAGGGGCAACAGAGACTCGACGAATCTCAACCCGGCAAAGCGTGCAAAGTCGAAGACGGACGCGCTTGCGGTTCGCTCGGCTGGCAAGAACGGCAGAAGGAGTCCCGACAATGACAAAGCCATTCGCTGGGCCGTGCTCGGACTGAGCTTAGTCCTCACGACTGCGGTGCTCGTCGGGTTCGTTGTCACTCGCAACCCAGCGAACGTGCCGCCCTCTGGTTCGCAAGCGACTGACAATCTCAACTCGACGAAGCCACTCAAAAGGTGTCCCGTAACGATCAGCGTTCCGACGGATTCGCAGGTCGTGCCCGCCGATGTGAAGCTGCCGTCGGGCACGCGACTCATGGCCTCTTGGGCTGAGAAATAGAATCCCATCACCTTGTTGTCGGACAACCCAGACGGAGATCTCACGGTGCGATGGGATGATTTCGGCGCGTCGTATGACTGCAGCATGCTTCGCAAAGAACTCATCATCAAAACGGATGTCTTGAAAACATCAGAAGGATCGCCATGAGCGGCGTTCATTTCGCGGCAGCAGAGCGAATTCAAAGCTGTCGGGAGTCGGCGACTATTGATCGAGATGCGGCACGTCTCGATCAATCAGCACAGCGCGACCTCAAGGGGATGAGATCATGGGCTTGCACACGTTGATAACGACACTCGTCGCACTGGCCTGCTTCGCCGCGCCCGTTGTTTCGTCCGCGCAAATGCCTGCGCCATCGGCCGAGCGCGGCAGGGAAGCAGTCTGGTCGGTGTCGAGTCCGCTGAGCATGTCGGTCAACTCGTGGAACACGATTTGGAAACGATGGGATCTCGTCGATCGGCCGGTGGACTTCGACCAGCGGGTGCAGGATCGCTATGGGCTGTTGCCGTCAACGCGCCGCGACGATCGGTTTCCGCTCGGTCTCAACGAAATGAAAACGGTGGTTGGCCCGGTGCTCAGCAACAATTGCCTGCTGTGCCATGCGGGGCGGATTGCCGGCCAGACTGTGATCGGGCTGGGGAATGCGTCGCTCGATTCTCAGTCGTTGCAGGAAGATTTGGCAGCGCGCGAACTGCTGCCGATCAAGCTGCCCTTCAAGATGGGCAACGGGCGAGGCATCATCGAAGCAGGAGCTGGCACGAACTATCTGCTGCAGTTTCGCGATGCCGAAATGAATCTCGCTCCGCTGCGGAAGTTGAAGTTCAGCGATCAGCTCTGTCACGACCTGCCGGCTTGGTGGCTGCTGAAGTTCA
>CAZNMS010000202.1:0-14328 GCA_964573505.1 uncultured Planctomycetaceae bacterium | reverse complement strand
GAATGCCACTCCGTGAATCGGGTGCGGATGAGTGACCGAACGCACGACCGTCATGCGGTCCATCACCTTTGCCGCGTTCGGCATGAGTTCGCAGACATCGAGTCCCGGCAGACTGCTCGATATTCCGCCCAGTTCGCCGCGAATCTCGATCGGTGCATCGGGCTTCAAATCGGCCAGTTCTAACTGAGACGGCGATCCGTAGAGGTAAAGCAAAATACATGACTTCGCGCGACCGAAGCTCGTCGAGTCCGCAGTGACTTGCCCCTGCGCCGACTGGTGCCGCAAGTAACCATCAAGCGTCAGTCCGAGCATGCCGAGACCGCCAACTTGCAGCGCATCGCGGCGCGAGAATCCGTCGCACAACGTCTTTTGAGAACCGAGCACTCGCAGCATGAGCCGACTCCAGTGAGTAAGAATCTGAGCCGACGTTTCATCGTCCGAGCGTCAACGTCGCGTCAACCGCGACAGCGAATTTGTTTTGTCCCAGTCTGATTTGAGGGGGCACGCTCTCCACTGACCCTGCGTCAGTGGAGAGCGAAAGGCACGGAGCGGATTGCCGTTGCTAGCCGACCAGTCGTGCTCCCGCCGACGCAGGGGCGGCAGAGAGCTGACGCCTTCAGACCGTCATTGTCCGCGAGTTACTCAGTGGTAGCCGGATGACTGATGTTGTTGAGCCTGCTGTTGCAGGCGACGAGGGCCGAGTTCCGCGACTGAGATCGGTCGCGCGACTCTGCTAATGAAACTCGCCCATCATCAAGCTCATCGCTTGAGTGCCCGAGTGGTGCTCCGACTCGCGCAATGCTCCGTCGAGCGCTTGCCGCAACGACTCGCCGAGTCCGCGTTCGCGAATGTTGCGAATGCGTTGAATGGCGGAATGGAACGCGTCGATCACGCGCGGATCCCATTGTTCTCCGGCTCCGTCCTTCAAGATCTGCTCGACCTTTGTCGGACTCATTGCCTGACGGTAAGGCCGAGTGGTGCTCATCGCGTCATAGCTATCCGCGACGGCCAGAATCCGAGCAATCAACGGGATGCCTTCTCCGGCTAGCCCGTGCGGATAGCCGCCACCGTTGAATTGTTCGTGATGATGCAGAACTCCCGGCAACACACTGTTGATCTGCCGCAGGTTCTTCAGGATCGAGTGGCCGATCTCCGGATGCTTACGCATGTGCTCGGCTTCTTCTGGATTCAGCGGGCCTTGCTTGCAGAGCACGTCATCGCGCACGCCGATCTTGCCGACGTCGTGCAGCAATCCCGCGAGATACAGATCGCTCAATTGATCATCCGAGAGTCGCAGCTCTTGCCCTAACTCCATCGAGATCCGCGCGACTCGTTCGCTGTGCCCGTAGGTGTAGGGGTCCTTTGCATCAACCGCAGATGCAAGCGAGCGCGTCAGTCCGACGAGCAAGTCCTTCATGTCCTGATAACGCTCGTTCGCGCGGACGAGCATGCCGAGCAACGCCGCAAAGGGCGCGAGCGCCGCAGCATCACCGCGACGAAAGGCCGTTCGACCGGACGGCAACAGCGACCGCGCATCGGGAGTCACCTTCTTGTTCAACGCAACGAGCCATCCGGCGGGATGAGCTTGCGGAATGGCGAACACCATCAAACTCGTGACCGTCGGATAGCGACGCCCGATGTCTGAGGTGCTCGTGTCTTCAATGATGTAGACGCCGCGATCTTTGAGTTCCGGCAGTTTGCGAAGTGAGCCGACGAGCGTCTCGATGTCATGCACTGAGAGCACTGGATCCGATTGAACGGCGCGCTGCTGCCCGTGCTGCGGCAGCCATATCAGCGCCTCTGCGTCGATGACGACCGCTCCTGCTTCGAGGATTTCGCGGATGCCGACATCGACATCTCGATGCACGCGCAGATGCCGAATGACGCGCTCGACTTTGAGATTCAGCTCCCATGCTTTCTTCGCTTGAGCGCGTAAGTCGTCTTCGGTCTGTCGTTGAGCCCTCAATTGGTCTGCTTGCTGCAAGCGTTCGCAGACAGAGTTGCCCCATCGTTCGAGACGCTGACACTCGGATTGCAACTCAGCCGCGCTGCGCCCGATTGCTGTAACAGTTCCTACTGCGACGAGATTGATCTCTTCAAAGGAACTCAGTGGGACCATCAGTTGAAAGGCCCGCTCTCCGTCAACGTGCGAGACAACGACTTGATTGGCTTCGCCGCACCGCTCGATCTCTGCCGAGTCGATGCTGCCCGCATTCCATGAGACCTCTTCGGGCCAAAGAACGCAGCCTTCATTGGCGTCGTAGACGATGAAGTCGGCATCGAACTCTTGCTTGAGAACGACCGCGAGAGCGCGTGCAGCGACTGCTTCGCGACGAGACTCAGTGAGAGAGCGAGTGGGCATGATTCGTGTCCCGAGAAAAGTTCGTCACCGGGGGCCGCCACAATGGGTGAGGAACACTGGTACGACGGACTTGTAGTCGGTCGAGCGTCGTGAGAAGCGACGGACTGCAAGTCCGTCGTACCCAAAAACGGATGTGTTCCTCGGGAGTGGCATCGGTCGTTAAGGACCACTTTCACCGTAGGTCACGATTGCTGGCGTTTGAGCGACGAACGCCTCAGGGAGTCTGCGAGAATAAGTTCTGGAATTCGGGCAGCTCATGCAGGGCCGATAGATCCGAATCTGACGCCGCGTGCTTGCCGTAGCCGAGTTGCAGAGCGCGATTCAGGAGCGTGAGTGCTTCAAGCTTCGCGTGCCGTGCTTGCTCGGCTTCGGTCGCTTGAGCCGCAGCTAAAGCCGAGACGCAAGCCGCTGCGTAATGAGCCGGCCCCGAATTGGGATTCAGCGTCAGCGACTCGTTGATCGCGGCAACGGCTTCGGGCAATCGCCCCTGCCGCGCAAGCACGATGGCGAGAAACCGACGCGGCTCATCAAAGGACGGTCGCGCAGCAACGGCGTCGCGAAAGAACCGAACCGCAGCCGTCTCTTCCTTTCGTTCAACAGCAAGCATGCCGCGACCATACGCCGCTTCGGGGAAGAGGGAATCATTCTTACTCACGCGACGAAAGGCTTGCTCAGCTAGCTCGGGCAAGCGGCGATAGACCGCGAAGCCGTACGCGCACGACATCTGTTGCCGCACGCTCGGCAGAAGCGCGGCGGGATCTTCAAACGCGACCGCAAACGCAGCATCGGCTTCCGCATGTCGTTCGAGTCCCTCAAACGCTTGACCGCGCAGCGCTTGCAACTCGGCCAATTGGCGCGTGATCTCGATCTTCGTTCCCGGCACTCCGACGTGCAGCAGCCGATCAAAGTCTTCAAGTGCCGCTGCGAACTGTTGCATCTCAAGCCGAGCGACTCCGCGATTGTGATACGCCGTCAGCAGTTCGGGATCGCGCTCGATAGCGTTTGAGTAATCGTCGATCGCACCGGCTTTGTCCCCGATCTGATTCAGGGCGAACGCTCGATTGAAGAAGCCCCATGCAAACTCGGGCCATAGGCCAATGCAGACGCTGAAGTCAGAGAGCGCTTGATGCTGCTCGCCGATCTCAAGATGGCAAAGCCCCTTTTGCATCCATGACCAATAGTGGCGCGGATCGTTCTTGATGGCCGCACGCAGATGCTCGATCGCGACTCGATGCCGGTCCGTTCGCGCCGACTGCAAAGCCGTCGTTGCGAGTTGATAGAAGTCGCGTGCGGATTGCGGCTTGATCGCTGCTGCCGCTTGCTCGCACTGAGCCGCGCGGTCTTCAGCACCGGCATCGCGTTGCAACGTCGCTTCAGCGAGCAGCACTGCCGCCGACGGTTGCAGACCGTCAATCGTCGCCGCTCGATCAAGCAGCTTGAGTGACTGAGTTCGCAACTCGGCCTCCGAACCGCTTGCTCGCGCCAACGCCAGTTGGAGCAACAACTCGCGAGCGTCTTCGGCGACTTCAGTTCGTTCTTTTGGGTCGAGCCGTTGCAACGTCGGCTGCATCAGCCAGTCGTCGCGTTCGAGGATGCCGTAGAGCGCAAGCGTCTCTTCGCAAACCGTCGCGCCGCGCGCGGCATGATCCTGCAAGGCGCTATGCGTATTGCTCAAACAAAGTGCTTGCTGCACGCCGCGTTCAAAGCGGGCTTTGAGTTCGCGCGCTTCCGCGCCTTCCGCTTCAAACGCGCGTTGCGACGCTTCCTCTAACCGCCGCTGAGTTGCTGAGTGCGAGTGATTGGCAATCGCCAATACCGCGAGCGACAGCGCGGCGATCGTCGTTGAAGGCACGACGCGCGGATGCCGCTTGAACCACTTACTCAGCCGCTCGCGAACACTGAGTTCCGGCGCGTGCTTGAGCGGTTGCTGAGCGAGCAGTCGGTCGATGTCTTGAGCGAGTTGCTCGGCCCGTTGATAGCGCTGATCGGGATCGGGATTGAGGCACTTGCGAACGATGCTCTCAAAGCCCCAACTGGCATCGGGGCGCTGCACTCTGAGCGACGGAGCTGAGCGAGCGCGTTCATTCGCCATTGCCTCAATGAGAATTGGCACGGCAGCGCAGCTCGCCATTTCCTCAAACGCGCTGTGCCCGGTGATGAGTTCGAACAGCACCATTCCGAGCCCGTAAATGTCGCTGCGCGCATCGACCTTCTTCACCATTTCCGCGCTGCGGCTATGCAGCGCCTTCAAGTGCTCGGGAGCCATATAGGCAAGCGTGCCGCCGAGCGTTGTTTCGACTTGAGCATGCGACTGCTGCTCGTCGTGTGAGAGATTGAAGTCGAGCAGCATCGGCGTGCCGTCCGCAGTCAGCAGCGCATTCGACGGCTTGATGTCGCGATGCAAGACGCCGCGATCATGCGCGTGCTGCAAGCCGTCCGCTAACCGAGCGACAATCCAACCGCACGCTTCGATGTAATTGTAATTCCTCAGAAGCGACTTGAAGCCGGTCTCACTCGACTCGTTCGCGAGACCCGCAGTCGTTTGCGCATCAACGCTTCGCGGTTGCGGCATCGGACTACCGACGCGTTCGAGAGCATCGGCAATCAATCCGCCGACAGTCGGGTGCTCGTTGTATTCAAGCACGGCCTTCAAGACGTGCGACAAACTCGCACCGCCGAAGTACGGCATGCAGACCGCTCGTAGATCGGCGGTCTCGTCTTCATGCACCGAGAAGATCGGCACGATGTTCGTGTGCTGAAGTTGCGCCAGTGTTTGCGGCTCGCTGCCAGTGAGATCCGATGTCTTCACGACGACGGGGCGATCGGCGAGTCCCGTTTGCTCGGCAAGGAAGACGCTCGCAAACGCGCCTTGTCCGAGCGGCTTCTTCAGTCGGAAGCCGAAGATCTCATCACCGACTTGCGGCAGTCGATCATGCACGCGACTGGGCAAGCTGCGAGACGTCATTGACCGCAGCACGTCTTGTCGCGCGAGCATGCTCCGCAGCGACGCATTCATTGGGGCCGGTTCAGCCGAACGCGGTCCCGTGCTCGCGATCTCCGAGCGAATGCTGGCGTCGCGATAATCGTCAAACAGCGCACCGGCGACATCATCGTTGCCCCGTGAAGGCGATTGCCTGCTTGCGACGTGCTCTGAGAGATTGAAGCTCTCTTCGAACAATTCATCGGCCAATTCGTCTGCAACCGAACGAGCTGCCGCCGCTCTTGCTGCCGGCTTTGCCGGAGCTTTGCGAGGACGATCGAGACCGAAGTCCGCCAAAAAGCTATCGCCGATAATTGGCTTCTCGTCATGAGCAGGCGCCGGCATCAGAGCATCCTCAACATTCAGTGCAGACCGCGCGGCAACCATTCACCGTGCTCAGCCTGCCGCTCTCATTGAGGGTACGTCACGATTTGCCGGTCGGTCGTTTCGCGCTGACGTTCTCAGTGACGACGCGAAACCCGCCGCTCCCCTCCGAGGTAACTCGTTTAACCGCGTGCCCATCGGGCCGCGCTCGAAGCGGCAGCGCGGCATCCCGATGACCGCGCCTCCCCGATCGTTCGTCAGTTCGAGACGAGAGTTGCGTCGTAGGATGTCCGCCGTCGGCCATCGTCCTTTCTCCGAGCGAGAAGGCGATCGAATGCGACTCGTGACAGAGACTTCATCGCCGCTCACAACTCAAACGCAAAAGGGTTCTCGAATGGTTTCGCGTCGACACTTCATCCAAGGAGCAGCCACTCTCGGGAGCGCGGCACTGTTGCCGGCATTTGATGGCCTTGCTCGCAACGCGACAGCCGCCGACTCAAAGAGCTTTCGCTTCGTCTTTCTGACGGACCCGCATGTGCAACCCGAGCGCGGCGCGGTCGAGGGCACTCGGCAATGCTTCGCAGCAGTCAACGAGCGCAAGCCGGAGTTCGTCATTACGGGCGGCGATCTGATTATGGACGCACTCGAAGTCGGCACCGACCGCCTGCAACTGCAATGGCGATTATGGGACGAGTGCCTCAACACACTGGCGATGCCGAGTCATCACACCATCGGCAATCACGATGTTTGTGGATGGTCGTCGAAGGCGGTCGTGAAGCCGGGTGATGCTGACTACGGCAAGAAGTTCTTCGCCGAGCGTTACGGGCAAGGCCGCACTTATCGCAGTTTCGATTTCGGCGGATGGCACTTCGTGTTGCTCGACTCGATCGGACAAGACGCCGAAACGCTCAACTACAAAGGATGGCTCGATGATGAGCAGTTGCAGTGGCTCAAAGCAGATCTCGAGAAGGCAGGCCGCAAGACGCCGACGATTCTTGTCACTCACATTCCCTTCTTCTCTGTTTGGCATCAGGCCCTGAAGGGACCGCAGTTCGCGCTTGATGCAAAAGCTCTCGTCGGCAACGTGCATGAGATTCGAAGCTGGTTGAAAAATTACAACATCCGGCTCGTCCTCTCGGGGCACGGCCACTTGCTCGAGCTGATCGAACTCGGCGGCGTCACTTATCTGCAAGGCGGAGCGGTCAGCGGTCTTTGGTGGAAAGGCCCGGTCAACGGAGACCCTGAAGGCTTCGTCGAGATCGAATGCAACTCCGACGGAACGTTTCACACTCAGCACATCGGCTACGGATGGAAAGTCCGCCCATAAGACAATCCCCCTCGTTTAACCGCGTGCCCATCGGGCCGCGCTCAAGCGGCAACGAGCCCTCTCCATAATCGCGCTTCCCCGTCACGAATTCGCCCTGCACGACTCCCTCTCCATCAGGCCCCCGCAATGACAACTCGACGAGCCTTCCTCACCCACTGCGGCAGCGCCGCCCTCCTCAGTCTCGGAGCGACCCCCGCAGCAATCTGGCAGCGCGCGGCCCTTGCTACCGAGCACGCAGCAAACAGTGATCGCATCCTCGTGCTGATTCAGATGGCGGGCGGAAACGACGGACTCAACACCGTCGTGCCGCACGGACATGACGAGTACTACAAAGCGCGTCCCGGCATCGGCATCGGAAAGAACGCGGTGCTCAAGCTCAATGAGGAACTCGGAATACACCCGGCGCTCGGCGGCTTGCGAGCTCTCTTCGATGAGGGCCGACTGGGAGTGCTGCAAGGCGTCGGCTATCCGCAGCCGGATCGTTCGCACTTCCGCTCGATGGATATTTGGCAGTCAGCGATCTCGGACAGAGAGGACACTTCGAGCGGATGGGTCGGTCGAGCACTCGATGCAACGGTCGAGCAGCATGTCGGCAAAGTGCCGGCGATGACGCTCGGCAGCGACAAACTTCCGCTGTCATTGGTTGCGAGCAAGATCAACGTCCCGACCGTCCGCGATGTGAAGGGCTATCACTTGCAGCTCGGCCCGCTGAGCGACGCTGCCGCAAGAACGCACCGGCAGATGCTTGAGAAGGTCGCGAGCACCCCGGCTACTGGCGGCTCGGATTTAGACTTCTTGCGACGCACGGCGCTCACTGCATGGAGCAGTTCCGAACGGCTGCGTCACATCGCCGCGAACTACAAACCGGCAGCGGACTACCCGAGCAACGCACTCGCTCAAAAGTTGCGAACGGTTGCCGAGATCATCTCGGGCGATCTCGGCACGCGCGTCTTCTTTGTGTCGCTCGACGGCTTTGATACGCACTCGCAGCAAGCAGCCGCGCATCAGACGTTGCTGACTGAGTTGTCCTCAGCCGTCAGTGCGTTTGTGAAAGACATCGCGGGTCACGGTCATGCGGATCGAGTGCTCGTCGCAACATTCTCCGAGTTCGGCCGCCGCGTCGCCGAGAACGGCAGTTTGGGCACCGATCACGGAGCGGCCTCGCAGATGTTTGTGATCGGCTCAAAGGTGAAAGGCGGCATTCACGGCCGGCATCCGAGCCTGACGGATCTCGATGACGGCGACCTCAAGTTTCACACTGACTTCCGCTCGGTCTACGCAACGCTGCTCGATCGCTGGCTCGGCATCCCGAGCGAACCCGTGCTCGGCAAGAAGTTCAACTCAGTCGACTTCGTCTGAAGCAATTCGTCAGAAGGCGACATCTCAACGACGCAGATGTAGCGAGGCTCCGCCTCCGACCTATGGTCGCCTTTCGCTCCGCGAAAGAGCCTCTTTAGAGCGTCCTCGTGCGAACGAACTTCGCGTGAAGTTCCGGCGTTTGAAGACGCACTTTCGCGGAGCGAAAGGCGACCACAAAAACCTGCCTCAGCGTGTCAAACGTCGAACCGTCTGAGTCCGCAGGGCACCTTACTTCGTGCCTTTGTGACTTCGTGAGAAACCTCTTCCCGCTGTCACAACCATTACAGTGACTTCATCCGACGAACCATCCGCCGCTGACATGCAGCACTTGCCCTGTCACATAGCTGGAGAGGTCGCTGCAGAGGAACAGCACGACCGACGCAATCTCGGAGGGCTCGGCACAGCGACCGAGCGGGATCTGCTGAATCATGTCGGCGCGATGTTGCTCGGGGATCGATTGCCCCATTTCCGTGAGGATCAAACCCGGAGCGATCGCGTTGACGGTGATCTGCTGCCGCGCCAACTCCCGGGCGAGCGTCCGCGTGAGCCCCATCACTCCCGCTTTCGCTGCGGCGTAGTTGATCTGACCGAAGAACCCGAGCGAGCCGCTGATCGACGCGAAGTTCACGATGCGTCCGCCGTTCGCGAGTCGTGTCGCCGCTGCTCGGCACACATTGAAGACGCCCGTCAGATTTGTGTTGATGACCGAGTCCCATTCGTCGTCAGTCATCTTCTTGCAGGTGCGATCGCGAATGATGCCCGCGTTATTGACGACGATATGCAGCTCGCCGAATCGCGCCTTCGCTTCATCGAGCATCTGATCGACCGCTGTACTTTTTCCGACATCCGCTCCGAGTGCGATCGCGCGTGTCTGAAGTTGCTCAACGATTCGCTGAGCATTCGCCGCATTGCGCCCGGCCTCATCGGGGAAGAAGTTGATGACAACATTGGCCCCCGCCTGATGCAGCATGCGAGCCGTCGCTTCCCCGAGCCCCTGCGACGCCCCCGTCACAATTGCCGTCTTCCCGGTCAGATCGATCGAAATCATGAATGCACTTCCCTGCGAGAAAGATCCGCCCCTCGGTGATTGATCTTGAGTTTGATTTTCACGCACGAGGGTGAAATGTGGCGTGATACGCGGCATGAGAGAACATGGAAGTCATCAAGAGTCAGAACAGAAGCGGTTCAAGGCATTCGAACGGAGTCAGGGAGGGATGTCGAACCGAGACATCGTTAAGGCGCTGGATGTCTCACTGCGGTCGGTCCAGAACTGAATTCGCATCCTGAGGAACACATCCATTTTGGGTACGACGGACTTGCAGTCCGTCGCTTCTCACGACGTTCGACGGACTACAAGTCCGTCGTACAAGAATTCGCCGGTAAGTTCTCAACTGCCGCTCGCCATTAGACGCGGGGTCAGTGGGGAGCGTGCATCTTGGCTTATCGCGAGGGCTGACCTATACCCCGCGCGCAACGCGGAAGATCCAATGTTGAGCAGCTTCGTTCGGCTGCCCTCGCGCTGGTCGCGTTGCTTTGCTCCGGCATGCGGAGCGGTTCTTGAGGCTCACTTTCGGAGGAAATTGTCATGGGACTGTTCGACAAACTTCGCGGCGAATTCGTCGACATCATTGAATGGGTCGATGACTCGCAACACACGCTCGTCTGGCGGTTTCCTCGTTATCAGAACGAGATCAAGAATGGGGCTCAGCTCATCGTTCGTCCGGGACAAGTTGCGGTCTTCGTGCATCGCGGCGAATTGGCCGATGCGTTCGGGCCGGGACATTACGAACTCAAGACCGACAACCTGCCGCTGTTGAGCACGTTGCAAGGATGGAAGTACGGCTTCAATAGCCCGTTCCGTTCTGAGGTCTACTTCGTCAGCACGAGACAACTGACGGATCTCAAGTGGGGCACTCCGAACCCCATCATGTTGCGCGATGCAGACTTTGGCCCGATCCGCTTGCGAGCGTTCGGCACATATGCCCTCAAAGCCATTGACCCGAAGATCCTGCTGAAGGAACTAGTCGGCACTGACGGCAACTTTGAAGCGGATGAAGTGACCGAACTGCTGCGGTCCATCATCAACTCGTCGTTCGCGGACATGATCGGCGAGCGGAAGATTGCAGCACTCGATCTCGCCGCGCATTACCGAGAGATGTCCGACGATCTGCGCAAGGTCGTGTGCGAGCGGATTGACGACGAGTACGGACTCGAAGTCACGCAAATGGTGATCGTCAACGTCTCGCTGCCGGAAGAGGTCGAGAAGGCACTCGATACTCGCTCGAGCATTGGTGTGATGGGCGATCTCAATCGCTTTCAGCAGTACCAAATGGGGCAAGCGATCGGCGCTGCCGCGACAAATCCCGGAGGCGGAGCAGCCGCTGACGGACTCGGGCTCGGAATGGGCTTCGCGATGGCGCAGCGCTTCATGCAAATGGGCGGCGCGCCAATGGCAGGGGCTCCGATGGGCGGAGCGCCAATGGCCGCTTCCGCAGCGCCGTTCGGTGCCGTCGTTCCGCCGCCAGTGCCTCAAGTCAATTGGCACGTTGCGGTGAATGGTCAGAGTCAGGGGCCGTACTCGACCGAGCAGCTCATTCAAGGTGCTCGGCTCGGGCAAGTCGCTCCGTCGACACTGGTATGGACCGCCGGGCTAGAAGGATGGACGGCAGCCGGTCAGTTGCCGCAACTCGCAGCGGCGTTTCAGCAAGTGCCGCCTCCGCCGCCGCCGATGTAAGTTTTGTTGCATCCGCAGCGATTGGGTTCGCGCTCGGTCGGATGAAGATCGAGCGCGTCTCCGCAGCGGACGCGATCGCCTGAGGCTTGCGGGGAAACGACGCGGTGAGGGCGCAACCATTGTGGTCCGACGCTCCGCGTCGGGAATCACGACGCGGAGCGTCGCTCCACACTTCGAGCAAGCTGCACGAGATCGCCAACTTGATGTAAGAAACGTGACAGCGTGTTGCAGGAGCGGCTTTGCGGGGATGCCGGCAAAAAGCGCGGCCCGATGGGCACGCGGTTAAACGAGGCGGTGAGGCGATCAGCCCGCTGATGATCGGGATCGAATCCCAATCTACTTTGAGTTCTTTTGGGATGTTCTCTGTCGATGTCGAGCCACTCTTCTCGTTGTCGCTGGCGCGCTGTTTTGTTGATCGGCCTTTTGTTCTCGGCCTACTCGTTTTGGACGGCTTCAATCCCCGGTAGCAACGAGCCGCATTATCTCTGCAAGGCGAAGTTCTTTTGGCAGCCTGAGTGGTGCGAACGAGATCTCTTTCTGCAGTCTTCGAATCCGCACTTCGTCTTCTATGTTGCGCTCGGATGGCTCACGAAGTGGCTGCCACTCGGAGTCGTCGCCGTCATCGGTCGGTTGTCGGGATACTTCGCGCTCGCCGCCGGATGGGAATGGCTTTGCCGCGCGCTGAAGCTGACGGATCGAGCAACCGTGCTCGCTTCCGCTTTGCTGATTGGTTGCGCGGCGTCCGTCAATCTCTCGGGCGAGTGGCTCATCGGCGGCATTGAGTCAAAGGTCTATGCCTATGCCGCCGTCTTCGCCGGGCTCGGAGCATTCTGTGAACGGCGACTCATCACTGCCGGTTGCCTCTTCGGCGTCGCGATTGCGTTTCATCCGCTCGTCGGAGTTTGGAGCGCGGTCGCTGTTGCGTTTGCGGGAGTCGTTGTCTTCGTCATCGCACGCCGCAGCGTTGAGAGTGAGTGCTGCGAGCGTTCGTTCGATGTGAGGACATTGCTCGTTGCGGTTGTGTATTGCGGAGCGATTGCGGCAACGGGGCTCGTTCCGGCACTGAGTTCGATCAGCGGTGCCGATGCAAAGGACTCGCTCAACGCGACCTTCATTCAAGTCTTTCATCGTCTGAGCCACCACCTGCATCCGGCTCATTTTCCGGTCGGCAATTACGTCGCGTACATCGCGCTGCTGACGAGCGGACTGCTGCTTTCTCGAAAGCTGATCCCGTCCGAGTCGCTGCGAATACTGAAGTGGTTCGTGATCGCGGCGGTGCTCATTGCTGCTGCCGGTTGGGGCGCGGGAGTCAGCCTGAAGCCGACGGACTTCGGGTCGCGCTTCTTCAACGTGCGGATGTCGGCGCTCAAGTTTTATCCCTTCCGATTGGCTGACGCGGTCGTGCCCGTCTTCATGTCAATCGTGTTGGCGCAGAGACTCAGCGAACTCATTGAGTGGAGTCCGCGCGGCGTGCTTGCTCGGCGAAGCTCGTTGTTGATGGTGCTGCTCGTTGCGAGTGCGTTTGCACTGAGTCGAGAAGTGCGTGCTGCTCGCTACATCCCCGCCGTTTGGGAACATGATTGGCTCGATGTCTGTCACTGGTTGAGAAGTCACACTCCCGAGGATGCACTTTTTGTGACACCCAATGAAAGTTGGGCCTTCAAGTGGCTCGCGGAACGCGCGGAGTTCGTCGCCATCAAAGACTGCCCGCAAGACGCTCGCAGTTTGGTCGAGTGGAACCGGCGGCAATTATGGCTGAAGAAGTGGGCCGACAAAGGCTTCGAAGACAGTCGCTATGACGGTGCCGAAATGCGTGCGCTCGCTCGCTTCACACAGGCGGATTTCATTCTCACCCGCCGCGATGTCCTCATTGATGGCGAGCTGCTCTTCGAGAATCAGACCTATCTCGTCTATCGCCTGCCGACGCCGGAAACGAAGGCGGCGATTCGTTCGGAGCTTTCTCCCTGACTCGCAATGCTGGAGCTTGCGTAATCTGGATAATCTGGAGAATATGACAAACCAGAATGTCCCGCATAATCGGCAACCTGAGAATTGCCGGTTTCTTCGGTCGCGCCCCACTGCGGGAGCGGAGCGGGACGTCCCGAGAGACAGCGAGAAGGAGACATCCCATGAAGAGCATCAAGGTGCTGCTTGTTGCCGGCATCGTCGCGAGCAGCGGAACGATTGGAACAAGCGGGGCTCAAGATTACTGCGGCCCGATCTCGTGCCCGGCACCGGTCGAAGTTGCCTGTCAGGCGGCACCGGTTTGCGAGCAGTACGTCCTCAAAGAACACACCGTGATGGTGCCGCGCCAAACGACTCAGAGGCAGCGCGTTGCGAGCACGGTTTATCAGACGATTCAGCGTCCGAAGGTCGAGACCGTCTACGAGCAAGTGGCCGAGTACGTGCCGGTCCCGACTCAGCAAACTGTGATGGTGCCGCAGACGGTCATGCAGCCTCAGACCGTGACGTCGCTGCAGCCGGTCTATCGAGACGTGCCTTACCAATATCAGACGCAGGACTTTGAAACGCAGCAGGTCGAGCGCGTGCATGAAGTCACTCGCAGTGTGCCTCATGAAGTCAAAGTGAGAATCACGACGCAGCGCGTGCGACGGATCGATATTCCCGGACAAGCTCCGCGCTACGAGAAGATCGGTGAGCCGACTTCTCGCTGTGAGACTCGTACCGAGTTCCGCGCCGTGACATCCGAGGAGCCGCGCGTTGCGAGCATTCAAGTGCCGAAGTTGACGACGCAGACCGCGACTCAGCGAGTGCTCGATTACCAGCAAGTGCAGCAGACCGTTCAAGTGCCGGTGACGGTCAACGTGCCGCAGGTGCAAACGACGACGCAGCAGGTCTTGCAGTACCGCACGGTGCCGCGCCAAGTCACGACGATGGAGAGCGTGCAAGTGCCGGTCGCCGTCGAGCATGAAGTCGACGTGCCCGCGATTGAGTACGTCCCAATGCGCGTGCAGAGCTACGTCCCGCTATCGAGCTTGAATGGACGGTAGCACTTTCGGCAGATGCATCTCCCATTCGACGACGCAGTGCGAATGGGACGGATGCGACCAATGGGACGAATGACATTGGACGCTCGTCTGATTGAGTCCCTTCGGCAGCCAGAGTGTGCTTTGCGTTACATAGCATGGCTGCGCGTTGTAGGATGGCCGCCCTCGGACTTCTGTGTTTTGGGCATGGTTCACGATGAGGTTGCAGAGCCGCGCCCGTCAGGAAGCGGAATC
>CAZNMS010000201.1:0-14351 GCA_964573505.1 uncultured Planctomycetaceae bacterium | reverse complement strand
GGACGCCTACGTCCGACAGCGACGCAGCACGGACGTAGGCGTCCATGCTACGAAACTGGGGAGTTCTTCTCCGACGATCCTTAGCCGACCAGTCGTGCTCCCACCGACACGAGGTCGGTGGAGAGCGAAAGACCCAGCGCCGATCGGCGTTGCTAGCTGACCAGTCGCTGCTTCCACTGACGCGGGGTCAGTGGAGAGCGAGAGACACGGCGCAGATTGGCGTTGCTAGCCAACAGGTCGTGCTCCCGCCGACGCGGGGTCGGCGGAGAGCTAACCCCTGCAATCCGTTTGTGTCATAAAAATTGCAGCCATCAGAAAGGCCGCGCATGCATGCTGCATTGGAACCCGTTCTCAACGCTCTCTTCGATCAGCAACCCGTTTCACGCACGCTCATCGAGACGGCCTTCAGCGCCATCATGGACGGGCAATGTTCTGAGACCGAGATCTCAGCGCTGCTGACAGCGCTGCGCGTCGCCGGTGAGACTGTCGACGAGATCGCCGGAGTGGCGAGCGTCATGCGGCAGCGAGCTTCGCGCATCCCGACGACTCGTACCGGGCTGCTCGATACCTGCGGCACCGGCGGCGATCGGCTGCATACTTTCAACATCAGCACGGCCACTGCATTTGTTGTTGCAGCCGCAGGAGTCCCCGTCGCGAAGCACGGCAATCGCGGCGTCTCGAGTTCGAGCGGTTCCGCAGACGTGCTCGAAGCACTCGGCGTCAACGTGCAGCTCACTCCCGAGCAAGTCGGTCGCTGCATTGAGCAAGTCGGCATCGGCTTCTGCTTCGCACCGTTGCTGCACTCGGCGATGAAGCATGTTGGCCCCGTGCGCAAGCAACTCGGCTTTCGTACGATCTTCAATCTGCTCGGCCCGATGACGAATCCGGCGGGGGCGGAATTTCAATTACTCGGAGCGAATCGGCGTCACTTCGCCGCGATGCTCGCAGCCGCCTTGCAGCAACTCGGCATCAAGCATGCGTTCGTCGTTTGCGGGAACGATCAGCTCGACGAAGTCAGTATGTGGGGCGAGACCGCCGTCTTCGAAGTTGCTCCGAGCGGCGTGACGGAGTCCTCATGGACCGGCGCAACATTCGGACTTCCTGAATGCCGCGTTGATGAGTTGCGCGTCTCGAACTCGGCTGAGAGTGCCGCGCGCATTCGCGGCATACTCAACGGCGAACGCGGTGCCGCACGAAACATCGTCGTCGCGAACGCAGCGGCAGCGCTGCTTGTTGCCGGTCATGTGCCAACGCCGCTCGCGGGTGCTGCTGCTGCCGCTCAAGCGATCGACTCCGGCGCTGCGCTGCAGAAGTTAGAGCAACTCAAGCAAGTCACAGCGGGAGCGTGAGGTCGGTTTGCGTAGCATGGACTTCCAGTCCGTGCCGCTCCTGAGGAACACACTCGTTTTGGGGTACGACGGACTTGCAGTCCGTCGCTTCTCACGACGTTCGACGGACTACAAGTCCGTCGTACCAGTGTTCCTCAACCATTGTGCCGGCCCGCCCGGTTAGGAACTTTTCTGGATGTTCGCGATCGATTGACGAATGCCGTTGAGCACGGGCTAGAAGCCCATGCTACGAAGCGGCTGCCGCTGCGTAGTGCCGCGTGATGAAGTCGTTCTGCAGCCAGAGCAGCTTGTTGAACGCCAGCAGCGTGCGAGTTTCTTTCTCGCGATCGAAGCCCAGTGCCAAAACGGCTTTCATCAGCTCATCAGCGATGACGCCCATCAGCGCATTCATTTGAACGAGCGGCACGTCGATCGCTTTGTTGCCGGCCTTCGGCGTATGGATCTTGCCGACGGCGTCGAGGTACTTCGCCATTCGCGCGTCATAAGGATTGCCGAACACATTCATGAAGTAGCGCCGCAAGTGGTCCTTACGAAACTTGATCTGCTCGTCATTGGCCGTGAGCGATGCAGCATCGGTCGGAGTCGCTCCCTCAAACCCGTGCTGTCGAGGCACGAAATGGCGGCGCGTTGCGTCGTAGCTCAGCAGCTTTTCGTAAGTGGCCTCGACGAGTTTCGGAATCACCGGAACGAGCTTCGCCGCAGCGCCATGCACTGCGGCAACGTCGTCCTTCGTAAAGCCGATGAACTCTACGAGGTACTCGTAGCGGTAAGCCGGATCGGTCTCGAGACGCGGTTCGTCGATCTGTTTGACGGAAGACATGAGGTTCCTTCATTGATGAGATTGATTGGGGACATGCAGAGCGATACGGCACGCGATCAAGTGGCGATGTCAGTCAGATTCACTCCGTGAATGAGAACTCGCGGAAGTTCTGTTGCAGGCGGATGCGGGCGAGTTTTTCTTTCGCGTCGTGAGTGACCTCGATCGCGCGGTAGAGCTGTGAGGTCTCTTCGAATTCGATCTCGCCAGTTCGCACGTTGAGGATTCGCACTCGGCTTTCGGTCTGCACCGTTTGTCCCTGCTGATTGTTCGGCAGCGGCACGAGCTTCTGCGTCATGCGATTGACGGCGAGCAACGGCACTTGAGGCAAGCTGAAGGATGTCAGCGCTTCGTTCTCCATCGAGAGCGACCATGCAATTTTTCCGTCACCCCGATTCATCGCATAGCACTGACCGTTGACGTTGATCTGCTGCTGCATGACGCGGATGAAGCCGAACTGCGGCGCGGCGGGCAGCGGTTCGTCGACAAAGACAAGCAGTCGATCAAACGCCTCTTGCACATAGAGCCCTTCGAGCTTCTTCACCGCCGGAAGCTGCCCCTCAAACAAAGCACGCCCCGAGTTCGTTTGAATCAGCT
Source organism: uncultured Planctomycetaceae bacterium (assembly GCA_964573505.1). Classification (GTDB taxonomy): domain Bacteria; phylum Planctomycetota; class Planctomycetia; order Planctomycetales; family Planctomycetaceae; genus AM-0621. The sequence continues at coordinate 11,588 of CAZNMS010000201.1, read as the reverse complement.
CGAAGCGACCATTCGGTTCGAGCACCGCGAACTCTCGGTCGTTGACGGCATGCGTCTTCGATTCGAGCGACACCGTGCGCGACCATTGCTCGCGATCAGCGATCACATCGAGGCAGCGAATGACGGCTTGACCGTCGACCTCGTGCCGCACAACGAGCTTCGGGCCGCACCATGCAAGCCAATGCTCGCGCGGCGGAAGCGATCGCGTTGCAACGTCTTCGCCATCAATCGCTCGATAGACGAACGCGCGCGTGCCGTCGGGTTCGATCGCACACAGCAACTGCTCGTCACCGACAAGATCCGCGTCCGACGGCGCGTCGTCTCGCTTCCATAAGATCTTGCCGGTAAGCGGTTCAAAGCACGTGAGGTCGCGCATCTTGTGAATCGCGAGATAGCTCGGTTGCAGCACGAACGCGCTCCATGCCAATTCCGGGCGCGGCATGCGATTGCCGACCATGATCTGATTCCGCTGCAGTCGTCTAACGGCGATCTGCGTGCGCCAGTCGTTTGAGTTCTCGGTCGTCGGAGTCGTCCACAACTGCTTCGCTTCGGGCAACGAAGTGTCGATCGCATGCAGGTTGCTGCCGGTCCAAACAGCCATCAGCGGGCCGATCGCACGCACCTGAGGCAGCCCATTGCCCGAGTACGACTGATAGAACGACTTCTGACCGGGCAGCTCCCACAACCGCCGCCCGCTCGCATCGAGTCCGTACCAATTGCGTTTGTTTTGGTCGTAGCCGAGCCACTGCTGAGGATCGACGTCATCGAGTCGCTGCACGATGGCCGACAGCTTCGGTTCGGGATTCGTCGGCTGCGGGCTCAATGGCTTCTCGGCCTTCTTCGGTTTGAGCGTCGCCCACGGAGACGCTTCCTTCAGCGGAGCTTGCAGCGGCGAGTCCTGCGGTTCGGCTGCGAGCAGTTCACTTCCGCGTTTGCCGTTCGCGAGCAACTCGTCGGCATGAGCAGCCGCCAATCGCTTCAGCCACTGAGCTTGCCGCGTTGCCGTCTCGCCCTTCTTCGCGAGCCAAACAGCAGGCAGCTTCTGCAGCAACTCGCGCTCGCCCGTTAGCGAGTCGGCCTTTAAGACTTGCCGCAGTTGTAATTCGGATTCCAGTAGCTGATTCGCGGCCGTCAGTTGCTGAGCAAGCTGCATGCGCAACGACTGCCCCTCGGGCAAGCTGCCGAGTAGTGCAACGCGTCGCTCAAGCGGGTGCTCGCTCTTCGCGAACTCATTGAGTCGCGCTTCCGCAGCACTGCGTTGCTCGGGACTCAGTCGCGCGAGCCATGAGCGCAATTGGCCCTGATACCAAACATCGAGCCGCACTGAGCGAGCAACGCTTTGTCCGCTTAGCTGTGCTGAGTCCGTCAATCGCGCCGCATCAATCGGCAACTGCGAGACCGCGAGCAATTCCGTCACAGCGTTCGGCAAGTCGTCGATCCGCTCATAAGCCCGCGCGAGTTCAACCTGCATTTGCCAGCGCGCGAGTTGCCCTTGCGCATCGTTCGGAATGCGACCGAGAAACGCTTCCGTCATCAGCGACTTTCGCACGTCCGGCGCGATCGTCGTTGAGTCGATGAGTGCTTGCCTCAAGAGCTGATGGGCTCGCGATTCCGGCGACGCATCGAGTCGCTCGGCGATCCGCAATTGCTCGATGCCTTCCGCAACGCGACCGGCGGCAAAGAGTGCTTCACCGAGTTCAGTCGCGAGCGCCGCGTTCTGAGGTTGCGAACGCGCGGTCTCGGCGAGTGCTGCGATTCGCTCGCTGCCACTCTGCAAACGGCGGAGGCCATCAAGACCGAGCGAGAACACTGTTCCGCCTGCGACGACAAGATTGCCGGGAATCCAATCTTCAAGCCGATGCGAGCGCGTCACGAAACGGCCCGAAGCAGACTCAATGCCGACGACCTCGCCGGAACTCAACGGCATGAAGCACGTGCCGTTCGCGAGATAGCCAATGCCCGACGGCATCGCTGCGTTCGGCCAAATGCGCAAGTCAACGGGCCATGCGTTTGAGCCGTCCTTCAACTGCACGGCGCGCATGCCATTGCGCCCCGCAACGAGCACTCGTCCCGCATCGACGCCGACAACAAAGAGCCCGTCTCCGCGCGACACCGTCCAGCGCACAGCGCCGTCAGTCAGCGAGAGACAAACAAGATCGTTGCTATCAGGGGCTGTCACGAGCACCGCGTCGCCACTGACGATCAAGCTCGCATCGCACCATCGATCGAGATCAAAGGCTCGCGTGATCTCGCGACTGGTTCTCATCCATGGATTGAAAGGATTGACCGCCGGGCCTTCGACCTTAGGGACTTGATAAGCCCACTTGAGCGTCCCCGTCGTCAGATCAATCGCGACGATGCGCTGCGACGGAGTGCGGCAGACGACAATGCCGCTGCCATAAGACGGGCTCGACGCAAACGGAGATTCGGTTTGCTTCGGACGTGCTCGTCCCCACCAAACGGGCGGCGTCGGGCCGTACTGGTTCGAGTGTAACATCCATTGCCGGCGCAGATCGCCGGTCGCCGCATCAAGCTCGCGCAGCGTTGTCTCGTCCTTGCTGCTGACGATGACAAAGAGGTTGCCGCCAATGACTAACGGCGGACCGAGAAACTTGAGGCTCGCTTTCGAACTCGTCGTTCGCCGCTGCCAAACGAGTTTTCCCGTCGCCACTTCGAACGCCGACAGCGCGTTCGTGCCGTCTTGCGATTCCGTGCTCAGCGTCAGATCGCCGTTCGCGTTGATGTTGAGTCGTTGCACATCGGGAGCAGGATCAAAGCGATCACTCTCGACGACGAACACAAACCGGCCATCGCTCGCGAGCGTGCCGGAAGTCGAATCATCAAACAGTCGCTCTTGCAGGTACTCCGTCACGAGCTGCCCTTGCGAGTCGAGCTTCGCTCCGAGCACTCCCGACAGCAGATCATTCAAAGTGTCTTCAGGCCGCGCGACCCATTGCAGTTCGCCGCGTCCATTGACGGCTCTCAAGTCCGACAACGTGCGAAACACAATGACGTCGCCGAGTACGAGCGGTTGCATCGCAGGCACGCGACTGAGTCGGTTCCGCTTCACCCAGTCGCGCGCATCACTGAAGCGATCCTTCAAATGCGAGAACGTCAGCATTGGCACGTGCGCGGTGCCAAAAAGCACCGGCTGCACATCACTCGTTGTCGGATTGCGATCGACGCGATTCCGATGCATGAGCCAATCGTTCGCGCTCACCGATTGCGGTGCGAGCAGCGACAACCAATCGCCGATCGTCTCCGGCTTCTCAAACAAACTCAGCGAGCGACCGCCGAGCATGACAGTGGCGTCCGGCTTCTTCTCTTTGAGGACATTCAATGCACGACGCGCTTGCTCGCGCTCTCCTAATCGCGACCAACACATCGCGCGCTTGAGGCTCAAGCCGGGCTCGAACTCATCGTTGAACTGCGAATGCAGCGACAAGCGTTCGAAGTGCATCGCAGCATCCATCACGCGACCGGCATCGAAGTCGAAGTTCGCCAGTCGATACGCAGCCTCTGCTCCTGCCTGAGTGAAGAACGACTCGCGCGCGATCTTGCCGAGCAGCGCGATGTCGTTCGTCGCGACGGCTTCGGTCAGCAACTTCTCGGCAGCGGGACCGAACTGCTGCTCGTAAGCCACAAGTCCTTCAAGCGGCAGATCGCGCAAGAGTCGTTCCGCTTCCGCTCGCAACTCGCGGTATTGAGCGACCCCGCGCTGCGGTTGAAACCATCGATCCTCAGCCTTGCGAATGATCTCGCCTAAATGAGCGGCGGCTTCTCCCCAGCGCTGCTCGCGAATCAACTGCCGAGCACGATTGAGCCGTTGCACTTCGAAGCTCTCAGCCAGATTGAGCCCGATCGGCTGATCCTCTTCCGGCGTCTCGTTCTCTTCGGCCTTCGTTGCCGGTTGAGCTTGCTCAGCCGGCAGCGGAGTCGCGCCGCGATCTTCCGGCAGCGGCACGGGCATCGGAGCGACCGGATTCTTCGCAAGCCATGCGCGCATCTTCGCGATCATCTCAGCGCGCTTATTGGCATCGGCGACGCGATACGCGCTGAAGTTGATGCCGTTCTGCTGATTCTGAGCGAGTTGCTGAAACCACTGCGCCGCATGCGGAAGGCCATAGTCCGACGGATTCTGCTTCGTGAGATGCGCGATCCATGCAAGCGCCATATCACGCGACTGCATCGGCTCGAGCTTGCCGTTGTTCACGAAGTTCGTGACGACCGAGTCATCATCCAGTCGATCGGCGAGTGCTTCGAGATACGACTTCCCTCCGAGCCGCGCGACGCACTCGATCGCATAGCCCGACGGTTTACGTTCGAGATGCTGAATCGCTTCGGGCAGCAACTCCGTCACTCGATGTTGCACCGCATCATTGAAGGCCATGAACCGCAGTTGGTCCGAAGCAAGACTCAGTCGCAAGTAATCGAGTCGCACCTGCTTCGCGATGACTTGATGCGCCCCCGTTATCAAGTTTTGAAAGTCAGTCTGACTCCACCAATTTCGAATCTGATTGAGTTCCATTGGAGTGAGGTCCGCAGCCACTCCGGGTTGCGTTGCCGCCATCAAGAGCGCGAACACATTCAACGGTCCCGGCTGCTTGCGACGCGCGGGATTCTGCGACTGAGCAGACTGTTGATACTGCCGAATGCGCGCCGTCACTGCGTCGGCTGCGGCTTCATCATCAAGCTCGAACGAGAGCAGCATGCCGGGCTCTGCTTGAAACATTGCCGCATAGGCTTTGCGACTCGCCGCATGCTTTCCGAACCGCTCTCGGAAGCGCGTCCATCCGGGCAAACTCTGCGAGTCATCGCCTTGCTCAAAGGCCGCGATCTGCTGCGCGAGTTCTTGTTGAGCAACGAGCGTCAGCGCCAATCGCGACCGTTTGCGAATCTCGGGATCTTGCTCGCGCACGCCTTCGAGCAATGCCGCTTTCGCTTCCGCCTTCAGCGCGACGATCTCGGTCAGAGCTTTCTCGCGCTCGGCGTAACTGGCTGAGCCGAGCTTCTTCATCAATGAGCGAGGATCAGCGGGCGACTGCGCGAACAACGACCCGGTCAGCAGTAGCAGTAGCGTCGCAACGCTCGTGCGAGTGATGAGCGAGCACCGATCCCGTCGATTGCTCGCTCTCGCTGAAACGAACCCCGCAAGCGCGCGACGCAACTCATTGGTCATAGCGGCGACTTTCGACGGCTAAACGACTCCATCAGCTCGTTGTTCATCGCGAACAACGCCGGAGTGCCTCCGGTATGAATGAAGATCACATTGTCTTCGGCAGAGAACATCCCGCGTCGAATATGGTCGATCAAGCCCGCCATTGCTTTGCCCGAGTAAATGGGATCGAGCAAAACCGCTTCGCGTCGCGCGACGAGTTCGAGCGCTTCCCAGCAATCGGGACCGACTTTGCCATAGCCCGGCGCGATGTAGTCCTCACTCAGCCAAACATCGCTTGCTTCGAGCCGATGCGGCAAGCCGATCATCTGTGCTGCAACATTCGCAAGCTCGGCCATATCGGCGGCTGTGTCCCATGGCCACTTCAACGGTGCAATATTTCTGACAGCACACTTCAGCCCGAGCGCTGCCGCCGCGAGCGCGACTCCCGCTCCTGTTGAACCGGCTGACGAGAGATAGATCGCTGACGGCTCGATACCGCGTTCGCGACACTGCTCGACGATCTCGATGACGCACGGCACATAGCCGACGGCGGCAAGCGGCTTCACGAGATGCCGATTCCACTCAAACACCTTGCGGCCTTTCGCGCGCAGTTCGTTCGCGCGAGCATCAATCAGCGCGTCTAACTCCGGTCCAATCGGAGCATCGACGATCTCAATGCTCGCGCCGACGAGATGATCAAGCAGCAGATTGCCTTGCCATTCAACGTCGCCATTGAGATGCGCTCGCGTCAGCACGAGATGACAATCGAGCCCCGCTTTCGCACAAGCAGCCGCTGTCTGTCGACAGTTATTGCTCTGCACTCCGGCGCCCCACACAAAGATGTCAGCGCCCGCTGCGAGTGCGTGCCCCATCAAGTACTCGTTGTGCCGCGTCTTGTTGCCGCCGAAGACGAACCCTGTGCAGTCGTCCCTCTTGATCCAAACATTCGGCCCGCCGAGTTCATTCGAGACCGCGCGCAGTGGTTCAAGCGGCGTCGGGAGATGCCCGAGCGGAAATCGCGGCACTCGTTCAAGCGCCGTTCGGAGTTCAGAGCATGTAATCGGTCTTCCAGTCGGCATCGTGCCTCCAATGAGAATGAGTGAAGCGCGGAATTGTCGGTGACTCGCGTCCCGAGTTCGTAGCATGGACGCCTACGTCCGTGCTGCGTCGCTGTCTGTTCCCGAGCAGTCAGTAGGAGTTTGCCACTTGCTCCCGATCGCGGCCATCAGCCCGATCACGGCGATCAGACGGTGTTCTATGCCGCGAAGTCCTTCACTACGCTCCGCCGCCTTTGCAGTCCCCGCTTTCGACTCATCCCCATCGGGCTCGTCCCGATGGTCCTCTGCCTCATGGCTACGAATAGCTCTCACGAGAAGAACCCCTCACCCGAGCTCAATGGCATCACGGACTCGCCATTGCCTTCATCTCCTTCAGCACGACAGACGGATCGACCTTATGCGCATCGGAGACGTTTACAAGACCCGCCCGTTCGGCCTTTCGATCGAGATCTTCCCGCCAAAGACCGAAGCCGGTGATGCCGCTTTGTTCGAGACGTTGCGTCGAGCGGCTGCTTATCAGCCCGCCTTTGTGTCCTGCACCTACGGAGCCGGCGGCAGCACTCAGCATCGCACGATGGAGATCTGCGACCGCATTCAATCCGAGTACAAGCTGACCGCGACGTCGCACTTCACCTGTGTCGGCTCGACACGCGAAGAACTCATTGAATGGCTGCAATCAGCCGACGCGCGCGGCATTCACAACATCATGGCGCTGCGCGGAGATCCGCCGGTCGGAGAGACAAACTTCAAAGCCGTCTCCGGCGGTTTGCAGAACGCGAACGAACTCGTCGCTCTCATCCGCGAGCACTTCCCGAACTTCGGCATTGGAGTCGCGGGCTATCCCGAGAAGCATCCTGAAGCCGCTGATCTCGACAGCGACCTCGTGAACCTCAAACGCAAAGTCGATGCGGGAGCGGACGCTGTCTTCACGCAGCTCTTCTACGTCAACGACCACTTCTTCCGGTTCCGCGACCGCTGCGAGCAGCTCGGCATCAAGTGCCCGATCATTCCGGGCATCATGCCGATCACCGAGTTCGCTCGAATCAAACGCATCACCGCGCTCTGCAAGTCCGAGTTCCCCGCAGCGTTGTCCGCGCGACTCGAAGCCGTGCAAGACAACGCCGCCGCGCAGTTCGAGATCGGCGTCGAGTACGCGATCGAGCAATGTCAGCAGCTCATCGCGCGCGGCATCCCCGGCATCCACTTCTATGTCCTGAACCGCATGGATGCGTGCTCGAAGATTTTGGATGCCTTGAAGGTCTAAGGCATGCGGCAGAGGAGTAGATACGGGTACGACGGACTTGCAGTCCGTCGCAGACGAGGCCCGACGGACTACAAGTCCGTCGTACAAGAAGTTGCCGGTAGGTTCTTACCTGCCGCTTGCCTAAGTGGCGTGCCGTGAAACGAAAAAGAGCCTCAATTCAGCGCGTACGACAACAAGAAATTGAAAACGTGTGGGGCGAAGCACTCGTGCTCCTGCCGAAATCGTCTGCTCTGACGAACCACTCACAGACATCGCTTTATCGCCAACAGAGGGATCGCAATGGCGCGTTTGACGTCTCGTATTGATGGACCGGTCGCAGTGATCGGCGACGTTCACGGACAAGTTGAGCAACTCGAAATCGTTCTCGACAAACTGCGTCGGCAACGTGACTACGAGCAGCGCTGGATCGTCTTCATCGGAGACCTCGTTGATCGCGGCCCCGATCCAAAAGGCTCGCTCGACATTGTGAGCGAGTTACTCGCAACGCATCCGCGAACGACGGTTGTCTGCGGCAATCACGAACTCGCAATGGCCGGAGCACTGAAGCTGATCCCCGCTCCCGACTATGCCAATTGGGCGCCGCGCTGGCTCGATGACTACGGCGCAGATTCGACGTTCGAATCATTCGATGTGCCCTTCGGCGAGCTTGAAGAACTGCATGAGGCGCTCGGTGATGAGTACCGCTCGCTGCTCAGCGATTTGCCATGGGTCGTCGAGCATCCGCAATACCTCTTCGTGCATGCGGGGCTCGACCCGAATACGCCCTTCGCAATGCAACTGAGAATCCTGCGACAGCGCGACTACACCTTGAACCGCCCGCAGTGGTTGTGCTCGAAGAGCTTCGTCACAGCGCCCGTGCCTCATGATTGCCCGGCAACCGTCGTGAGCGGGCACGTGCGAATGGAGAGCGTGAAGTTCAGTCCGAAGCGAATCTTGATCGACACCACTGGCGGCGAAGTGGGCGACTTGAGCTGCGTGCTCTTACCCGAGAACCGCGTCATCACATCGGGAGACGAATCCGGTCGCTCCCGCGCGCCAGCATTTGCCGGCTCAGGAGCCGCGCCCGCCGTCGGCCCCGCCAAAAGTTGGTGGAAAATTTGGTAAGGCCATCCCGCCACTCGATGCCCGCAAGAGACGGCTCATCGCGAAACTGTCGCAGCAAGTTTTCATGGCGGGCTATGTAGTTTTCATCACAGGCATGAGGCGGCGCCATTGGACTCTGACCAATCGGCATTTGCGCTGTTGAGTCAAGTTTTTGTGGTCGCCTTTCGCTCCGCGAAAGTGCGTCTTTTAGGCGTCCTAGCAGTTTTGATTTGGCCACTCATGAGACGCGTTGGAAGACGCTCTTTCGCGGAGCGAAAGGCGACCATAGGTCAGAGGCGTAGCCTCGCTGGACTCAGCCTGAGCACGATCGCGATCTGGCTTGAGTCGATCTAAGGCGCTGCGCCAAAACAAGTCGTCAAAGTAGCGGAACGGCGCAAGCCGTCCGGTGTTGCGATTACCGGACGGCTTGCGCCGTTCCGCTACAACCGGTTTGACAATTTATTTTGGCGCGGATCCTAACTGACGCAATCTGACGTTAGTTGCGGCACCTTGAGCGTCGGTCCGATCATCGCAGCGAAGCACACGGCGAGAAAGCAGCAGTGGTCGATGATCAGCAGACCGGCGGTGTCGGACATCATCGGCACAACGAGTCCATGTGCCGCGCCATCGAGTCCGCTCGCGACAATGCGAATTCGCCCGCCGCGCATGTAATAAACATCACACAAATGCCGGCGCTGCGTCAGGAAGCGGTGTTCTGGCCATTTTGCAGTGGATTCCGCTTCCTGACGGGCGCGGCTCTGCTACCTCACTTTGAACCATGCCTGAAAACGAAACGGCGAGTTCCCTCGTGACGGCAAGTTCAACTCGTGAAAGTGAACGTCGGCCCGCTGCGGCTCGGAATGGAATCCCAAACTACTTTTCGGAGCAGAGCCTCGCAACGAGTGCAGTGCGACTATGCGAGGTAGTCGATCAAGCTCAGATTGCCGAAGCGGCCGGTGACGGCGAGGACGGATTCGAGGTCGCTCTGAGCGAACTGCAAGCCAGTGATCGCTCGCGGAACGTCGGTCGCTTCAAGGCCCTCGATCTCGGTCGCTAATCCCAACTGACGATCTTCAAGACGCGTCGTCAGGTTCTTGATGTCCTCAGCACTTGCCGCTTGCGCTCCGAGCGGAGTGAGGATGTTCTCACGCAACGTCTCAAGCTCTTGCAGCATGCGCGAGAGGTACTTCGATCGTTCACTCGTCGGGATCGAATTGAGATCGCGCACCGAGTCTCGCAAGGCTGAGAGCGTCTGAAAGACGTCGTAAGCACCTTGATTGTCGATGACGTCTTTTCCGCTCGAACGAATCGACGTTGTGTCGATGTAGGTGATCTCGCCGGTGACGCTGTTGCGGACTTCTTCTTGGCTGACGGGGCTCGTCATCGCAGTGAAGGTCTTGCCGCCGTCGGTCGAGAGTTCGCCTTCACGAATGATGTTGTAAGTGCCGTCGACGAGCACCGCGTTCGTATTCACGACGATCTGCTCGCCGTTGAGTCCCTTGAGCACGAAGTCCGTCGAGCCATCGTGCGTGACCGTCGGGCCGCCGTTGAGAGATAGCTCGGTGCCGTTGTTGCTGATCGTCACTGTGTGCGAGCCGAGGCCGAGCACGTCGCGATCAACACTGGTCGACGCACCGGAACTCAGTCCCGATCCACCGAGGAACGTCGACGTCATGCGGACGGTTAGCTCGCCTCTGCCCGTTGAGTTGCTCGTGTTCGAACCGGCTTTTGCGCCCGTCGAACCGAAGATCACAACGTTGCCGCGCTTGCCGGGGCCGAATGCTTCGCGGCCCGAGATAAACGTCTTCACGCTTTGATCGCTGCCGATGACTGCTTCTGAAGCGTGATCAGAACCTTGATAAGCAAAGCGCGTCGGTCGTCCGTTCGCATCACGACCGACGACGGTGAAAGCTCGCGCGTCCGTCGCAGTTCCGGCGAAGAGCGAGCGACCGTCAGCCGTCGTCGTATTGGCCAGTTGCAGAGCGCGGTCGAGGAGTTGCTCTAACTCGACAGCGGACACTTCGGCATGCGGCGTCTGCTTGCTGCCATCGTTGACTTCGATCGCAATCGAAGCAGCCTCGGTCAGCAGTTCGCGCATCTCGATGAAGGACTGCGACTGATGCTCAAGCAGGAAGCTCGCGTCCTGCATGGCCGCTTTGTCTGTTTCGTAGCGAGCGTCCGAAGTCTGCGCTCGGCGGACAAGCACGAAGTCGGACGGATTATCTGACGCCTTACTGAGCCTCTTGCCCGAGCTGATCTGATCCTGAAACTTCGCCAGACGGGTATTAACCCGTTGCAGATTGCGAATGGTGCGAGCGATTTGAACTTGCGGGGTGACTCTCACGGCGGTTTCTCCCAGGGAAAATGGGGGTTGCCGAGAGTATCGACGTGCTTTCGAAATTCTTGCCCGGCGTTGCGTCGCCGAGCGGCGGTTTTCGACCTGAAACAGTGACTTCGAGCCGTTTGTGTTCGCCGTTGAGTCACCTGCGATGACGATTTGTTCGGTGAAGCAAGTCAGATTGAAACGACCGCAATCAGGCTCAACACTCCGCCCCTTTTCCGCTTCGGTTTGTGCCCTCTCTTCAACCACAAGGATGTCGCATCATGGCTATGGAAGACTACTCGGCGTATCAGCAGAAGCTCATCAAGCGGTACTACGACAACCGCGATGAGATCGACGGTCAGCGTCTGCAAGAGCTCGTCACGAACCTCTATCTGTCCGAGGGCAAGAAGCGCGAGAAGTTATGGGAGCAAGCCGAAGCAACGCTCGTCCGCCTGAAGGTGCCGCCTTATCGCATCGCCAACGTGATGGAGACGAAGGACGTTGAAGTCTTCGCGATGCTGGTCGATGACATGGCGCGCAAAGGCAAGCTCTAAGGATCAGTCGAGCAACAACTTTCCGGCTTCGGCAATCGGCCAAGAGCTCCCGTTTGGAAGTTGTGTAAGTTCTTGTCTTCGCCCTGAAGGGGCCTCGGCATTGCGATCCTGTGTGAGTTGGGAACTCGGGCGCCGCTTCTTGGAGTGC
>CAZNMS010000200.1:0-14371 GCA_964573505.1 uncultured Planctomycetaceae bacterium | reverse complement strand
CTACCGTCATTAATACCGACTGCCTAACCGGCCTGCGAAAACATATGTGACCGCCAGCAACCCCTAATTCTCCGCCTCCCGCCCCGTGAACGGCTACCGTTCCAACTGCAAGCGATGAACGATGGCGCTGAGATAAACGCGATCGAGCCCCGCCATAGTAAGCGTGACATGCTTGTGAAAGATTCGGCCAGATTGATGGATATCTTCATAGCGCAGGCTCTGTGAGATCGGTCTAACAAGACCCTCGCCGACACCATTCGGCTCAACAACGTCTTCCTGACGTCACATCATCACAGAGCCTGCTTTTCTTTCACGAACAATCTTCAAATAGGGTCTGAGGCGGAGCCTCGCTGGAAACTTGATTGGCGGCTGTTGTGGAGCAGGACGCGGTCTGCGATTGCGGGTGCGTCTCAGACGCCGGTTCGATTCACGCTGAGAATTGAACGACTGACGCAAGTCCTACGAATGCGCATCAGGATTCGAAAAGCCGTTCAAAGGGAACGAGGTAATCGAAGTAGTCCTCATCCTCGATGTCGGGATCGAGTTCACCGTGATAGACGAGGACCGTGCGGCAGGGCGTGCTTTTGGGCAGTTTCAGACGGCGGATCTTTTCTTGAACTTCGCCGATGCACGCGTGATCGATCGTCTTTCGAAGCTTGAACTCGACGACATACAGCGACTTCCGCGTGCGGAGCAGGTAATCGATCTGACATGCCTCGCGGCGCAACGTCTTGTTCTGAAAATACGGAGCGGCGTTGAGCACGGATCGGCTGCCGAGATCAATCAGTCGGAGCAACGCATCGCGATTGCTGATGACGAGATTCTCGAATTGCAGCCCCATAATCGTGTCCCATCCGGGAAGTGCTTCGAGCGAACGGTGCCGCCAGAGTCCGGCGGCGATCCGTTTTTTCTCGGGCTCGACATAGCGCAAATAGAACCGCGTGTAGTTGTCGCTAAGCCGATACTTCGCAATGCGCTGGTCGGTCCCGCTCAGTGGCGCGAATGGCAAGTCACAAGTGATGAACCCCGAGTTTTCCAGTTCCGTCAACGCATCTGTAAGAATTCCTCCACGAGCCGTTTCCAGTGCATGACTGAGCTGCGTGAGAGTCTGAGCGGGACCGCTGAGTGCCTTGCAGATTTGCCGATATCGCTCGGCGCGGCGGTTGAAGACGCTGTTGAAAAGATCGTCGAACTCACGAAACAGCAACCCGCCCGGATCAAAGCAGAGCCGCTGAATGTTCTCTTCAGCCGTTTGAGCGGGATTGAGTTCCTCTAAATAGCGAGGCACTCCGCCGGTCACGGCCAGGATTTTGATCTTCTCCAGCGTGCTGGTCCGAGCAGCCTTACTGCGCCAAAACGGAATGCACTCGGGCAACGGCAAAGGCGGCATCGTGAAGACCCATGAGCAGCGTCCCACAAAGCCTGCATTGTTCAGCAGATTGGTCTCGATCCAAGAAGACATCGAGCCGCACAGCACAACGATCAGTCCTGCGTGCTTACTGAAGAGGTTGTCCCAAGCAATCTTCAGATGCCCGGCGAAGTCACTATCACCGATCGCCATCCATGAAATCTCATCGAGCAGCAACACAGTGCGTCCTTTGACTGGCAGTACCCCGGCCAACATCTGAAACGCCTGCGGCCATGACTCCAACCGAACCTTCGGCAACCGAGTCTGCGCGGCGATTTGTTCCGCAAACGCATCCAATTGCTCGGTGCGACCAATGCCCTCGCGCGGCCCCAGTCCTTCAAGCCGAATGAAGTGATCGGCATAGGTACTGCCGCAGTGATTCACGAAGGCACTCTTGCCAATGCGCCGTCGTCCCTGCACGACAACGAGTGCCGCTCTTCGACTATTGAAAAGCCCGGCAAACTGATCGACCAAAAGTCGGCGACCGTGAAATGGGAATCGTTCGGGCATGCTTTGTGTCCGTCATGTTCGTGCTGTTCGAAGCCGACGAGAACGTAGCACCAAATCGACATTACGGCAATTTCGTGCTGACTCTCTGCGGCAAAACTGAGAGCACGAAATCGACATGATGATGTTTTGGTGCTGTTCAATGTAGTCATCGAAGAGAGCACGAAATCGACATTGAGACGTTTTGGTGCTCCTAATTTCCATACTCGGAGTGAGCACCAAATCGACAACGTGCAGATTCTGTGCTCGCGATGAATGCCCCGCTTACGAGCACCAATGTCGGTTTCAATTACTGGCTCGCAGTGCCTCAATCGCTGCCTGCTGATGAGAGAGACTTGAGTTGCAACTAGGCTCCGACACTCAAGAACTTCGAGATTTCGTAGCCCCGATCCTTTCCTCGAAAATCCGTAATATTACGGGATTCGGAACACTCTTCATGCAGCTTTCAGACTACTCGCCGCCTGACGAACCTTCGCTCGCTCAGCAAGAAGATGCTTTGCAGAAAGGACTCGGGCGAGTGCTTCAATGGGCGAGAATGGATCGGCTCGACAAGGACGCCTTGTTGGCGGCGTGCCTGAATGATTTGCGATTTGATCGGCAGATTGACCACTGTCGGGGACCGTGGCTTTGGGATGTGATGGTGGCAGCCAATCTCGTTGACGAACTTCGCGACCCGTTGTGGAGAGCGTTCGAACAACTCCCCGTCGATGAGTGCGATACTCAATCCTGCATGCTCGCCGAGCAGTTCGTAGCGGCCGGTGATACGCAGTTCCTCAAGCGGCTTTACGAGTTCGTCGAACAGCAACCGACAACGACGGATTGCACGCAAGCGGAACTGCCACTGATCCGACTCGAAGGCGAACCTGCTTTGCGGTTGATCGCAGGTATTCGCGGACAACATTTGCAGAAGCGCGAGTGGGACTGGTCCGACCGTGTGATTGTCGACGAAGCGATTGAGACCTTCGGTGAGCCGTGCGTGACGCAATGGATGAATTCATGGGGCAACGTCGACGAGCGACGATTCTGCGACGCATGGCAGCGCGAAGCCGAGGCAGACAAAGCCCGAGATGAAGCACGTTCCAAAGACTGCTCTGTAGCAACGATTCCACTTCAGGAAGTCCTCAGTGCGGCCGAGTTGAAGGGCAGTCGGTTTTTCTTTCTCGGTTGGAGTCGGACGGCTTCCGATGCGGACTTGCGATGCGTTGTCGAGCATCTCTTGGCGTCGGATAACGAAACGGTCATTGCGAACCTGCTCCGGCTGTTTTGGTTTGACCCACTGCCGTACTTCGACGAGCGGTTGCTCGCTCTGAGCAATCACAAAGATGAGCGAGTCAGACGGAACGCACTCAATGCCCTTGAGCGGCTTGAGCATCCCAAGATTCGCGAGCTGGCGTTGTCGCGAATAGCCGACGGGCTGAGAGACTCTCAGACTGCATCGCTCTTCATCAAGAACTTCATACCGGGCGATGCAGAGATGCTGCTCGATGCGATCATCATTCCCGACAACATCAACGATCTGCACTCACTATGGATGGAACTCAGGAACGTGTTAGTGGCCCATCCTGAGTGTGATGACCTACGACTTGCACTCAGCGCGTACGCTCTGACTCCGTGCGCGAGTTGTCGCCATCGAGTTGCGAAGTTGCTGATTGAACGACATGCGGCGCCGGAATGGCTCGTCGAGGAATGCCAGGACGACTGCGAACCCGATACTCGGGCCTTAGCGGACACCTCATCAACTCGTGATTCCGACTGAGTGTAATAATTCGTACTTGGCAAGCTTTTGCTTGTCGCACAGTGGTCGCCTTGCTGCAGATTTCCTCGCTGTGAAGCAAAAGCATGCCAGTCCGCCATATTTAGAGATGACGCTCTCTCCGCACCATCGTCGTTAAGTAGGAACTATTACATCACTCCCATTCCTCAGTTCGCTTGCTTCTTCAGAACGATCTGCCGGATGTCCATCACGGCGGCTTTCGCTTTTGTCTTCGGCTTGACGTGCAGTTCGTAGCGGCCGGGTTTGTCGAGCTTGATCGTGCCGATCTCGCGCGGCTTGAAGTTCTGAAAGTGACCGGTGTCTTCGACCGTCATCTCGAGCGTCTGCGAACCCACAATGAACTCGACGACGCTGCCGCCTTGCCCCGTTCCGCAACCTTGATGCGGTTCGACGATGAACGTGCCGGGTTCTGTGACCGTGAATTCGAACTTCGCCCAGTCAGATGCATTCACCCAGAAGCCGAGAGTGTTCTTATGCGGCAACGGTTCGTAACGGAGCATGACTCCGAAGACTTCCGCAGTGCTCGCCGGCAGTGTGATGTTGCCGTTCTTGGCTTGAGGGTTCGGCACGAAGTTCGGATTCGGCGTCGTCATCTGAGCCCCGACTTCCTTGCGCCAGGCATCGAGTTTCGCAGCCAGTCGCTCGACCACTTCCGGCTTTGATTGAGCGAGGTTCGAGTTCTCGCCTTGCTTGACGTCGAACAGTTCGCGGCGGCCATTCTCATAGAACTCGATCAGCTTGAGATTGCCTTCACGCACCGCCGCGCCGGGCTTACCGCCTTGATTCGAGTAGTGCGGGTAGTGCCAAAACAATTCGTTGCGCACGGGTTCTTTCGAGCCCTTAAGGACCGACGCAAAGCTCTTGCCGTCAATGGCCGTCGGAGCTTTCGCGCCACAAGCATCGAGGATCGTCGCGAAGATGTCGTGACTGGCAACCATCGCGTCAGTGACCGTGCCGGTCTGCGTGACTCCCGGCCACTTCACGAGCAGTGGAACTCGAATGCCGCCTTCGTAGAGCCATCCTTTGCCCTCGCGATGCGGCGAGTTGATCGTTGCCGGAGTATTGGTCCCTTCGATCGTCGCGAGGCCGCCGTTGTCCGACGTGAAAATGACGAGCGTGCGATCGGCGATCTTCAGCGCGTCGAGTTTCGCCAGCACTCGGCCTACGGCTTCATCGAGACTTTGCAGCATCGCGGCATAGATCGGATTGGACTGCTTGCCGAACGTCAGCGTGCCTGCGTACTGCTTGACGAGTTCTTCCTTCGCCTTCATCGGCGTATGCACGGCGTTATGAGGCAAGTAGAGGAAGAACGGTTTGTCTTTGTTGGCATCGAGAAACTTCTCAGCTTCGAGTGCATAGCGGTCGGTCAAGTACTCGCCATCAGGAGCGTCTTCGAGTCCCGGCATCGCGACTGTCTTGCCGCCGCGATTGACTCGATAGGGAGCGAAGTAGCTCAGCGGAGTGCCGGTGTGATCGCCGCCGATGTTGAAGTCGAAGCCTTGCTGGCGCGGCCCGAAGCCCTCACCGCCGAGATGCCATTTCCCGATGTGCCCGGTGACATAGCCGGCCTCCTTCAATGCTTCAGCGAGCGTCACTTCTTCGAGCGGCAATTGCTGTCGGATATTGGGACGCAGCAGACGCTGATCGGGCCGATCCCCGCGACCGGGCAACCAATCGGTGAGATGCAATCGCGCCGGGTACTTGCCGGTCATGAGCGCTGCACGAGTCGGCGAGCAAACGGGGCACGACGAATAGCCCTCAGTGAACCGCGCGCCTTCTGCTGCGAGACGATCCAAATTCGGCGTGCGGTGATACTTGCTGCCGTAGCAACCGAGATCCGCTCCTCCGAGATCGTCCGCGAGGATCAGCACGACATTGAGTTTCTCTGCCGCAAACGAAGGCGTTGTTGCGACGACTCCCAATAGGACCGCAACGGCTGCCACTACTCCCAAAAAACCTTGAAGCCGCATCTCTGCTCCTCACTCCGAGTGTCCGTCGAATGCTCGAACGCCGCGCGTTCCGAGCGACTTCAGGACTCTGGCGCTCCACGTTGCGGTCAGCAATCGACGACGACGGGACTCGCGAAGACAGACCCGCGCGGCGTGCTCGGCATGCGTGCGGTGAGTGGATTCGTTGTTACATGACTTCGAGAGCGATTCCGCTCGACGAAGCACTCTGACTCAGCGACACGCGGTTCAATCAAACTTAACTGCGATATCCCCGGAAAGGACGCGCGACCGGAGAGATTCCTGTGTCGAGTTTCTCAGCCATTCATCGTTGAAAATGCAGCGGTCATGAAGGTTCCGGAAAAGAAGTCTGAGCAACTGCTGACTCAGTAGTGACGGCGGCGTCTGCTTTGAATGACGAATCACTTGCCGGTGAGTCGGAGCGCTTCGTCGAGCCGAAGCACTCCATGATTGAGCACGCTGAATTGCAGCGCGGAGCGAGGCGCCGTCTCTTGTGGCTAACCGCTCGGGAAGACCATTCTACGAGCACGCATGGCGCAGAGCCGAAATTCGTTCGGCAGCGTCCCTCGGGGCCGAGACATCGCACTGTGCAACGTCTCGGCATCTCCCCGGCCCTCCTCCGAAAGCTTCATCATGCAGCGACTCGGCATTGCGAGTTTGATTGCTCTCGTCGTTAGCTCTTTGACCGGTTTATCGCACGCTGCTGAGGGCTCAGTGGCTGACGCTCAGCAGCGCCGCATCGACGTTGTAAAGAAAGTTGCACCGAGCGTTGTTGCGATCTTCGGTCAGACGAGTGCCGGCGGCGGATCGGGAGTGCTCATCACGAAGGACGGATTCGCTCTCAGCAACTTTCACGTCACGAGCGGTTCGGGCAACTTCATGAAGTGCGGGCTCAATGACGGAGTGCTCTATGACGCCGTCATCGTCGGCATTGATCCGACGGGCGACGTTGCGTTGATCAAGCTGCTCGGTCGGGACGACTTCCCCGTCGCAACGCTCGGCGACAGCGACAACGTGCAAGTCGGAGATTGGGCCTATGCAATGGGCAACCCCTTCTTGCTCGCGACCGATTTTCAGCCGACCGTGACCTATGGCATCGTCAGCGGAGTGCATCGCTATCAGTACCCGGCGGGCAGTTCGTTTCTCGAATACACCGACTGCATTCAGGTCGACTCGTCGATCAATCCCGGCAACTCCGGCGGACCGCTCTTCAACGACATCGGCGAATTGATCGGCATCAATGGTCGCGGCTCGTTTGAGAAGCGTGGTCGCGTCAACTCGGGCGCGGGCTATGCGATCTCGATCAATCAGATCAAGCACTTCCTCGATCACTTGCGCTCCGGGGCGATCGTCGATCACGCAACGCTCGGCGCGACCGTGCAAACGACGCCGGATGGACGAGTCGTTGTCGCAAGCGTCCTCGAAACCTCAGAGGCATATCGTCGAGGACTCCGGCTCAATGACGAGATCGTGACGTTCGCCGGTCGTCCCATTCGCTCGGTCAATCAGTTCAAGAACATTCTCGGCATCTATCCGTCCGGCTGGCGCTTGCCGCTGACCTATCGTCGCGACGAGCAGAAGACCGACATCCTCGCGCGTCTGCGGACCGTTCATACGAAGGCCGAGATGATGCCGAGACAACGGCCGAAGCCTCAGCAACGTCCAATGCCGAAACCCAAAGACGGAGAGAAGCCGAAGGACGGCGACAAACCGAAAGACGAACCGATGCCTGAGGGCGATCCGCATCACGGTGAGCAACCCGCTGCGAAGCCGCCCGAGAAGTACAAGCACATGTTCGTCGAGAAGTCCGGCTTCGCGAATTGGTACTTCAATCTCGAAGAGCAGAAGCGACTCAAGCCACTGATCGCCGCATGGGGCGACTACTCGAAGCAGACCGGTTCATGGATCGTGACGGGACGCACTGAGAAGAAGGACGACTTCAAACTTACGCTGTCCGACAAAGGGCTCGGATTGCAGTTAGGTACTGATCCGTACTTTCAAGATCTCGAAGCGAAAGACTTCGCCGACGAACCGCCGGGAAGCGGCGGCTTGCTCGTCGCGATGCACCAATTGCGACTGCTCATCACAAAGGGCGATGCCGGCTTCTCCGAGTACTACTACCTCGGAAGCGAGCCGCTTGATCTCACGGGCGATCAAGTCGACGTGCTCGTGACGACGGTGAAGGGCGTGCAAACGCGCTGGTACTTCACGCGCGAACGACCGACGCTCGTCGGCTTTTCGAGTCAGCTCAGTGAAGACGTCGACGAGTGCGAAGTCTTCTTCCTGACGATGCGCGAGCAAGACGGCCGCTTCTTCCCCGGCCGCATTTTGGTCCGCACCGGCGGCCGCGATTACCTCTTACTGGAAGTCGCGAACATCACGATCGGTGCTGAAAAATAGAGTCGCTGACTGATCACCTCAGCGATGCGCGACGTCAATTCGCAGTCGCTGAAATCGTCAGAGGCAGTCGAAGAAGAGTGGCACGACGCTCCGCGTCGTGAGTCCCGAGGAACAACTCCCGTAGAACAACGGGGATTCTCGACGCGGAGCGTCGAGCCACAATGTTTTTTGACAGCCTCGTCAGCCTCAGACGATCGCGGCTCGCAGTGTCGCTGCGGCGGCTTCGGGCAGCGTCACGTTGATGTGACAGCCGGCACCGACTTCGAAACCGGCGAGCCCCATCACGCGCGGCTTGATTTCTAAGTGCCAATGAAAGTGCTCGGCATTTGCTGCTGCGAACTCGGCTGAGTGAATCACGAAGTTGAACGCGGCTTGAGGTAACGATTGTTGCAGCCGTTGCAGGCAGTCTCGCAACGCGGCGGCGAAGGCTGCGAGTTCGTCGTTGTCGATGTCCTCAAAGCACGCGCGATGTGCTCGCGGTGCAAGCCACATTTCCGAAGCAAAGCGGCTTGCGAACGGGCACCAACAAACGAAGTCACTGTTCTCAAAGACGAGTCGCTCGCGCGTTTGTTGCTCGTGCTGCATCAGATCGCAGAAGTAGCAGCGCGAGTGCGCGTGCCAGTATCGCTCGGCCTGCGCGCTCTCTTGAGCGACCGCTTCCGCGACGAACGGTGTTGCGATGAGTTGCGAATGCACGTGCTCTAACGACGCCCCGGCAGCGGCGCCGTTGTTCTTGAAGAGGCTCGCATGCACCGCTTGTCGAGATTCGCGGATGCTTCTCAGTCGAGCGTGATAAGCCTGCGCAATCAGTCGAAACTGAGCCTCTGAAAGTTCTGTCATAGAAAGTACATGCTGCGGCGCTTCGACGATGACTTCATGAATGCCGACCGCTTGCACGGGATGCCTCATTGAGAACGGCGAACGAGATGCGTCGACGGACTGCACCTCAAGTGGACTCGTTGCTGCCGCGACGGCGGGATAGCGATTCGGGATGACGCGCACTCCCCAGTCGCTCGGCTGTTGAGCATCGAGTGTCGGGAGTTCGAGAACCGCTGCGGTCGTCTCCGCTTCATTGCCGCGACAGAACGGGCACGTTGCGAGTGATTGCCGCGTGCTGACTTCCGCATGCTCGAACGGCCGAGTTGCCCGCTCGGGAGCAAAGAGGACTCGATAACCGAGTAATGGATCTTGTCGAACTTCAGGCATGCGGCAGCTTTCGTGACTCGACCAATCTGCGGTCGAAGTTGCGTCGAGAAGGCGAATGTCATCGCCGTCGATTGTTCCGCACATCGGCCTTTGCCGTCGACGGAGTTGTGCAGCTCAACTCGCAGTCTGAGACAACAAGCGAGGATGTGCCTCAGTCGGGCGAGCTTCAATGAAGCGGAATCAAGCTGCCGATTGAGCTGACTCGTCATGCATCCGCAGTCCGGCTCCTGCCATCCATCGGAAGCTGCTTCTCAAAAACCGGTATTTCCGGCGGATAGCAAAGCCGAACTGCGGATGTGCCTATGTAAGTCCAATTTCATGTAGCCGTTATTCCAAAGGCGTCTCACACAAAATCTCGACCGAGAATGCACGCCCCTCGAACTCACATGACCTAAAGCTGGCTACGGCCGCACCCGCGAGGAATGGGCGAATCGGGCGATGTCTTCTCTGCGACCTTCGTTCCTCTGCGGTTGATCAAATTGGACGACGAACCGCGGATGAGCTAACAGCCGAGCGCGGCAGTGCCGCAAGCAAAATGTACGACGGACTTGTAGTCCGTCGCAGCCGCAGATCGACGGACTACAAGTCCGTCGTACAAGGGCCGCAAAAATCTTCTCGTTCCAACACGCTTTTCACCGTTTGCAGAGCAGAGATGCTGCATTGCAATCCGTCTTCAAGAGATGCGCACGGCGCGCTGAAGTGACGAAGGAAGAATCGACCGCAGTTCCTCATGCCTTCTTGCGGCCGACGATGTTGACGCCGCTGCCGATGATCAAGTTGTTGCGCCATGCGTAGCGATAGATCGCGCCGGTCTTTTCTGGCGGCAAGACTCGCAGATCGCAGAAGCCGGCAGCCTCGAACCACTCGGTCAGCTCAGCAGTGGTGTGATGAAATTGGTACTGCGGCGCGTACCAATCGAAGTTGTCGCAGACGCGGTTCTCCCAAACGGGATGCGTGCTGAAGTTGATGATCTTGCTCAGCGTCTGCTTCACGACCGGCACGCCGCCGAAGAACGCTCCGAAGCGGCAATAAGGTTCGAGCGATTCCGGCTTCATCTGCGTCGTGCGGTGCCTCAGTGCTGAGTTCAGCCACTCCTGCCAAAAGGTGTTGCGACGATAAAGCCAAACGGCCATTCGCCCGCCGGGCTTCACCATTGGAGCAACGGCATCAAAGACGGAGCGCGTCTCGCGATCGTGATGCATGACTCCGATTGAGAAGACGAAGTCAAAGGACTGCGGTTCGAATGGCAGATGCTTAAGGTCGGCTTGCACGAGCTTCACGTTCGGCAGTCCGCCGCAGAGCGTTGATGCTTTTTCGACCGCCGTTGTGTGATCCGCTCCGACAACATTCGCTCCGGCTTCGGCAGCGACTTTGCAATAGCGACCGCCGCCGCAACCGGCATCAAGCACCCGTAGGCCCGCGAGTTCATCCAGTCGCACTCCGGTCTTCGCCTGAAACGTCGCTCGATCTTCGTCGTCATGTGCGACTTCGTAGCGATTCCATTGCAAGCCGAAGCTCGCGAGATGCTCGGACGAAACGAACCGCGGAATGCCGCCGACAACGGGAACCTTCAAAGCACAACGCAGGCATTCGATCTCGTTGCCGATCGTCATTTGCGTGCCGCACGTCGGGCAGAAGAGTGCATCAGGCGTTCGCGGCAAGAGGATGTCAGTCACGTGAAAGTCCGAGAGAGCACGAGAGCAAACCATTTGGTCCGCGATTGTGACGACTGGTCGTGCTGAGTCGATGTTGCTCGCCGCCGTTCACGATGTCTTGTCGGCTTGCACGCAGTGTGGAGCGATGCTCCGCGTCGCGACTCCCGACGCAAAGCGTCTGGCCACACTGGTTGCGGCTTCGTGGCAGACAGACAGTGCTGTTCTTAATCTTCCTCACCTCTGTGCCTTGCTGTTGCGAACTCTCTGTTCGGGGCTTTGAGCGGCCCTTCTTCGATTGAACGCAGCAATGCGAAACTCTTTCTCGGGAGACTCATCAGCTTGGGCTCAAGCAGATGCCTTACTCCTTATCGGAGTCGGAGTTCGGTCCCTTAGAGACTCATGCTCCTCGAACTCCTTGCGTGACGATCGCATTGGCGCTTTCAGTCGGCATTGTGACTGATCGCTACCTCTGCCTTGATGCCGCGACGATGAAGTGGTCGTTGCCGTTGCTCGTCGGTTGCTGGCTACTGGCCCGATGTCAAAAGCACGTTCGAGTCAGCACTGCTTGCATATTGCTGCTGCTCTTCGATGTTGGCGCTCATTGGCACCATCAGCATTGGTTCGAACGATCGCCGAACGACATCGAGCACTTGCTTTCGCACGAACGGCTTCTGCTGAAGGTTCGCGGTCGAGTTGTAGGATTTCCTACAACGATCATCCGAGAGGATTGCTTCGAAGCCGGTCGATCCGCGCCTCCGCTGACGCGATTCACTGTCGACGTTTCTGAGGTCAAGACTGTCACCGGATGGGTTGCTCGTTCCGGCAGCATTCGCGTCGATGTCGAAGGGACGATGAGGCTCGCTCCATCGGACTTCGTGGAAGCGTTTGGATGGGCGCAGAAGTTTCGAGGACCGGCGAATCCCGGTGAGCCCGACTATCGACGAGGCCAACAAGCTCAACGAGTTCGCGGCACTTTGCGTCCGGCGAATACCGAGTTGATTAAGGTCGATGTGACACAGCGAAGTCAGTTGAGTGCAGCGAGGTATTGGCTGCGACAGAAGTGTGAAGTGGCCCTGCGCGAAAACTTACAGGGAGACTCGTTAGCGACAGCGCTCGCCTTCTTGCTCGGCGATCGGTCGCTGCTATCGAGCAGCGTTCGCAACGCCTTCATCGAAACTGGAACGATGCACGTGCTTGCGATCTCTGGCGTCCATGTGACGGTGTTGGCGATGTTCGTCGCGAGTATCTGCCGTCTCTTCGGCGGACGAACTCGCTTTGTGGTGTTCGTCGTCCTACTGGTGTCAGCGGCTTATTTGGCAATCGCGGATGTAAGACCGCCGATGACTCGAGCGTTTGTGCTGATCGTTGTTTGGGCGGCCGAGCAGTGGCTCATCAAACGCGCGATCACTTTCAATAGCCTCGCGTTCGCGGCGACCGTGATCCTGCTGCTGAATCCGACGGACCTCTTCGATGTCGGTGCGCAACTCTCGTTCTTGGCCGTTGCAACAATGATTTGGTGGGCACGCCTTGAACGACGTTGGCTGCCGAGCCTCTTTCCGAACTTTCGTTCGGAGTTGCCAATGCATTGGGGCGAACGTCTCGCGCGGCGTTCATGGGCGCGGTTATGGAGACTCGCAGTTCGGAGTCTCGTGCTGTCGATAGTGATTTGGTTGGTGACGGTCCCACTTGTCGCCGCAACGTTTCATGTCGTTTCGCCAATTGGCCCAGTGGTCAACGTGCCGTTAGCACTCGTTGCGTCTCCGGCTTTATGGGTCGGGTTCTTATTCGTGATGGCATCGCTCGTCTCGTCGACATTGGCGAGTGTGCTCGGATTTGTGCTCGATCTGTTGCTCAAGGCAATGGTCGCCATCGTGCAATGGGCGGCGAGCGTGCCTTATGGGCATGCCTATGTTCCCGCTCCGCCTGAATGGTGGTTGCACGGCATCTACGCCGCCGTCGGAACGCTGATGTTGTTATGGCTGTATCGTCGCAGCGGTCGTGTTTGCTTTGCCGGTGTCGTTGCATGGAGCATCTTTGGCGCGAGCCTCGCACTACGGCCCGATCAGCCTAACGGATTGCGTTGCACGTTCTTGTCGGTCGGTCATGGCTGCGCGGTTCTGATCGAGACGCCGCAAGGGCGAGTGCTCGCTTACGACGTCGGCTGCATTTCAGCCGCAGACTTTGCGAAACGCGTTGTGAGTCAGGCTTTGTGGGAGCGACATCGTCGCTCAATCGACACGCTCATCCTGTCACATGCAGATGCCGACCACTTCAACGGGACACGCGGTTTACTGAGTGCCGTTCCTGTCTCGCGAGTTCTTGTCGGCCCTGCGTTCTTAGCGACGAAGCAACTGGGAGCGATCGACGCTCTTGCTGCCGTTCGTGAGCGCGGCGTTGATGCACGACCGGTTGTGAGTGGCGACGTCATCGCTCTTGATCCGTCGGTCGAACTACGAGTGCTTCATCCCGCAGAGTCAAAGGACTACGAGAGCGATAACGCGGGCAGCGTTGTGCTCGAAGTGAAGTACGCCGGGCGTTCGATTCTGCTGACTGGCGATCTGCAAGGATCGGGGCTGCAATCGTTGCTACATCAGCCCGCGCGACCGATCGACATTTTGATGGCTCCGCATCATGGAAGCCTCAATGACAATCCCGTTGAACTCTTGCGCTGGGCGAACCCGAAGTGGGTCGTTGCGAGTGCCGGTCGGACAATCTCTCTAACGCGACTTCGCGATCGTTACGGAGAGGAATCGCGCGTGCTCGCAACGTCGTATGAAGGAGCAATTGAGTTCGAGATTTCGCCGTCCGGGCGAGTCAGCGTGCAGACGTACGGGGTTGCTGATGAGCCCTAAGCTCGATCGCGACGGCGGCGCGATTGGTGTGCGATTAACCCGCGCGGCGAAGTCGTAACCATTGTTTCCCGACGTTCCGCATCGGGAGTTGCGGCGAGGAGCGTCGCACCACACTGCGCGCAAGCCGAAGTAGTACGAAACGGTTGAGTGGTTGCCGCTGAGCAGTCGATTCATAGTCTGCTACCGCGAGAGCTAAACCATTCAAATTCGGGGTCAGATGAAGCTCGTCGCTTCTGTGAGTCATCGCGAATGTTCGAAAGGAGAATCAGAGACATGACAACGTCCGCACTGAAACGCATGACGGTCGAGGAGTACCTCGCCCGCGAGGAAACCGCTGAAGAACGCAGCCAGTTCTATGACGGCGAGATCTTCGCGATGTCCGGGGGGAGTGCTAATCACAGCACGATTGCATTGAATCTTGCGGTCGAACTTAGGCTGCAACTTCGAGGCTGTGCATGTCGGCCATTCAATTCCGACATGCAGGTGAAGACGGCATCGGGGCTCTACACCTATCCCGACTTATCGATCGTCTGCGGGAAGCCAGAGTTTGAAGGGGAGAAGCAACTCACCCTTTTGAATCCGGTTGTGTTGATCGAAGTGCT
>CAZNMS010000199.1:0-14540 GCA_964573505.1 uncultured Planctomycetaceae bacterium | reverse complement strand
GACGATCGCCAACACGCAGACGATCAAGCCGATCACAATCGCCGCCGCGTTCCAGTGAGGCACTTGATAAAGCAAGATCGCGCCCAGTCCGGTCGTCAGCGTTGCGAGATGCACGGTGAGCACCGCATTGCGCGGCTTCAAACCGAGTTCAACCAAACGGTGCGAGAAGTGGCACTTGTCCGGCTTGAAGGGACTCCGGCCCTGCTTCAAGCGAATGAAGATGACCGTTGCGAAGTCATAGAGCGGCACAGCCAATACACAGAGCGGCGCAAGCATCACATGCTGCCGCTCGCCGAGTGACGGCTCATAGAACGTCCCGACGACTGTCATCGACGAGACATACAAACCCAAAAAGTAGCTGCCGGTATCGCCCATGAAGATGCGTGCCGGGTTCCAGTTCCAACATAAGAAGCCCGTTACCGACCCACTCAAAATCAACAGTGCTGCAGCCACAAACCAGCGCGGTTCAGACAAGCACGTCAGCATGATCATCGCGAACACGAGCGACGAAATGAGTGCGATGCCGCCGCTGAGTCCGTCCATATTGTCTAAGAAGTTGAACGAGTTAATGAGCACCAACATCCAACCGACCGTCAGCACGTAGCCGAGCAACGGCCATGGCGCAAACACCGTCGCAGTGACGCCGCCGAGAGTTAGCCCAATCGCGACCAAAAACTGCACTGCCAGTCGCGGCTGCCACGGTAAATCAGCAACGTCGTCGACGAGCCCCATAATCGACAGCAGCGTGCCAGCGCCGACGATCGACCATAGCAACCCGACTCGCCGCAGTGCTCCGGCGAGATGCGGAGCAATCTCGCTCGGTAACCACTCGGGCAAGACCGGCATGCGACTGAGCCACCAAACGGCGCCGTGCGCCAATGCAAGCGGCACGACGACTCCGCACCAAATGCCGATACCGCCACCGAGCGGCTTCGGGGTCGTATGCACTTTGCGCGCTGCCGGTTGATCAATGAGACCCCACTTCGGCGAAAGCCAAATCATGACGCGGGTCATCACGAGCGAGATCAAGAAGCCGCAGCCAAAGCACGCTGCAATCAAGAAGAGCATGTCATTCGAATCCAAAGTTGACGTTGCCGACAGAACGCTCCGCTGAAGCACGACGCGTTTGTCCGAGTAGCATGGACTTCCAGTCCGTGCTGTCTT
Source organism: uncultured Planctomycetaceae bacterium (assembly GCA_964573505.1). GTDB lineage: Bacteria > Planctomycetota > Planctomycetia > Planctomycetales > Planctomycetaceae > AM-0621. The sequence goes on along the minus strand of CAZNMS010000199.1, from coordinate 13,376 downwards.
CTGAATCTTCGCGATCGTTTGACGGTCGCCGTTAAGCGATCGGCAGATCGGTTTGCACCGGTACGACGGACTTGAAGTCCGTCGAAGACGATGCCCGACGGACTGCAAGTCCGTCGTACAGAAATTCGCCGGTAGTTTTTCAACTGCCGCTCGCCGTTAAGCACGGGCTAGAAGCCCATGCTACGAGTACTCAGCGCCGCTCACTCAACCGCTTCGCGCTGTTGCCTTTCTGCAACATGACGGCCCGATGCATGCCACTCGTCCAATCAGCAGTGCGAGCATTCCCGCCGCAACCCTCAGGACGCGGTCATAGCAGTGAGGCTCAAGCCGATCATCCCGGCATTGCAGTCATGTCACATGAAGCCGCGTCTGCCGGGTTTCGCTCATCCGCTTCAGGCAACTTATGGAAATCAGTTTGAACCGCCTAGTGCCGTCTTTCGCCCTCTCGCGGCAGAGGTAGGTTCGAAGCAGCGATTTCCCGCGCGGATGTCGCGACTGCAGCGACGACTCCCTTCGAGATGTCAGACCTGAAGTCGCTCGCTGCGCAGACAGTTCACGCTCGACTCACCGTTTTCAGCCATTCGGCTCACGCTTCAGAGAGGACTCGAACATGCTTCTTCGCGGTCGCAAATTGATCGTCGCGGCACTCACTGCCGCAGCGGTCGTCTCCGCAGATGCCCGACCCACTTACGCACTGGACCTATTCGGACTTTTCGGAGGCTCCAGTGGCGGGTCATCGGGCGGTTCGAGTGGCGGATCTTCCGGAGGCTCGAGCGGCGGTTCGTCGGGCGGTTCATCCGGCGGCGTTGTCTTCTTTCGAGGCGGCAGCAGCGGCGGTTCGAGTGGAGGCTCAAGTGGCGGATCTTCGGGCGGTTCCTCAGGGGGCTCGTCCGGCGGTTCATCCGGCGGAATGGTCATGCACCCCGGACTGATGCCGGTCTACGGACCGCCTCCAGTTCCGTATCACGGCTACGCGCCAATGGGAATGGCGATGACCGTCACTCCGACGAACGCAGAGCCGCCGGAGCCGACACCGAAATGGGCTCGTCCGCCGGGCACTGTTCCCGTCATCCCGTTGCGAGAACCCGCGCCAACATGGGCCACTCCGCCCGGACAACGCGCTCTCGTCATGCATCCGTTCGGCAACCCGGCGCCGTTAGTCACTGCGCCCGGAGGCTTGCCCGCAACGCTGCTTGCTCAAGGCCCCGCTCAGACGACTTTAATTCAGAATCCCGGCACGGCCCCGATCAGCGGAGTCCCGGCAACTCAGACATTGCTGCATCCGCAGACCGGTCAACCGCTCGGCGTCGCAGCATCGCCGCAGCCCGCGACCGTCGCGCCGCCCGCAGTTGCTCCGGCAACAGCAGCACCGAGTGGAGTCATCGCAGTCCCGGCGCCTTATGGCGTCGGAGTCGCAGTACCGGCTCCTGCTGGCGCAGTTCCGTTTGCTGTTCCGCAGCCCGGACCGAGTTCATGGACGCCGGCCCAAAACGTTCCGACCGTCGGAGTTCCGGGTTATCCGGCAGTCCCCGGTTACGGTCCGAGTGCGGGAGCGGCTCCGGCTTACCCAATGGGGTATCCGGCGAGTCCCAATTTCGGCCCTGCTGCAGCCGTCAACGCCGGAATGGCAGCACCAGTACCGACGCCAATTCCGCATATTACGCCGCAGCGCTGGGATAATAATCAGCCACTGCCGGGCACACTCGGAAAGACGTATCAACGCCCGTCGCGAATGATCCCGCACGATAAGCATCCGCGTATCGGCATGCTGGATGTTGAAGTCGTCGACTCAATGCGCATCGGACTGGATCCGACGCTGAAACTGAAAGTGACCGCTCGTGATATCTACAATCACTTCGGCCCACTCGAAGGATACGCGGACGACGACGGGGTATGGCATTTCGAGTCGGAGCCATTACTCACCACTGTGCCGCACATCTACGACATTCGCATCGAATTGATTAAGGAGTCGGTCCGAATGGAGAATCATTACGGACGCAACGTCGAACGCCGGATCGAAGAGAACAAAGGCACGATCGCCATTCGCCGCATCCGCCTGATACCCGGACGGATCGTCGACTTGATGATTTACTAAGACAGCAAGCCGCAACGATCTCGCGGCAAATTAATACGCACAAACTCAAGAGGGGCACGTCGACGACGTGCCCCTCTGCTTTTTGATACTCGAATTCAGCAGTATCAACGAGCGGCTCGTACTCGATCGTTTAACCGCATCGCCATCGGCGTGCGTTTTTTGCATTTGTCTTTGCTTTTGGAGCGATGACGGGCGCGAGTTCGGAGTCGCACGCCCAAGAAACGCAGCCCGATGGGCGTGCGGTTAAACGATCAGACTCCGATGGTCGGGCTGCTACGGTTTTGGGATGCGAGGCGGACTGTAAGAATCGCGGCTGCATCCCGAACTACCGGTTGAGCGCCAGCGAGCATTCATGAAGCACGAGCCCGACATTCTCTGCGGGCTACTTCGCTCGGCCGCTCATTCGCACGATGAAAGAGACCTCTCATGCCTCGACGATGGATTGCTGCTGCGTTGCTGCTGACTGTGAGTCGCACTGTTTGTGCTCAAGCTCCGCAGCCGATTGCGGACGACTACCGCGTGCAAGAATTCGCTGCCCGCCCTGCTCCGGAGTGGGTCTCGATTCAGGACTACGGCGCGAAGAACCCGAAGCTCGCCGGCTTCAAAGTTCCCGATGCCTTTCGAGTCGATGTCGTCGCCGAAGAGCCCGTCGTGTTGAATCCCGTCTCGCTGTCGTTTGACGATCAAGGCCGCGCTTACGTCATTCAGTGGAACCCGGCAAAGAGCTCGCGACTGGGCGACTATGAAGTCGGATATCAAGACGGCACGACCGGCAAAATTCATCGCATGTTTAAGGACTCGCTCGATGACTTGCGGCGACTGGAAGACACCGACGGCGACGGCATTTGGGATAAGTCAGTCGTCGTGATGAATGATCTCGAAATGAGTTCGACAGCCGTCTTTCATGCCGGATGGTGGTACTTGCCGTCAGTCGGGCACGTCATCCGTCGGCAGATCGTTAAGGCAGGCACTGAGCTCGATCAGAAGACGCTCGGACCCGCAGCGGTGAAGCGATTGCCGGGAGTCGAACCGGGCACCGAGATCATCGAGCAAGAGATCGTGCGCGGGCTTTGCGGCTTCAATCAGCATCAAGCGTCGGGCATCACGATCGGGCCGGATAACTGGATCTACATCAGCTCGGGCGACGACGACAACAAGGCCGAAGGCGCTGACGGATCGCGCGCGACAGTGCTGCGCAGCGGAGTCATCTATCGCTGCCGGCCCGACGGTTCGGATCTGCAAGAGGTCGCACGCGGCTTCCGCAATCCGTATCGCAGCGTTGTGCTCGATCGGCACTTCAACATCTTTCACATCGACAACGATCAAGAGGACGGCTCGAAATTCACCGGCTGCCGTTTGCTGCATGTGCAAGACAGCAATGACTTCGGTTGGCGCCTCTATCCCGGAGCCGTTTGCTGCCGCGTTGATAACTCGCGAGCAGCCGTCTTCGGTGAGCGACCGGGCAAGCTGCCGTCGCTGCTCAAGACGGGACGCGGTGCGCCGGCGGGTTTGCTCGCCTATCAGTCGAGCACGATTGAGAAGCTCGACGGATGGCTGATCTATCCCGATGTCGTGCGGAAGCTCGTGCGGGCTTATCGCGTCGAACGCAGCGGGACGACGTTCAAAGTCACCTCGCAGTTTGACTTAATGGCAAACGACGACGGCATGTTTCGCCCGTGCGAAGCCGTGCAAGGCCCCGATGGCGCGCTCTACATCGCCGACTGGCGCACGAACGGCAGCGGCGCCGGCAACCTTTGGGGCAACAATCAAACGGGGCGCATCTATCGCATCAGTGCGGCGACCGAGACGAAGCGTCCGGCGCTCAATGGGAATCGACCGGAGTTCGTCGCTTCGCTGCCGCAACTCAAGCAAGACAGCTTGCTCGCGCTGTTGAGCAGTCCCGATTCGCAACTGCGGCGCAAAGCGGCGGCTGAGTTAGGCCGGCGCTTTGCGGCACTTCAAAAGAACGACCGCGACGAATGGCAGAAGATCGTCTTCTCAAAGTCGTTGCCGAGTTACGCGACTTGCGAACTGCTCGGAGCTATCTGCGCGACCGCTTACGACGCTCGCGTCCAAATGTGGCTGACAGAACTCTCAACGCGAGAAGGCGAACTCGGTCGATTCGCTGCCGAGACCTTCTTCCGCAATGCAACGTTGAGCACGACTCAGCCGAACGCCGCCACTCAGATCGCGCGCTTCAAGTTCAACCTTGAAACAGCAAACCCCGAGTTCAAACGAGCGGCAGTACTCGCGCTGTCGAAGATCGGTCAGCTCTACGGACAGCGAGATACCGAGATCGCCAAAGAGATCGAGAACCTGCTCGTCACATCGCTGCTGCAAGACAAGTCGGGCAACGTCGTCTTGCACGATGCACTCGTGCGAGCGGTCGAGCGATTGGGCGAGTCCGCCGTGCGACGCGTCTCGATGCATCTCTCCGAACGCGGTTCGGCGAACAAAGTCGCCGCGCTGAGATTCTTCGAAGCAGCGCGCACGCGACCGGCCGCGCGTGTTTTGGACGGCCTGCTGTTCGGCGACCTCTCGCATCTCAATGCCGATGAAACGAGCCGGCTGATCGCGAGCTATCGCAACTATCAACTCGACCCGCCGATCTCGGTCGCGATGCTCAATGCATGGCTCGCGACAAACACTGACGCCGCGCCGAACGTGCTGTTGATGGGACTCGAGACCGTTGCCGTTTGTGCTGAGTCCGGCTGCGAAGTCGGCGATGCCGAGGCACTCAATGCGCTCGCATTGGCGCTGCTCAACAACCCCGACGAGCAAACTCGTTTGACGACGATCGAGGCGATCGGAGCCGCCGGTTTGAATGCGCTCGCAGCGCCATTGGCGCAGGTGCTCGTCGACACCAAACGCAGCGCGACCGAACGCCGTTCGATCGTGAGGACGCTCGCGCGACTGCGTTCGATCGCACTTGCATTTCTTAATACACGCACGCCGCAAGGGGTTGAGCGCGTGCTTGATCAACTCGTCGCCGCCGCGAGCAATCCCGATCAAGGAGACGTGCGAGCGGACCTGTTGGCAGTGCTCGGCTCGATCGACTTTGCGAAGGCAGAACCGCTTGCTCGTCAATGGCTCGAAACGAACGACGCCGTTGCAACGGCGGCAGCGATTGATGTGCTCGGTACGCGCCCCGATGACGCGAAGAAGATGGGGCAACGCTTCGTCGACAAGAAACTCGATCGCTCGTACTTGCCGCGCGTCTCGGCTGCCCTGCAACGGCACGTCGAGAAAGACCAGTCGGGCGAAGTGAAGTCACTGATCGCAGCGATCTTCAAAGAGGGCTTACTCGTCGATCTCGATAAGACCGCAGAACTCGTAACGAAGAGCGGCGACGCGCAACGCGGCCGCGCGATCTATCTCGACAAGAAACGGACTCAATGCGTGACGTGCCACAAGCTTGAAGGAGTCGGCGGGCAAGTCGGTCCCGACCTCACGAAAGTTTGGCAGACGCACACGATTCCGAAGCTGATTGAGTCGCTGCTCGATCCGTCAAAGGAGATCAAAGAGAACTTCGCAACATGGACGGTGACGACCAAAAAGGGGCAAGTCTTCAACGGCTTGAAGATCAGCGAGAACAAGCGAGAGGTCGTGCTGCGCGACGCTCAAGGCAACGACGTGCGGATCTTGGGCGAAGACGTTGACGAGCAATTGCAGAGCAAGCGGAGCCTTATGCCCGACGGTCTCGCGGCACAACTCACGCTGCCGGAACTCGTCGACCTCATCGCGTTCTTGAAGAGTGAGCAAGCTCAAGCGGAGTTGCGTAAGGCAAGCGGCAAATGAGTTGATACCAGTACGACGGACTTGCAGTCCGTCGAAGACGCGGCCCGACGGACTACAAGTCCGTCGTACAAGTATGCGGCGACGACCGCCGTCGAACGCGATCCGCGCAACAAAAAAGGCCGCACTCGGTTGAGTGCGGCCTTCGTTGTTTTCGGAGCAGATCCGAAGACTCACTTACTTGCTGGCGGGCAGCTTGCCGTCCTTCAGCAGGTCGCCGAAGGTCTTGCCTTCGACAGCGCTCTTCTCGGACTCGATCTTGCCGAGAGCTTCTTCGATCTTCTTCTCATCCATTTCATTCTTGCCAACAACCTTGCCGAGAGCGTCGCCGTAGTTGTTCTTCTCAGACTTCTTGGCACCCGGATGGCAGACGCCGCAGTCAATTTTGTTGCTCTCGCCGACCTTCGGGTACTTCTTCTCGAAAGCGCCCTTGTACTTCGGGCGAGCATCGGCGGTAAGCGCCGAGGCCAAGACGAAACCAGCAACCGCGACCGTCAACAGATTACGCATTCCAAAATCCTCCAGCGCTCGAATGTAGTCTCATCAAGAGGTCGTCCGCGTCGCTTCGAGCAAGGATGACGGCGCGGCGAGTTGTGTACGGCGTCTGAGCCCCGGCCTCGAAAGCCGGGAAACGCGGCGGGATTACAATCAGGCCGAATTGATGTGTCAACGACGGTAGCTGCTACGCACGTTGCCCAGTTCGCCTTGCTCGATCCGCTAAGAGCATGAAGGTCATAGCCGTCACTGCACGCGCTCTCGGGGTGAAAAAAGCAAAGTCCGCCAGTCGAACTGATCTCGCTCAGAAGCGAAACAGCTCGACTGACGGACTCAAAATTGGACCGCTCTTGCCACTCGCAACTGCGTCCTACAACGCCGCCTCAAACCGCAGACCGATGACCCATGCGTTTCTCAGCATCCCGTTCGGTGACGAGACGTATTGCACATCCGGCTGCAGCGTCAGATGGCTATTGATCGGCGCTTTGTAGAACCATTCGGTCGTCGTCTCTGCGCCTTGTCCCGGCAAGTACGAACTGAACTCCGCGCGGGTAAAGCCGATGCCCGTTGTGTCATCGTCGCGCCCCGCAATGAGCCCCTTCCAAACTGCGCCGCCGCCAACGTGATAGCGGATGAGATTCACATCATCCGGGCACCATCCATATTGCATGAAGACACCGAAACCTTGCGTGTCTTCGTCGTCGTCCGGGTTCTCTTTGCAAAGCATTTGCTCGGCACCGAGATACGTGCCGTAGTTACCCCGTCGATCGAAGCCGTCTCGCAGATTGGTGTAGCTCTGACTGTCGTACCAAACACCGACATGAGCATCGCCCGGCTTGCCATCAATGTCCGTGCGATAGGTCAATTGGCCGATCGTGAAAGCTCGATCGCCTTTGCCCCCGAAGAAGCGGCGAGTCGGCTGCGGAATCGGATCAATCGGGCCACTGCCATCAAGCACTCCGACCTTAAGTTCGAGTTCGTCAGTGAGTTGCCAATAGGTAATCACTCCGAAGGTTGTGTAGGGAAACTGCGGCAGCGTCCCCATTGTGGGAGTGATACCGAACGACGCGTTGAGGAAGTCACCGCCGAGATCGACAACGCCGAATTCGAGGCTGCCGTCCATCTTGCCGAGCCGGACGCGCATGAAGTCTTCGAAGAGCTCGCGGTCCCACCAAATTTCCTGCAAGCCGACAAAGTCTTGCGCGTCGGTGTTGTCAATGAATTGCCAGTCGCCGGTATCCCGACGGGTCGGCCCGCGACCGTGACCGTTCTGGAAGTACATGAAGAACGTGCCGCCCGGTCCGCGTTCGAGCTGATCGAGACTCGCAGTCAGCGTGATGTCGATGTTTCCGCGATAGCTCGTTGCGTGATTGGTATTGAGCCCGCCTCGGGTGTTGTTCCAAACAGTGCCGGTGTAGACGTAGTCAAACTTGAGCCACTCGTTGCCTTTGAATTGATCGAGGTACTGATCGAGTTCCGACTTCGGTTCTTCGTCATCGCCCTCGCCTTCTTCCGCCGCCTCATCAGCAACGTCGCTCGCTCCGCCTTCCGACTGAGCGTCCCCCTTCTTTGACGATGCCTTCTCGCCGTCTTCCGCCGGGGGCATTGGCGGCAGTCCGTCTTTCGTCTTATCGAGTCCTCCGACCTTATCGACGTGAGTGCCAGTTGCGATCTGCGGATGTCGGCGGAAGTGCCCCGCCATCGAGTCTGCAGCAACCAGTGCACTCACGACGAAGAGCGTGAGAGTCACAAACCGCTTCATGAGTCCGTTCCTTCAAGCCGCCTACGAGTGAGTGGTGACGAATTGGCGGGACCGAGCAGCCGGTTCGACTTCGATCACAGCGGCGCAACTGCTTCGTCGTCGGTGTGCTCATTGCAATCCCGGTAACGGCTGAAGCGGAATCGCGGAAAACGCGAGTCCTGCTTCGCCTGTCAATTCGCTTCATTGAATCGGTGAGACGGGCCGCACGACTCGGACTGTCTTTGCCGGAGTTTCCCCGGCTGCGGGATTCGCCCGATGACGTCTTCGTTACAACCGGCAGTCCGTGCAGTGCGGATGAGTCACAGACTTCAAACCCGAGCGGCATTCGCAGCAATCAACCGCGCGATGAATTGCCCGGCTCGAACATCGAAGGCCGCCTTCTGTGCTTCATGAAGTTTCGCCATCATGACCCGCCGAGAGATGCTCGCTCGCGTTTCACTGGTTTATGGAGTGGCGTGCCGAAGTGACGCTTGAAGATTCAAAGGATGCTCATGGCAAACGGATTTCTAGGCTTTCGAACCTCACTGATGCTCGACGTCGTTGTCTGCGCCTTAGCCGCCGTCGTACCGGCCATCATCTTCAGCCTCTATCTCGTGAAGGTCCGCAAGAACTACGTCGCGCATCGCAACGTCCAGTTGCTGCTGGCGGTCGTGCTGCTGCTCGCCGTTGTGGCCTTTGAGATCGATATGCGACTGCAAGGCGGCTGGCGCGCGATCGTTGCGAAACGAGAAGTGCCGCTCTCACCCGAGCAGCTCAGCGAAGTCACGACCGTTCTTTGGACGCATCTCTGCTTCGCGATCACGAGCCCCATTTTGTGGGCGATCACGATCGTGCTCGCACTCAAGCGGATGCCGAAGCCGCCGGCGCCGTGCGCTCATAGCAATCTCCATAAGAAGCTCGGATGGGCAGCGACGATCGACCTGACGCTGACCTCAGTCACCGGACTTTGGTTTTACTATCTCGCGTTCGTGCGTTGAGCCACTTCGCCGGAGCCGATGAAGCCGATCGCAGCGGCTATTCCGGTTTGCGCGGTCGGACAGGATCGCAACTTCCGGTTGTTCCGAAGCAGACGGCGCGAGGCGCTGTGATTCGTTGAGACGGCAAGATGCCGCTTGTTCGCACCGGAAAATCGGACCTAGCATCAATTTGACTGAGTCGGTCCCTTCGTCTTTTCGCAGAGCAGAGGTTGCTGTGAGCAAACTGGCTTTCTTCTCAATGACTTTGGTTGGCGCCGTTCCCGCAGGCGGAACCGGCTACTTACTCGTGAAGCACTTTCTCGATCACGGTTTTTCTGGTCCGCCAATCGTTGTGGGAGCTGCCGGAACCGCGCTCGCAGCGCTGTTCTTTGTCCTGCTCACTCCGTTGATTGTTTTGGTTCGGTACAAGTCCCCGAATGCCGGTGCTCCGAAATCGGAAGCTGCTGCCGTTGCCGAGCAAGAGACCGCTGAGAAAGAAACGAAGCCAGCAAAGGGCAAGAAGGGCAAAGACGACGATTTCGGTGATGCGATTCCCGACGACTTCGAGGAAGACGAATTGAACGAGTCCGCTGACGACGCCTTCGACGCGGGCGATGAAGACTTCGAATACGAAGAAGACGAGTTCGAAGAGGAAGAAGAGCAGCCGAAGAAGAAAAAGAAGAAGTAGCAATCGCCTACCGTCGAACGGCACAACGAACGACTCGTCACCGACATGAGGCTGTCAACGCTTGATGTGCCGAAAATTACATCCCGCAAACGGCGACTCGATTGAGCGCACTTCGCGAGTCCTCAATGCCGATGAGTTGTGCGTCAAGTATTTGTGGTCGCCTTTCGCTCCGCGAAAGTGCGTCTTCAAACGCCGGAAGTACGCGCGGGATTCGTCCGCGAGTTGACGCCTTAAAGACGCTCTTTCGCGGAGCGAAAGGCGACCATAGGTCAAAGGTGCAACCTCATCGGAAGCTCAAGGCAAGCTCATGAAATGGATGCGTCAGCTCTGCTGCCTATTGCCCCTGCTCGCCATCACTCTGATCGGCGGATGCGGGACGGACTCGAAGTCGATCGTTCTGAGTGATGACGAACTCGAGCGACGCGAACGCAAAGCGATCGACGCTCTTCGTGCTGAAGGCTGCAAGCTCGAGGAGACCGAAGACGAGATCATCAAAGCGCGCGGCATTCTCGTGCGACTCTTTCCCGAGCATCTGACCGAGACCGGAACGATTCGCTCCGAGTTGATTCGCGAGCTTCGCGATCTCCGCAAGTGCTTTTTGATTCTCGACAATACTCCGATCAAACCTGCGGGCTTCGAGCAACTCAAGACGATCAACAACATCCTCTTGCTGAGCGCTCAGCGAGCGCCAATCACTGACGAGAGCCTGCGTCAAATCGAAGGCATCGTGAGCTTGAGACTGCTGCGGCTGAATGGGACGAAGGTCGGTGACGAAGGATTGCGGCACATCAATCGACTGCCCGAACTCCGCATGCTCTACCTCAACGGCACGAAGATCTCAGATCGCGGGGCCGAGCAACTCGCTGCGCTGAAGAAACTGCAGGCACTTCAATTGGCCGAGACAGCGCTGACCGATGTCGGTGCAACGGTGCTGACCGAGTTGCCCGAACTCGAATTCCTTAGCCTGCGCGAGACGGACATCACAGACGAGACCGTCGCCGTGCTCACGAAGTTGAAGCGTCTGAAGCACGTCGATCTGACCGATACGCGAGTCTCATCCGACGGCATGCAGAAACTGAAAGACGCATTGCCCGACTGCTTCGTGAAGCGCGAGTTGACCTTTCGCGCTCGCGCCCCTGTGAGCCCGAGCAGCGATTCACCGAATCCGTAAGCCGGCATCATCGGACGTCGTGAGTTCGCGACGACCTCATTGCGCAAAGTCTCTCGGCGTCCCTTCATCGCAAAGCCCGATCCGCTATCGCGTTGATGATCGCGACTGCTCATGCTGCTCGACGCCTTCCGTCGCAGCATCGGCTGCCTTCTTGCATTGGTCCTCAACCGAGACGCGTACATGACTCAGCACTGGGTCGCGATTCAGCGCAATCCCAATTCCGGCACGGGTAAGAAAAAATACTGCTTACTCAAACTGATGGAGTCACTGCGCCGGCACGGCATCCGTCCGAGACTGTTCTCGCGACGAGAACGACTGGATCAACAACTCAGCACGCCTGAAGGCCGCGACGGATTGTTGTGCGTCGTCGCGGCGGGCGGCGACGGGACCATTGCCGATGTCGTCAATCGCTTCCCCGGAGTAACGGTCTGCCCGTTTCCGCTCGGCACCGAGAATGTGCTTTGCAAGTACCTGCGCATTCCCGACGACGGCGAGACAGTCGCGGAGTTGATCGTGCGACATCACTGGCGCGACTTCGATCTCGGCGAACTCAACGGGCGACGCTTCACAATGATGGCGAGCGCCGGCTTTGACGGAGACGTCGTGCATCGAGTGCATCAAGCACGGCGCGGAAACATCACAAAGCTCGCCTATCTCAAGCCGTTGTGGCAGACGACCTTTACCTATCAGTTCCCGGTCGCGCACGTCTTCTTCGACGACGATCCCGTGCCCGTCACTGGCAGCCTCGTGATGATCGCCAATCTGCCCTGCTACGGTTTCGGACTGCGAATCGTGCCGCACGCGAATGGCTCCGACGGGTTGCTCGATGTCGGAGTCTTTCCCGAACCGGGCAGCATGAAGCTGATTGGATACAGCATCGACGTCATGGCTGGACGACAAACTCAACCCGGTCACGCGGCCGTCTTCCGACAAGCACGTCGCATCCGCATCGAGTCCGATACGGCGATTCCCATTCAGACGGACGGTGACCCGGCGGGATCAACGCCGTGCGAAGTCTCAGTCGTCCCGAAAGCGATGCGATTGATCGTGCCTTGAAACCTCGTTGTCTTCTGTGCCTCGATCAGCACCGCTCGCCTACGACGCCTAAGTCCGTGCTGCGTTGCGGTCGGACATACGGCGTCCGACCGACGTGACGCCAATTCGAGAAGTAATTCTTCGACGTTCCTTAGTTGGCCGGAGCGGCCGGTGCAGGCGCGGCGGCAGGGGCCGCAGGCGGAGCGGCGAGATACTCCATTGCCAATTCGCGCGTCGCAAACTCGGGCCAAAGACGTCCGAGTTGAATGCTCTTCAAGAGGCTGCGCATGTTGGTTGAGGCCGCACAGAAGACGGACTTGCCACCTTTCTGTTTGATCTTCGTCAGGCAGCGCAAGATCGAACTGATGATGACCGAGTCGACATAGTCAACGCAGTGCAAGTCGACGATCACATGCTTAAAGGCGGGCTCTTCGATGACTCGCAGCAGCGAATTGGATTCGACGTGAACCTCGTTGTGCTGGTACTGCAGCGCCGGTCCTTGAGGCAGCACAACGACCGTATTACCGAGTCGTTCGACATGAAACACTTTGACTGGATCAGGCATGAATGGCTCCCGCAGCACCGCCCCGGCCGGTCCGCCGCAGATCAGTGCTTGAGACGGCACAAGCGGTCCGCCTCGCGATCAATAAGAACGTAAAATCAACGAGGTCGCAGGCTAGCGGACGTTCTGAGCAAGGGCCAATCACGCGATTTCGGCCTATAGCACGCAGTTCCGCGCGAGTTGCCATTGAGCGCCAAGATCACGTCGCGAGCAAGTCGCTGTTGTCATGAGACGCTGATGAATGGGGAACGGCGATTGAAGGCGACCCATTACTGACTGTATTGCAGATGACAGTCAGCTTTGTTCGCTGAGGATCCGCGGCAGGACACTGAGATCGAGATTCCCTCCGGACAGCACTCCGACAACTTTTTGACCGGCAAATCTCGTTCGCTCTTTGAAGGCTGCGGCGAGCGTCGCTGCGCCGGCTCCTTCGGCCATGTTGTGAGTGTGCTCAAGGAGCCAATAGACCGCCTGCCGCAATTCGTCGTCGCTGACGAGAATGACGTCGTCGAGCAATTGATGCAGGATTTCGAGGGTCATCTGAGCGGGGACTCGAGTTGCAATGCCTTCGGCCCATGTATCGCAGATGTCGGACCGTTCGAAATTCTTGTTGCGCCATGCGAGTCCGACTGCAGGCGCTCGTTCGGCTTGAACGCCAATCACCTTTGCTTGCGGTCGCAACGTTTTTGCGACGAGGCACGTTCCCGCAGCGCCGCTTCCCAATCCGATTGGCACGAGGATGACATCCGGGTCACGCAGTTCTCCGAGAATCTCGCAAGCCATTGTGCCGACGCCGGCGATGAGCTTCGGCTCGTTT
>CAZNMS010000198.1:0-14573 GCA_964573505.1 uncultured Planctomycetaceae bacterium | reverse complement strand
ATCATGAGATCGGACGTTTGCGCGAGCGTGATACGGCCCGTCGTCACGCTGAGGGTCAGTTCGAGATCGCTCGACAACGCGTCGACGTCGGCGAGTTCGATGCCGGTGCCGAAGAGCGGGGCGAAGACGGCGATTCCGTCTTCGTCGATTGTTTGAGCGCCCGGCACGGTGAGCGTCGGGGCTTCGTTCACGTTGCTTAACGTCACGATGATTGTTTGCGGGGCCGAGCGGCGGATGCCGTCGGAGACGTCGATTGTCAGTGTGAAGCTCGGCGTTGTTTCGAAGTCGAGCGGCGTGCTGCTGTTGACGGTGACGACTCCCGTCGCGGCGTTGATGGCGAATGCTCCGCCGGTGTTGCCGCTGAGGATCGTCCAGTTTTGCAACGTGCCGAGAGTGTCGACGTCGAGCGCGATCACGTTGCCGATCACCGTGCCGATGTTGCTGTTTTCGGCGAGCGTGAATTGCTGATTTGCGGGGATGCTCGGGGCGGTGTCGTTGCGATCGGTGATCGTCACTGTGAGCGACTGGCGCGTTGCTCCGCCGTTGTTGTCGTCGACTTGCACGATGACTTCGTAAGCGTTGTCCGTGTTGCTGTCGGTCGGGGCGTCGAAGTCGGTCGGGGCGTCGAAGTCAGGGGCGGTGACGAAGTCGAGCACTCCGGTGACCGGGTTGATCGTGAAGCGACCGGCGTCGTTGCCGCCGACGATGCTGAAGGTCAGCGATTGAGTCGGTTGATCGGCATCAGTTGCTGTCACTGTTGTGACATTGAGCCGATTCTCGAGTTGCGTGACGGAAGCGGTTGCTCCGCCGCCGTTGCTCGTGATGACGGGGGCGTTGTCGTTCACTCCGATCACGATGATCGTGAACGTCTTCGTTGTCGTGCTGCCGTCGGCGCTTGTCGCGCGGACGATGATGTCGCGCGTTGCTCCGGCTTCGCGGTCGATGAGGCTCGCAACGGTGATGACTCCGGTTGATGGGTCGATTGCGAATTGACCGCTCGCGCTGCTGTCGAGCGAGTATGTGATGCCGCTCGTTGTGATGTCGGAGTCGCTCGCGAAAGCCGTGATGCCGACTTGAGTGCCGACCTCGGCGTTCTCGGTGATTGAGTCAGGTGCGGCGTCGGTGTCGGAGATGACGCTGATGTCGGACTCGTCGATGTCGTTGATCGTGATCGTGAAGTCGCGAGTTGACGTGCTGCCGTCGGCGCTCGTTGCGCGGACGGAGATCGTGCGCGTCAGTCCGGCTTCGGCGTCGATGACTCCGGCGACAGTGATCACTCCGGTTGTTGAGTCGATCGCGAATTGACCGGTCGCGTTGTCGTTGAGCGAGTACGTGATGCTGCTTGTTGTGATGTCGGCGTCAGAGGCGAAAGCGGTAATGCCGACTGGTGTGCCGACGGATGTATTTTCTGTGACAGCATTGGCTGCGATGTCGGTGTCTGAGATTGGAGTGATGTCGGACTCGTCGACGTCGTTGATCGTGATTGTGAAGTCGCGCGTTGTTGTGCTGCCGTCGGCGCTTGTCGCGCGAACGGTGATTGTGCGCGTGAGGCCGGCTTCGGCGTCGATTGGACCGGCGACGGTGATCACTCCGGTTGATGGGTCGATTGCGAATTGACCGCTTGCGCTGTTGTCGAGCGCGTAGGTGATGCCGTTCGTTGTGGCGTCGCCATCAGAAGCGAAGGCGGTGATGCCGACTTGAGTGCCGAACGCGGCATTCTCGATGACTACGTCGGAGGCCGCGTCGGTGTCGACGATTGGAGTGATGTCGGACTCGTCGACGTCGTTGATTGTGATTGTGAAGTCGCGCGTTGTTGTGCTGCCATCGGCGCTCGTAGCGCGGACGGAGATTGTGCGAGTCAGACCGGCTTCGGCGTCGAGGGGTCCGGCGACGGTGATGACTCCGGTTGTCGAGTTGATTGCGAATTCGCCGTTGCTGTTGTTGTCGAGCGCGTACGTGATCCCGCTTGTTGTTGCGTCTGCGTCAGAGGCAAAGGCGGTGATGCCGACGGGAGTGCCGAGTGCGGCGTTCTCGTTGACTGAGTCGGAAGCGGCGTCGGTGTCGGAGATCGGTGTGATGTCGAACTCGTCGAGATCGTTGAGGTCGATCGTCACGGTGTTTGTGCCCGTGCGACCGCTGCGGTCTCGAACGGTGATGCCGAGCGCGAATGACGCGAACGATTCGCGATCGAGAGCAACGCTGTTCGCAACAGTGATCTCGCCGGTCGTCGGGTTGATCGTGAAGGCGCTGCCGTTGTTGCCGCTCGTGATGGAGAACGTGAGCGTCTCGTTCGGGTCGATGTCCGACGCGGTCGCAAAGCCGACGCTCGTGCCGTTCGGCGAATTCTCGTCGAGCGCGAACGACCCGGCGTCGACCGTCGGCGCGTGCGCGGTCACTCGTCCGTTTTGACTGAACTCGGACGAATCGTTCGTAGTGAGGTCGGTGACGATCGCGGTGATCTCGGACCCGTCCGCGAGGAAGAAGTTGTACGTGATGTCGAAGCTCGCGAGTCCGTTTGCGTCGGTCGTCACGATCTCGGTTGAGAGGAATGAATTGGCTTCGCCGTAACCCGACGGATCGGTGATACCGACCGGGTTGAGGAAGAACTCGATGCGGAACGTGCGATTGGGAGTGCTGTCGAGCGTGCCTTCGAGTCGGACGGTGTCATCATCGTTACTCGTGACTGAAGTGATCGTCGCGCTGTTTTGACGGTTGTTCGAGCCGAAGTCGGCATCGCCTGAGTCGTTCGCGTCGACGCCGTTGTTGTCGAGGTCGATGCCGAGCCCGCCGTTCTCGTGCAGCAAGTTGCCGAGAATCGCGATGCCGCTGCTGCTCTCGATGAGGATGCCGACGTTCGCGTTGTGAGAAATGAAATTGCCTTCGCCGGGATTCGTGCCGCCGATCGTGTTGTTGTTGGCGCTGTTCGCGACATGAATGCCGTAGCTGTTGCCGAAGTCGATCGTGTCGGCGGAGTCGACTCCGATTTCGTTGCCTTGAATGACGTTGTTCGAAGTGCCGGCTCCGTTGAGCGTGATGCCCGCGCTGCCGTTGAAGCCGATGACGTTGCCGGTCCCGGTTGCTGAGCCGCCGATGACATTGCTGCTTGCTCCGAGCCCGATGCGGATGCCGCTTGCGCTGTTGCCGAGATTCGTTGTCTTCGTCGGATCGAGGCCGATGTAGTTGCCGTAGAGCACGTTGCCGGTCGTGCCGGCGTCGAGAATGTCGATGCCGATGCCGCCGTTGCTCGCGATGACGTTGCCTTGATCGACATCGCCGATTTGAGTGTTCGTTGCACCGTTCCGAATCACGATGCCCGCGTCAGCGTTGCCGAGTGGCACGAGGCCCGTTGCGTCGGTGCCGATCAAGTTGTTGAGAATCTGATTGCCGACTGTCCCGACGCCGTTGATGCCGATGCCGTCGTCGAGATTGCTCGAGATCACGTTGCCGTCAGCGGATGTCGCGCCGCCGATGAGGTTGCTTGACGCGCCGAGTTCGATGTGAATGCCGTCGGCTCCGTTGCCGAGCGCGAGCGTGCCCCTGATGTCGGTGCCGATGTAGTTGCCGCTGAGGACGTTGCCGGTTGCGGTTGCTCCGGTCAGCACGATGCCGTTGCCGGTATTGCCGGAGATCACGTTGCGATTATTGCCCGACGCGCCGATGACGATGTTGTTCGAACCGCTGATGACGAGACCGTCGCCGCCATTCGGCAGCGCGGTCGTGCCAGTTTGATCGAGACCGACATAGTTGCCGGTGAGCACGTTGCTATTGCCGGAGAGAGTGATGCCCGACGTCACGTTGCTGTGCGAGACGTTGTCACGAATGGCGTTGCCGTCGGTTTGCACGTCGAGGCCGCGCGTGTTCGACGAGACGATGTTCTTGCGGACGATGTTGTTGTCCGCGCCGGCTCGCAGCCGGATGCCGGATGAGACGCTGCCGATGACGGTGTTGTTCTCAATGAGGTTGTTGCCGGTCGGGTCGGTCGTTGAACCGAGTTCGATGCCGCTGCCGCCGCCGGATTCTTCGACGCCGCTCGACGTCGTGACGTCATGCACGAGATTGAAACGCACGGTGCTGTTGATGCCGTCGATATCGAGCCCGTCGTGATCGACCGAGTTCCATCCGGTTGCAAAGACTTCGTTGAATTCGACGACAACGGAGGACGTCGGTTCGACGGCGAGTATGCCGCTCTTTCCGACGTGCCCGATGTAATTGTAATTCACCGTCGCGCTCGCACCGGATTCGACGTTGATGCCGTGACTCGTTGAACGCTCGGCGTTGATCGGCGTTGAGCCGTCAGCATGCAGGCCGATGAACATGTTCGTGATCGTGATGCCGGTGCCCGCGAGCACGTCGATGCCGTGCGTCGCGTTGTAGATCGCGAGTCCGCTGACGGTGACGTTCGTGACTCCGGCGTCGATCGTCAGTCCGACAAAGCCGCTCGCGTTGATTTCGATCTCCGGTTTGTCGAACTGTGAGAGAGCGATCGCATCGACGCCGACCGTGCCGCCGGTGCCGACTTGCCCGGCGTTCGTATCGCCGATCGTTGCAGTCTGAGTGGCACCTTTGAGGTTCAGCGATTCGGTGATGCTCGGCAGCAGTGAGTTCAACGTGATCGTGAAGAAGGTGCCGTTGAAGCCGGCGTCGAGCGTGCTGATAGCAAAGACGATGTCGTTAGCGCCGGCAGTGTTGTTCGCGGCGATGATCGCTTCGCGTAATGAGACGAAGCCGTCAGTGCCTTTGTTCGCGTTGAGTTGCTCAATGGAAAAACTGCCGCCGAGTCCGGTGTCGTCGATGTCCGCCGTCGTCGTGACGACGATCGTTGAGCCGATGTCGTTGATCGAGACGCGAATGTCTTGAGTGTCAGAAAAAATGCCGTCGCTGACTTCGATCGTGACTTCGTAGACGTTGTCCGCTCCGCCATCGAGCGGCGTTTCGAAGTCGGGAGCGCTGACAAAGGTCAGCTCGCCGGTATTCGGGTCGATCGAAAAGAAGCCGGCGTCGGCTCCGCCAGAGATTTGAAAGATGAGATTGTCGATTGGCACATCGGCGTCGGTCGCGGTCACCGTTGTGACAGCCGTCGTGTTCTCGTTGATCGAGACGCTCGCGGTTGCGTTGCCGCCGTCGCTCGTGATTGCCGGAGCGATGTCGTTGACTCCGACGACGGTGATGTTGAACGACTGCGTGCTCGTTGTGCCGTCTTGCGAGAGGGCTTGCACGGTGAGCGAGCGAGTCGCTCCGGCTTCGCGGTCGATCGCTCCGGCGACGGTGATGACTCCCGTTTTCGAGTCGATCGCGAATCGTCCGCCGGCGTTGTTCGTGAGTGAGTACGTGATGCCGTTCGTCGTGCCATCGTCGTCTTGAGCAAGGGCGGTAATACCGATTGCAGTGCCGGTCGCGGCGTTCTCGGTGACTTCGTTCGGAGTGGCGTCGGTGTCAGAGATCGCGCTGACCGCGAACTCGTCGGCGTCAGTGACGGTGATCGCGAGCGTTTGCACGTCGGTGTTGAGTCCGTCGTCGACCGCGACAGCAACGAGATAGAGGTTGTTGGCATCGGCATCGGACGGAGATTCAAAGTCCGGCGCGGAGATGAAGCTGAGCGCGCCGGTGCTCGGGTCGATCGTGAAGAGGGCTGCGTCCGCTCCGCCGATGATGCTGTAGGTCAATGTCTCGGCGGGCAGATCCGAGTCGGTTGCTGTCACTGTTGTTACAGCGGTTTTGTTCTCGGCCAGCGTGCTGCTGCCGGAGAAGCCGCCGCCGTTTGAAGTGATGACGGGCGCGTTGTCGTTCAACGGATTCAACGCGATCGAGAAGACGGTGTCAGAAGAACTACCGTCGGCACTCGTCGCTCGGACGGTGATGTTGTGCGAGGCGGCGGCTTCTCGATCGAGCAAGCTCGTGCCGGCGACGGTCACGACGCCGGTCTTGGAGTCGATGGCGAAGCGACCGCCGGCGTTGTTGAAGAGCGAGTACGTGATGACGTTCGTCGTCCCGTCGGCGTCGGTTGCTGATGCGGTGATGCCGACCGTCGTGCCGTTCGGAGCGTTTTCATCGACGGCGTTTGTCGTCGCGTCCGAGTCGATCGGCGCGCTGACGTCGAACTCGTCGGCATCAGTGATCGTGACGCTGAGAGCTTGCGAGTCGCTGCCGCCGGCTCCGTCGCTGACTTCGACCGTGACTTCGTAGACGTTGTTGCTGTCGGCGTCGGTTGGCGCTTCGAAGTCGGGCGCGCTGTTGAAGGTCAGCACTCCCGTGCTTGAGTCGATCGTGAAGAGAGCGGCGTCGGGGCCGCTGATGATTGAAAAATTCAAGATGTCAGATGGCAGATCGGAGTCGGTCGCCGTCACCGTCGTGACCGCTGAAGAGTTCTCAGATGTCAAAACACTGGCGCTCGCTCCGCCTTCGTTGCTCGTGATGACGGGCGGGTCGTTGAGAGTGCTGACGGTGATGACGCGCGATGTTGAGTCGCTCGTTGCCGTGCCGATGTTGCCGAGATCGTTTGAGAGCACGAGCAAGTTGACGGTGCCGTTGAAGCCGGCGGTCGGTCGGAAGCGTAAGCCGTCGAGTGCGACGTTGATCGCGCTGAGCGTGCCGGTGAATTCGACGTTCGCATCGTCGACCCCGTCACCGGCGAGGAAGCTGAGTCCCGTTTTGCCTGCGAGAGTCAAGAGGCCGCCGGCTCCGAGATTGAGCTGCACGCGGACTGAGTTCGAACCGGCATCGGCATCATTGATCGTGAGCGCGTTGCCGTTTGCGGTGCTGAAGATGAGATCGGTGTCTTCGTTCGTCGTGAGGCCGGTCGGCACCGAGTTTGTGATCGGGTCGTTCACACTGGAGACGCTGATGTCGCGAGTGGCGGCGGGGCTTGTGAAGGTGCCGTCGTTGACTGTGACGGAGACGGTACGAGTGGCGGTGCTCGGGACGTTGCTGTTGTTGGTGTAGGCGACGCTGCGCAGCGCGGTTTGATAGTTCGCGACTGAGGCGCTGCCGGACAACGTGAGCGTGCCCGTTGCGGCGTTCCATGAGCCCGTGATGCCGAGCATGTCGGTGAAGTTCAATTGGTCTTCGCCGTTGCTGTAGTTGCCTGTGATTTGCAGCGTCGCACTGCTGAGCGCGGCGGAGTCGGGATCGGAGACCGTTAGCGCGGTGTCGAGCGCGAGGACGTCGTTCTCGGTGTAGGCGAGCGGGGCTGCAGTGAGCGTGACGGAGGGCACTTCGTTCGCGTCGGAGATGCTCACTGAGAGTGCTTGCGAGTCTGTCCCGCCGACTCCGTCACTCACTGCGACGGTGACTTCGTAGATGTTGTCGGTATCGGCATCAGTCGGAGATTCGAAGTTCGGAGCGGAGTTGAAGCTGAGCTCGCCGGTGCTTGAGTCGATCGTGAAATGTGCTTCGTCCGCTCCGCCGGTGATTGAGTAGCTCAAAGCTTGAGTCGGCAGATCCGCGTCGGTCGCTGTAACCGTTGTGACACTCTTTGAGTTCTCGCCAACGTTGATCGCTGCAGACGCTCCGCTGCCGTTGCTCGTGATCGTCGGCACGTCGTTGACGAAGACCGAGACCGCAGCCTGATTCACATGCGAAGCGAGTGCATTGACCTCTTCGCCATTCATGGCGCGATCTGCGACGAGAACGTTGTCCAAAAATCCGCCCAAGAAACGAGCGGGATCGAAATCGTTTCGAGCGCCGAGCGTGATGCTGCCGGTTGGGTCGAGTCCATCCGTGCCGCGCGAGGCATCGACGGCGGAGAGCGTGCCGTCGAGATAGACCGAAAGGCCGGTCGTCGAGCTGACGGTCAATGTGTAGGTGTGCCATTGGCCGTCGCCGACAATTGAGCTGAGATCAACATCGAGTGCGAGATCGTCTTCGGTGTCGTTCGCATCTCGGACAATGGTTCGCAGCTTGTGCGGATAGCTGCTGCTGTCTTCGGCGATGAGCACGTTGATCGTGTTCTCGACTGCTGCCGTTCCGCCGTGACTGTAGAGGTATTGGAAGAACGGCCCGCTGTTGTCATCGAGCTTGAAGTCGATCGAGACCGTGAAGTCGGCGGCGTAAGCGATGTCGGGCAGCGTCACAAAGTCGTCGACTTCGTCGAAGCTCAGTCCGTTGCCGAACTGACCGGCAACCGTAGTGGCTCCGCTGATCGTGCCGTCCGCGCCGCCGACACTGTCGGTCGCATCGCCGTTGAGTCCCCAGAAGTGACTGAGCTGCGCGCCGGAGCCGAATGCGAGGTACTCGAACGAGTCATTGCCGAGATATCCGCCGGTCGGTGTGTAAGTGACGGTGCCGTCGCCGTTGTTGGTGACGGTGCCGTTTGCTGGCTGAGTGAAGTCGACGACGGACGGCGTATCGGGCGGGTTGTCGAGATCGTTGCCGGTGACATCGAGCACCGTCGCGATGTCTTCGTTGACGGTGAAACTGTCGTCGACGGCGGTCAACAAAACGTTGATCTCGTCGATGTCCTGCACCGCGATGCTGAGTGCTTGCGAGTCCGTGCCGCCTGAGCCGTCGGTGACTTCGACGGTGACTTCGTAGACGTTGTTTGAGTCGGCGTCGGTCGGTGCTTCGAAGTCCGGAGCGGTGTTGAAGGTGAGCTTGCCGCTGACGCTGTCGATGCTGAAGAAGGCTGCGTCAGCGCCGCCGTTGATGGAGTAGGTCACTGCTTGCGCATCGGGATCTGTCGCCGCGATCGTTGCCGCCAATGTCCCGTTCTCTGAAACGCTGATCGACGATGTCGCTCCGCCGCCGTTACTGGAAATGACGGGAGCTTGATTGCCGCTCGTCGTGATGCCGCTGAAGGCGAAGTACCCGTAGCTCAATCCGTTGCTGTTGACGGTCGCGTTCGTGCCGAGCTGAAAACCGTCAGCGTTAAGTGCTTGCAGCCCGTTCGTGTAGCTCGTGTTGCCGTTGACTTGCAGCGTGATGTCAGTGGCATCGCCGGTTGAGCCTGTCTTGAAGGCAGCGTTGTTACTGGTGAAGCCGAGTTGCCGCACCATCAGCAATTCGGACTCAAAGCTGAGGCCGGTGATTTCGCGGTTGTCGGTGCCGTTGCCGGTGTAGGTGCCTTGATCGAAGTAGTAGGGGTTCTCGTCAAAGGCGATGTAATAAATCGTGACACCGCTGCCGTTGACCGACGCGCCGGAGCCGACGGTGAAGCCGTCGCTGTCAAAAGATTGAATGCCGTTCGAGCCCGGCGCGGTTGAATTGAAGGTGTAGCAATTTGTCGGAGAGAGCGTTGATTGGAACCGCGCTACTCCCGAGTTCGAGGCCATGAAGAAGACCAGTTCGGGAGCGAAGCCGAGTCCGCTGACGGCTTGCGATGTGCCGTTGCCGACATACGAGCCGATGTGCAAGTGCGGGTTGTTGCCGAAGGCGATCCACTGATAGGTGTCGCCGCTGCCGTTGACTCGCGCGTCGTTGCCGAGCGTGAAGCCGTCGGCGTCGAGCGACTGAATCAAGTTCGCGGTTAGAGCCGTTGAGCCGCTGAGTGGCTTCGACGCATCTCCGGTCATCGTCGCTGTGCGGATCACTCCGACTTGCGCGCCGGTCTGATCGAAGAGCAGCACAACCGACGGCGTGAAGCCGAGCCCCGAGATGCTGCGGTTGTCGGTGCCATTACCGACGAACGTGCCCGAGAGGATGCGCTGCGGAGCGGCCGAGACGCTGATGCTGAGAGCTTGCGAATCGCTGCCGCTCGCGCCGTCGCTGACTTGCACCGTGACGTCATAGACGCCGTCGGCATTGGCGTCTGTATTCACTCCGGCAATCGGAGCGGTGACGAACGCGAGCTCGCCGGTGCTCGGATTGATTGAGAACTTTCCGGCGTCGGCTCCGCCCGTGATTGTGAAATTCAAAATTTGAGACGGCAGATCAGAATCAGTTGCTGTCACTGTTGTTACAGCGGTTGAGTTCTCCGCAACATTGATCGCTGCCGTCGCACCGCCGCCGTTTGAGGTGATGCTCGGAGCGGTGTTGCTGCCAAAGGCGTAGTTCAACGCAAACTCGGAAGTGGAACCGAAGTTACCCCCGCCGAGATCAACGGTCGCGGTTGCCGTGACAATATGACCGCTCGTCAAAGTAAGACCGTTGATCGTCGCGCTGATGTCGGCGCCGCCGCTGCCGTTTGTGGTGACGCTCGTTGAGCCGAGATAGGTCGTCGCCTCACCGTGACCGCTCGCGTCAGCAGTCGGGGACGAGAAGAACTCGATGCGGTACGTCGTCGATGCCGCGCTGTTGAGCGTGCCTGAAATCGTTGTGTCACCGCCCGATGAGAGGGCGCTCGTCAGAGTCGGAAAATTCTGTCGGTCGTTGCCGCCGGTGTCGGTGTCGCCTGCGTCGTTCGCGGTGACGCCGCTGCTGCTCGGGGTTGAATCGAGGTCGTCGAGGTCGATGCCTAAGCCGTCGTTCGAATAGATCGAGTTGCCGAGAATCGCATTGCCCGTCGACGCGCCGCTGCCGTTTGTGTCGACGGCTACTCCGACTTCCGCGTTGAAGGCGATGACGTTGCCGGCTCCGGCTGATGTGCCGCCGATGAGGTTGTTGTTCGAGACGGCTCCGCTGCCGTTGCCGATGCGGATGCCGCCGCTGCCGTTGCCGAAGTCGAGCGTGCCCGTCGCATCCGTGCCGATGAAGTTGCCTTGAATGACGGTGCCCGTCGTGCCGTCGATCAGCCAAATGCCTTCGACCGAGTTGCCGCCGATGACGTTGCCCGCACCGGCGGCCGTGCCGCCGATGATCGTGTCTTTCGCGCCGCTGAGCGTGATGCCTTCGGAGCTGTTGCCGGATGCGGTCGTGCCGTTGCTCGCGATGCCGATGTAATTGCCAATGATGGCGTTGCTTTGTCCGTCGACGATCTGAATGCCGTCGGAGCCATTGCCGGTAATCACGTTGCGGTCGTCGGTTGTTGTGCCGCCAATCGTGTTGCGCGATGCACCGTTCGAAAGCAGGATGCCGGACTCCGTATTGCCGAGCACAGTCAGTCCGTCGGCGGTTGTGCCGATGCGGTTGCCAGTGATGACGTTGTCCGCGCCGCCTTCGCCGCTCGCACCATTCAAGGTGAAGAGTTGCGCGATCTCGGTGCCGTCGAGCGCGCGGTCGTAGAGCGAGAGTTCGTCAATGCGACCGTCGAAGAAGTAGCCGGTCGGGAAGCCGTTGTTGATGTCGGTGCCAATCGTCACCGGCACGCCGACGTCGTATTGCAACGGACTAGTCACACCGAGTTCGCTCGCGACTTCGACGCCGTCGAGATAGAGCCGGACGTCGGTGCCGTCATAAGTGCCCGCGATGTGATGCCATTGGCCGGTCGTCACGACTCCGCCGTTGAGGAACGTTGCAGTGCCGTCGGCATGAGTTGTCTCGAAGAGCAGCGTGTTGTCGAGGAAGCCGAGCAAGTACGAGTCGCGCGAGTCAGCGAGCGGCCCGCTGCCGCTGTTCCCCTTGCTGATGACAACGTGATAGTTGCCGCTCGCGAGAGTGTCGGCATAGACCCATGCGCTGAGCGTGATCGTCTCCGGTCGCAAACTCGCATCGTCGGTGACGGTGAGATAGCCGCTCGTTCCATTGAGATTGAAGGCGTTGCTATTCAAGCCGGCGGCATAAGTCACTCCGCCGACAATCGTCGCGTCGTTATCAGCGACGGCATCGGCAGTCGTGCTGTCGCCGCTCCATCGACTGACCGTGCCCGACAATGCTCCGACCACTTCGATGCCGTCGCCCGCATTGCCCGAAACGAGATTGCTGTCGATCACGGTCTGAGATGCCGCGACGTAAATGCCCCCTCCGGTGTTTTCGAGCGCGACATCGCCCGTCACATCAGTGCCGACGTAGTTCCCTCTCACGGTGTTGTCGGTTGAAGTGCTGCCCTCGATCTCGATGCCGTAATGATTATTACCCGAGAGCACGTTGCGAGCAGCGGTGCTCGATCCGCCAATCATGTTTCCGCTGCTGCCGTCGGAAAGCACGATGCCCGAGTTGCTGGCATCGCCGGTTGTGCCGTTGAGGTCCGCCGTTCCCGCCGCGTTCGTGCCGACATAGTTGCCGACGATCAGGCTGTTGTCCGAGTCGTAAAGCCACAACTGCCGCTCGCCACTGCCCGAGATGACGTTGCCTGATCCGGCTGCCGTACCGCCGATGATGGTGCCCGTGCTGCCGCTGATGAAGATGCCGTGAATGGTGTTGCCGAGCGCCGCTGTGCCCGCTGCATTCAAGCCGACGTAGTTGCCGAGGAACTGATTCGAATTCGCGCCACCAGTCAGCACAACGCCGATGTTGGTGTTGCCCGAGATGACGTTGCGGTCGCTGGCCGACGTGCCGCCGATGATGTTGTTGTCGCCCGAGAAGATGTTGAGCCCGTTGAGATTCCCCGCCGCTGACGAACCATTGGCATTGGTGCCCAGATAGTTGCCGACGATGGTGTTGTTGGACGTCGTGATGTCGATGCCGTCTTGTGTGAAGCGTTGAATGACGAGCCCGCGCACCGAGCTGCCGTCGCTGCCGCCGTAAAGCTGCAAGCCGTCCTGCACCGAGTTCTGGCCATTGAGCACGATGATCGGCGCAGCGTTGAAGTCCGCGTCGGTCGTGCCGTCGATGACGACCGCTTCGGCGATGCTGGGCAAAGCGCTGCTGAGCGCGATCGTGTGCGCGCCATCGACGAGTGCGTCGAGGATTTCGAACTCAATGCGGTCCGCTCCGCCGATTCCGTTCGTCGTGTTGTTGAGCGCAGTGATCGCTTCGCGCAACGAGATCTTGCCGTCGGCTCCTCGATTGGCGAGCAGCGAGTTGATGCTGGTCGTTGTGCCGTCGGCGGTATCGGAGGTCGTCGTCACAACCAGTGTGTTGTCGCCCGCGATGAAGACCGTTTTCGTTTGCGGCGATGACGTGCCGCCTTCTCCGTCGGTCAAGACGTAGCGGATAGTCCGTGAGTTGGTGACGGGGTCGACGGTGACATTCTCGTAGCTGACGTTTCTGACGACGGCTTGCACGGCGGTGAGAGTCGCGTTGGCGTTGAAGGTCACGACGAGCGGGGTCGTTCCGTTCGTGCCCCCCGTGAAGCTGCCGATGACGAGGGCTCCCGCTCCGAAGTTGTAGGAAATGTTACTGCCGCTGATGCCGACTTGACCGCTGCCGGTGCCCTCGTGCTGAATCGTCAGCCGGTCGTCGGCCATTCCGCCTGAGGTAAAGTCGATCGTCAATGTGCCGGTGTTGAAGTTGGCCGAGTCGGAGTCGTCGACTCCCATTGCCGCTTCCACGAAAACCGGGCCGCCGCCTTCTGTGAAGGTCGGCGAATTCCCCGTGATGACCAACAAAGGGGCTGCGTTCGTTGCTGATGTCGTAGTGACGTTCGCAGCGAATTCAGACGTGCTTGCGGGAGTGACGCCGTTCGTGAGGAATGTCGCCGTTGCAGTGACGCTGTGACCGACAGCGACGCTCACTCCACTGAGCCTTGTGTTGATCGTTGCATTGCCGCTGCTGTTAGTCGTCACGTTCGCGAAGCCGAGATACGTCGCGCCTTCTCCGTTGCCGCTCGCGTCGCCAGTGGGGGATGAGAAAAACTCGATGCGAAACGTGCTCGATGACGTGCTGTTGAGCGTGCCTGTAATCGTTGTGTCAGCGCCGTCGGACTCGGCGTCAGTGAGCACCGGGAAGTTCTGCAAGTTGTTTGCGCCGCTGTCGGTGTCGCCGGCATCGTTTACAGTCACTCCGGCAACGGCGAGGTCGATGCCGAGACCGTTGTTGGACGAGATGCTGTTGCCGAGCACGCTGTTGTTCGCGCCCGCCGTTGACTGAATCCAAATGCCGAGCAGTTGATTGTTCTGAATGACGTTGCCGCTGCCTGCAGACGTGCCTCCGATCATGTTGCCGGTCGTTCCGGAAGACATGAGCAGCACGCCCGAGTGGTTGTTGTGAATCGCAGTCGTGCCGTCGCTGCCCACTCCGATGAAGTTGCCGCTGATCGTGTTGCTCGACGAATTCTCGACGATGACCCCGCTCGACTCGTTGCCGCTGATGACGTTGCGACTTGCTGCGGACGTGCCGCCGATCACGTTGTTGTCGGTGTTGAGCAGATAGATGCCGCTGTTCGCGTTGCCGATGTCGACGAGCCCCGTTGCATCGGTGCCGATGAAGTTGCCGAGGATCGTTGTCTTAAGAACTCCGTCTCGGACCTCGATGCCATCAACGCTGTTGCCGCTGATGACGTTGCCGAGCCCCGCCGTCGTGCCGCCGATGGTCGTGCCCGTGAGCGGACCGGCAGACTCCAGTCGAATGCCATCATTGCTGTTGCCGAGTGCTGCGGTGCCCGCCGCGTTCAAGCCGATGATGTTGTTCTGAATGACGTTTTCGTCGGTGCCGGTATCGACGATGCGAATGCCGTATTGATCGTTGCCCGAGATGATGTTTCTGCCGCCGCCCGCCGTGCCGATGATGTTGGCATCGGCGTCGAGTGCGATCGCCACTCCGACCAATGTGTTGCCGAGATCTCCGGTGCCCGCCGCGTTCGTGCCGATGTAGTTTCCCTGCACGATGTTGTTTGTCGTCGTCGCCGTGCTGATGTCGATGCCGTTCTCGTTGTTGCCGGAGAC